>NZ_JACYGY010000001.1:2257500-2580000 GCF_015221875.1 Dyadobacter subterraneus
TTCAGAAAGGATACGGTTGTATTCTTTTGAATTTATCACATAGTCTGTAAAATCGGAGTAGTCAAAATCAGTTCTTCTCAACACCAGTATCTGTGAACGCAGCATTGGCATGGGTTCTACCACACCACTGATTAGCGCTGTACCGATAGTCCTTATCACCGTAAAGGGATAGACGCCTGTCGAGGGCATCGAAAGATAAATATCCTGTAACATCGTTTCTATTAACTGATTGAATTCCCAATCGCTTGGTTGCTGATTTTGTGAATCTGCTCTTTTCATAAATGCTGTATGAATTTGTTGAGAGCAAAATTATAGTATATTTGATTACATTTTATTACTTGTTACTAATAGGTTACCAGCTTATTATATCGTACTACTTATGAAAAAAATAGAAGAGGGCCAGGGAAACAATAAAGCATTCACCGAAGAATGCAATGTGATTTTGAATGCCGTAGGTGATGCCATGTATGCCATTGGTGGTAAATGGAAGCTGCGGATCATCATATCCATTGCCCGTGGGAACAAGCGTTTTAGTGAATTACAAAGGCAAATTGCCGGTATATCAGGCCGCGTGCTGTCGGCCGAATTGAAAGAACTGGAAGCAAACGGTTTTGTGCTTAAAAAAGTGGCGGTCGGCTTCCCGGTGCTGATTGAGTATGAGTTGACCCCATACAGCCAGACGCTGGAAAAGGTAGTAGAGTCGCTGGTTGATTGGGGAAAGCAGCACAGGGAGAAGATCAAGAGGGAGTTTGCCGAGGATAAATAAAGAATGAACGGCGGTATTTTACACCGGTAAGTACAAGCCAACCACCGAGTCTGCGAAGTCGTTCTCAAAAGCGTTTCATAGCAGATTCAAAAGGCTGGATATTTTAATCAGCAACGCTGGTATTATGTATCCGAAACAGCGCCAATTATCCAAACCGGGGTTTGAGTCTCAATTCGCGACCAACCACCTGGGTCATTTTCCTTCTGACGGGGTTGCTGCTGGATTTGCTCAAAGCCACACCCAACGCCCGGGTAGCTACCCAAAGCGTGGTATGCATAAAAAAAACATCCCTACAAAAATTTGACGGAGATATCCATTTTGATGATATTAATTTTGATAAAGACTTCGATACCAACAAAGCTTACGTGCAAAGTAAACTGGCCAACTTGCTTTTTCCCTATGAGCTGGACAGGCAATTCAAGCAGCATGGTATTCAGGCGGTTTCAACCGCAGCGCATCCGGGTTCACGGCGACAAACCTGCAGGCGAACCTGGGGCTTTTGGGTAAAGTTACCAATTTATTTATCGCTCAAAAAGTAGAAATGGGTGCCTGGCCGATTCTCAGAAAGGCTACCGATCCGGCTTTACGAGGCGGGGAATACCTGGGATTGTGCAGTCTAACGAAAGATCATATGATGTGGATCTTGCCAAACGGCTCTGGGCACTATCTGAATCTGCAACTGAGCTCACGTATAATTTCTAGATCATGGCTGACAGCAAACCACTTGTCGAATCAGTTCCATTTCAGAATGCACCGGTTTATGGGTGTGCCCAGGCCCATGCATCCGCTGATCAGTGTAATGGAACTGGATACGGTAAAAATTTCAGTCTAGACCAGGCTGATTACAAGCTTCTACAGCATCTTGTTTAAAGGAATGCGGTCAATAAGCTCAAGTACGGGCAGCAGTATTACGATTGCGACACAGGAATGGTGGCACTTTTAGGACCCAATCAGGTTTCGGTGGCTGAGGTAATGCAGGAGCCTGTGGCGGTGGGCTGAATTTTCATCCGAATTTCATACGGAATTATTCGCTTGGTAAAAAAAATCAAGGAATACGTTTTTTTTCTTAATCCGTACACGAAGCATTGCACCTGTCAGAAAAAGTAAGCGATGCTGATCGGGGGATTACAGAACATCCAGCAGGAATATGAGTCAAACATTGATAAATTCAGTCAGGATTTGATGGTTTCACACCTGGAAGTGTTGTTGAACTATATCAACCGGTTATACAACCGGCAGTTTCTGACCCGCAAACATTTTCAATACAATAGCATGCTGTAGCAGTCAAGAAAGAAATTCCCTTCACACCCCGCTATGATATGAAAACGGTAGCGTTTCTCACCAGTGCAAAACTTGCAATTGGTTAGCCACTGGTAAAGATTATTCGTTGGAGCAATGTATAGTAACGACGATAAAAATTATTGATAGCTAATTTTTTCTTTTAATGGATCCGGAGCATATGTCACCTTCCTGTATACCTTCCAGCCATACCTTCAGTGTTTTGATTCTTTCATTGGTGAGTTGTGTCTTTAAATTTGAGACGCACATGGCATAAACACTTCCATAGTAACCAGGAGTTTGATTTGGGTACCTGGCTTTTATTTCTGCATCCCGAAATTGAATCCAAAGCCGCTGAGATGCCTTCAAATTCTTTATAAATTCCTTATCGGAGCTGTACTCCCGAAGGATTTTCTGGTACACCGCGTTAATCTCTTTCTCGACTGTTAGATATTGATGGCCGTCATTTTGTGCAAATACGGTATTGAGCGATGTTATGAAAATGATAAAAACACTTAGGAGTTTCTTCATTGCGGTGTAATTTGAAAAAAAAGGAAATCTCAACATAATGGCAACCTTGTTACTTCTTGCCGTTACGACAATACTGTCCATATTATTAGAATAGATTGTAGGAATTCATCAAAGATCAGGCCCGATTTGATTTTCCCTTTCTGTTTTACAAGCTTAATTAACCGGTTCATAGATAGCAATAAGACAGTTCGATAAATTTTGAATTTTCTGCGGATGAGGCTCCATGCTGACAATCTAGGGCTCAGACGGGTTTTTGATGTCCAAAGTAAAATTAGTCCTGGATAAACGGCTCTGATTTATTTGTAAATAGTAAGGATTTACACAGGATCTTTGTCTTTTTATTTGTTGTGATCACGTAATGTTCATTTTTCATGTGAACGATATTTTCAATCCATTCTTCATAAGAAAAACTTGGACGATAAGCCGTGATCTTTTCCATCAGAATCATTGTTAATTGTCCGTGCTGAACGGATGGCGCAGACTCTTTCTGATCGGGATATTCCCCGATCAGATGGCATTGCATATCAAATTGTCCGGCCTCGTAAACGGCAAATAGGGCGACGGGGCCGGATCCGACGATGCACAGATCTGTTTCAATCATCATATATAAGATGTTAATAATTTACCAAAAATTTTTAAAAATCGTCTCTTTAATAGTAAATAGTTCGTGCGCCTTTTCCAGAGTCTTGCCTAGAAGTTTTTCGTCCCACGGCTTTATCAGATAACCGAAAATCTGCGCTTTGTTCATGGGGTCGGTATTGGCATAGTCTGAGACAAGAAGGCGTGAACAAGTCGGGTATTTGCTGAAAGTCAATTCCAGGAAATCGATGCCCTTCATTTGGCAGATATATTCACTGCAAATGATAATTTCAACCCGTTCATATTCCAGTATCTGAAAAGCTTCCTGTATAGAACTGGTTAAAATTATCGTGTAGTCGCGCCGAAAAATGGCACTAAAAGAGATCCTGTTCTGGATTTCGTCGTCCAAATACAAAATAACTGGCCTGGTTTTCGGAATGACGGGCATAAAGCAGCTACTGTTGGTTGTGTCCGATTGCTTTTTGATAGGCCGCTTCGCTTATTTTATATTCAACTTTCGCATCGATTACGTTACTATTGGCCTGTTGCCAGAGCGTCTGTGCTTCTAGAACGTCCTGTCCGGTAACGGTTCCTGAGCTAAAACGATCATTGTTCAAACGTAGATTTTCATTGGCCTGCTGCACAGATACCTGTGAAAGATCTATTCTTTTAGCAGCCTGATTTAAAAGTAGGTAGGCATTCTGGGCTTCAAGAGAAATCATTTCACGCGTTTCCTCCATCTGTACCTGGTTTGCACGTACTTTGAAAGACTGCTCTTTTACCTTACTCGCCTTTTGCCCCCAATCCCAGATCGGGATACTCACGCTGACAAGCCCAAGATAGGAGGAAAGAAGGTTGTTGCCGTTCTCAAAATTCATGTTTGGGCCTATGCTTGCGAATCCGCTGGCAAGTAAGCCTACGGTTGGTTTGAAATCTGCTTTCAAAAGTTTTTCCTGGATTCTCTGTGCTTCGAGTGCCCTTTTCAACAGGCGGATTTCAGAGCGGTTTTCAGCAGCGGTCAGGTAACTATCCGCCGCCAGTATGTTGAAAGTGCCAACAATGGAGTCGGCCAGTGTGATCTCCGTATTGCCCGGCATACCCATTTGCTGGGCGAGATTTAGTTTTGACATAACCAGCCCGTCTTTTGCCTTAACCAGATTAAGTTCAGCCTCGTTAAGCTGAACCTGAACTCTGAGAATGTCATTTTTGTAAATCATCCCCGCGTCAAAAGAGTTGGTAAGCTGCTTCAAAAGTGACTCTAAAAGTGACTTGAATGTTTTGGCAAGTACAATTTTCTCGCTTATGCTTGCAACTTGCCAGTAGGCTTTCTGCACGTTGAAAATGACCTCCGATTCTGCCAGTACTTTTTGCTCCTGATAAATTTCAATTCCCTTATCGGCGGCTTGTTTCCCAAGTTTTATTTTTCCGCCTGCGTAAATTGACTGCTTTACAATGACCGAAGGACTTACGCCATATTCGGGAAGTAGTGAATTAAGAGGTTTTCCAACATAAAAGCCCATCACAGAGCCATCGATCATTGGTTTGTCTGCACCATTGATTCCTTCCCGAACGGCCTTTGCAGCTTCAATATCCCATTGTGCGGATTTGAGTTTTTTGTTATGCGTCCGTGCCAGCTCAAGCGCCTGGGCCAGTGAAATATTTTGCTGCGCTTCGGAGCGCTGCGAAAGTAAAAGCAGGCAAAAAAATCCAGCGCCAAGATGCCTGAGTATTGCAGAGTATTTTCCCATTTGTGAATTTCGATTTGTTTGAGAATTTCGGGTAGGCGGTTTTCCAGTTGAAGTGCGGCGTATAAAATTGTAAGCGGCAGAAAACCGGCCCCCTACAATGATGAATTACACTACACGCTATTTGGGAAACCTTTTTTATGAATGTTGACCAGCAGGAGTTCGGTGAAAGAAAATTATTGTGGCGACAAGCTGCTGCCACAATAATTAAGCAACACTATATTCCAAATTATCAACTTTTAAGCATGTGACGGTTTGTACTGGATCTGTTCATTTGCGGGTGTCGGCATAACAGCATCCGGGACTGGCTTGATGAAACGGTAATAGAGTACCGGAACAACAAAAAGTGTCAGGATCATCGAGACGATCAAACCAAATGCGAGTACACTGCCAAGCGGTCCCCACATGGGTGATTTGCTCACGATCATCGGCACAACACCTACGGCTGCGGCGGCTGATGTCAAAAAAATCGGGCGCATTCTTCTTTTGGCTGCGGCCAGTGCTGCAGCTTTGATAGCATAACCATGATCAAGCACAAGCTCGTCTGCATAATCGACCAAAATAATTCCATTTCGCACTACGATACCGATCAGGCTGATGATCCCCATGAAGGCAGTAAATCCCATCGGATTGCCCGTCACGTAAAGTCCAAGAAAGGCGCCGAGCAAGCTTAAGGGGAAAGTCGCCAGAATGATCATCGTTTTCCCAAAATTTTTGAATTGGAAAAGCAGTGTCAAAAATATCAGAATCAAACTCACACCTAGTGAAATCCCCATTCCGGGAGCACTTTCACCGCTGGATTCCAGCTCTCCGCCATACCCGATCCGGATACCTTCCGGCAGTTCCAGTTTATCTATCTCCGGCATTGCGCGGGCCATGATAGTAGAGGCTTTCACACCCAGCTGCGCCTCAGACTGAATAGTTAATGTGCGTAACCCGTTGCGGTGTGCGAGCGTTCCCGTATGCCATGCAGGAACCAGTTCTGCCACTTCTTTCAATGGTACCTTTCCACCATAAAGTGTGCTGACATAAAGATTATCCAGATCGGTGAAATCCTTCCTGCTGGCATCATCAAGGCGCATAAAAATGTCAACAGGTTTGTCGCCTTCCCATAAAGTTGAAACCGAATAACCTTTCAGGCCGGCGCCCAGCGTTTGAGTGATCGTCTGGTTGGATACGCCCAGGCGCGTGGCAACATCTTCCTTGATTTTGAGTGTTACCCCCATATAATCCTGCTCATAATCACTGCGTACCCAATTGGTTCCTTCCTGTTTTTCCAGAATATTTTTGATCTGTCCGGCGATTTGTTTTTGTTCATTCAGGTTATTTCCGATTACCCTGACTTCGATAGGGGAGCCTGCCTGCATACTCAATTGTTTTACTCTGACATAGCCGTCGGGAACCAGCCCATCGAATTTGTCAAGATATTCCTTCACCATTTCATTTGTCGCCTCAGGACCTATGGTTGTTATGAATATCTGTGCAAAATTTCTTCTGGGTGTTTCAGGTGCGTAGGTCATCTGAAAACGTGGGGAACTGGTACCGATAAAACTGGAAAGTCCGGAAACTCTTTTATCTTCTTTTAAAATATTTTCAACTTTTTTGACGACATTTTCGGTAGCCGGAAGTGAGGTTCCGCTTGGTAGCCAGACTTCTACATTAAACTGATTTCGTTCTGAATTCGGAAAAAATTCCTGTTCAACATTTGCGGCAGTCAGAAACGCAAGAAAAACAGATATAACAGCTGCCGCCATTGTGGCTCTGGGCCAACGGAAACAAAATTCGACTCCTATATTAAAGGCATTTTGCAGATGATCCAAAAGGCTTTTCTTCATAGGACGATCGCTGATCTGGTGTTTCAGCCCTTTTTTGATAAAAACATAACACATGTAAGGAGTTAAAAGCAAAGCGACAAGCATTGAGGCGACCAACGCAACAGCAATTGTCATAGGTAATGCGGCGATAAAGTCTTTTGTGATCCCGTCAAGGAAAAACGCGAGCGGTGCAAAGGCAAATATAATGGCTAGCGTAGCTGTGAAAATCGGAAGCGAAAGCTGTGTTGCTGATTGCCAGGCGGCTGTCCACGGGGTGACGCCTTCGTCAAGTTTTTCAATATAGTTATCAACCACCACGATCGCGTTGTCAACCACCATACCAAGCACGATGATCAGCGCTGCGAGCGTCACCTGATGCAGCTCAATGCCCATGATATTGATAATACCGAAAGTGATCGCGATGGAGATTGGAGCGGCCACCGAAGCAATCGAGGCAACGCGGAACGGAAGCAAAAACATAACTACCATAATAACCGCCATGATCGCGATGCCAAACTCAACCATAAAGTGCGAAATACTGTCTCCAACGACTTTGGGCTGATCCACAATCGTTGTTACTTTAACATCCTCAGGAAACGTAGATTTTACTTCTTTCAATTTTGCCTGAACCACATCGCCAAACTGAACAATGTTATTTCCTGGCTGCATTTCAATACTAAGCATCATCACTTTGTCATCACCCATACGGATATACGACGATACTTCTTCATACTTCCGCTCAATCTGCGCGACATCTTTCAGGCGAATCACCGTTCCATCCGAATTACTGAAAACGATCTGGTTGGCAATATCTGCCTCGGTCCGGTACTGGCTGTTGGCAAAGATGGGGACGTTGCTTGCCGCGATGGTCAGTTCACCGGAATAGCCGGTAACATTTTGCATTTGCAAAGCCCTCGCAAGAACAGTTACATCAAAACCATACTGACGTAATTTGCCGTTGTCAACCTTGATATAGATCTGCTGTTTCTGGCCGCCACTTCTGTTGATTTTTGAAACAGTGGGAATCGTTTTGAGGCCATCTTCAAGATCATCCAAATATTTTTCAATTTCGGCATAACTTCTCTGCGATGAGGACACGGTGATCATCTGAGCCACCACGTCCCCGAAATTACTATTGACAATTGGACCTAAAACGCCTTGTGGAAGCGCTGACCGCATGTTCATGTTTAATCCATGCTGCAATGTGGACCAGAATTTCTTCCGGTCCTTTACACTGGTGTGGAGCTCGACGGTAATGAATACCTGACCATCTTTTGTGGATGACTTGGTTTTTTCTTTCCTGATTTCTTCGAAAGAAAAAAGGTATTGTTCGATTTTGTTTGTTACCTGTTTTTCCATCTGCAGCTCATCTGCACCGGGATAAAATGCCATAACCATCGCAACCGGCATATCAATTTTCGGATCTTCGCTGCGGGGCATATTCAAAAGCGCGTTGGCGCCGAGCAAAACCAGAAGTAAAGTGACGACAATGGTCACCTGCTTGTACTTCATGGCTGCTTCAATAAAGTTCATTTTATGTTTTTGCATCTCGAAAAAGAAATTTAGATTACAAGGATTGCTGCCAGCCCGGAAAGATTCTGAGCGGAAAAACTGGCATATTTTTGATAAAGAGATGACTTTACATCGTCACCGAAGAGCCGTCTTTCAGACGCGTCTGGCCGGCCACAACAACTTTGTCGCCCTGCTTTAAGCCATCTGAGATAATCACATCATTTCCCTGAACGCCACTGGCGGTAATTCTTTTTCTGACAACTTTTTGATTCGATGCCGCTACAAAGACGTAAGTAATATCATCTGCATCCCGGACCACGGCGGTTGAGGGTATGGTGATCGCTTCTACCGATTTTCCTGTGGAAATTTTAGTTTGCGTGATCATGCCGGGAAGCAGCTTTCTGCCGGGGTTTTTCAGTTGCACTTTTACTGAATATGATTTTGTTACCGGGTCTGCCTGAGGATTGATAATTGCAATTTTTCCGGTAAGCTCCTGATTAAGTGTCGATACGAAAACTTTTGCTGTCTGACCTTTCACAACTTTTCCAATTTCACTTTCCGGAACTGTCACCTGCGCATATACCAGATCTGTTTTAATAATTGTAAATGCCGGAACTCCAGGCGCGGCCATAGCGCCTCGCTCAACGGATTTGGCTGTGATAATTCCCGACATGGGCGCGTATAACTTCGTGTCGGAAACACGCTTTACAGACAAGTTTTTATTTGCCTTTGCCTGCGCAAGTTTTGTTTTTATATCAATAAAATCTTTCGCTGGTAAACTTCCTTTTTGGTACAGCCCGTTCAGTCGGTTAAATAAATCTTCCGCTTGTTCAAGACCTGCGTTAGCAATTAAGAGTGCGTTGGCATATTCGGTTTCATCAATTGTGGCTAAAAGTTGGCCTGCATTGACATGCTGACCTTCATTTACCTTAACAGCCTGAACGGTGCCGGGTACTGAAAATCCGATCTGAACCGAATTTTCGGCCTGGATTGTACCCGAAAAGCTAAGCTCCTCGGAATACCCGTGATTTTGAATTTCCAGTATAGATACTTTTACGGCATCTGATTTTATTTTCTTTTCTTCTTTGGCCCCGCAGCCGGATAATAAGGTCAATGTCGCAAGGAGGGAGAGCGGCAGAACAGCCATACCTGCGAAGTAATGTTTTTTCATTTTGTATAAATTATTTACCTTAAAAGTTGTCTGCAAAGGTGAACCGCCAGGCAGGAATTTAAAAGGCTTGAAGATCGGTGAAATTGGTCTGAAAGTCGGATTTTGTCTTTGGGTGGAAAAAGCAGAAAGATAAAAGGCAGAAAATTGAAATTTGAAAATAATGAAATAAGTGTATTGAAGATAACTTATTTCATTTAAGTGATAATAAACAAAGCGACTTCTTGTAGCGGGAATTTTAAAAAAATCTATTTTTTATTTCAACCTGATTGGTCTTAAAGGGAAGTTTTTCAGAGCGATTTTCGATATGCTTTTGGCGATATACCCTGGTGGCGTTTGAAGAATTTTCCAAAAAAAGACTGATCACTAAAATTTAGAAGGTCTGTGACCTGTCCAATACTCAACGAGGGATTATTCAACAGATATTTGGCTTCCAGCATTACCAGATCGTCAATCATTTCGCCGGCATTCTTGCCGGTAATCTCCTTGACAGTTTCCGTTAAGTATTTAGGTGTCAGGCTTAGCATTTCAGCATAAGTGGTCACGGTTCTGTGTTTGGAAATGTGCTTTTGAGCAAGTTGTAAAAACTCCATAACAATGTTTTCTTTCCTTGAAACATAAGCGCTTACCGGCTCAGAATAAATTTTACTTAATCCGGCAACCTCATACAGGAAAGTCTGAAATGAGCTGAACAGTAACTCTTTTCCAAATGGATGTATTTTGGCCGCATGATTTCGGCGTTCAAGATCCTGAATCAGGGTGCGGACCACCTCCGCGGCTTTCTCGTCGAGTTGCCAATAGGGAGAAAGCTGGCTGGAAAAATACTCGAACAGCTCAGGTTTTAGAGTCGAAATCCCGATTTTGTTTAAAAAATCCCCTGTAAAACTAACGAGCGTAACCCTTGCATTCTCGCTGGCGTGCAGGAATTGTTTAAGGTTGTTGGGTGATGCAAAAATAAATCCGTTGGCGGGAATATCGAATTTCTTCAAATCCAGGCTGATAGTCAGGTTACCGGAATTAACCAGGCACATAATAATGTAATCGGACCGAAAATGCTCATTGGTAAAAGCTTCTTTTTTTATCTGATCATTAATTTTAACTGCAAACCCATTGGTTACGTCGTTCACTTCAATTGTAAGGTCTTGCAGGAGCTCTTTATGTTTGTGGATAGTATGTTTCATATTCTTACATCAAGAGCGGACAAATTGCAAACTCTAACAGGAATCGAATTGTTCCGGTTAGCGGATTTTCCTAGGTTGTTTTATTAAATATTGCTGGACTTAACTAATTTATAATCAAATGATAGTGTGGGGCTTCCAAGTGAAAAAATCGCAATTGCGAATATGAGGTCTACCTATTTAACAAAATAGAAATCCTTTTTTTAACTCTAAGTAAGGTTAGCTATTAAAACAATGATGTTTGTGCAGGAGGAGTAGGCTTATGCAAAGCAGCCAGATCCTCATAAATAAACGGCACAGTTGGATCCTCATTTTTAAGAAAATCTTTCTGCACCGTACATGCTTCCATTTGTTCGGCCGGAAACTGATAGGTTGCAAGCTGAGTAATCCTTTCTTCATCCAGATCATCCATAATCCACTCCCAGGCGAGCGCATCGGGAAGGATGGTTGGCATTCTTTCTTTGGAATTATGAATCTTTGCCATCAACTCATTGGCCCTGGTTGTAACAAGGCTTACCGTATCGACTGTTTCCCCAGTGTCCTGATCGGTCCAAACCTGCCAGATCCCTGCAAGATAAAAATAGGAGTGTTCTTTAACACCTATGTAATGCGGATATTTTTCAGGTGTTTTCTTGGGTTCACCGGTGCGTTTATTTAGATGAAAAACGTGGCGCCACTCGTAAAAGCCCGATGATAAAATTAAACATCTTCGCTCAATAGCAGCTTCGCGGTACATTTTACCTGCAAATAAAAGCTCTTCCCCCTTAGCGTTTTGGGTATCGTAGCCATTCTGCCAGCTGCCATCTTTCTTTTTATATCCTTTTCTGAATTTCTGTACCTGATCACGGTTCTTTACATAACCGGGCAATAGGCTCCACTCCATCTGGACAATGTCGAAATTATCACGCGTGTAACGGGGTTTGAGAACTGCAATCTTACCGTAGTCAAAAGCCAGGGTAACAGACTGGTTCAAAAATTCATAGTCCTTGACTGCCTTCTCGATTTGAAGCAGTTGTATATATTCGGCTCTGGTCACTTTCTGACCGTTGTAGTAACACATAATCAGTCCTTTTTAAGATTCAGGAAATGTTCAACAATTTTCGCGCCAATAGGAATGGCTTCCGCTTGCCTGCCTTCCGGAATTGACATCCAGACCTTACGGCCATCAAAAGCTTTGGCCCTGCTGATCATCAAGGGTTTTCTGCCATCAGGAAAATTAAGCTGAAAGACGGTTCTGCCTGCCATATCCATCACTTTGACAGCGACAGTCATGCTTTCAAACTCCACCTCAAAGTCGTCGGCTTGGAATAACATTGAAAATCGTTTTAAGTCAAAGTAACCGAATTATCTGCTTGACCAAAGTTGCGAAAATTGTTTTGAACAGACAATATAACTTATATTTTGTGGGATTTTTGCAAGTGGCAAATGCTAATTTATTCTTTTTGCATTACATGTTAGTAGGTCACTATCACTGTTGTAAATTAATGTCAAAGTCTTTCAGTGCAAACAGCATGGTGATATAATTAAAGTAGTTAGAAATTCTACAAGTGGATGACAATATGGCTAGATCCTTACCCTGTATGAAGCAGGGAGATGTATAATTGCTAAATGGAAGATTCATATAGAATAATCCCGTTTTTCAGGTAAAACATATGTTTTGAATGCATGTTTCCAAGGCACAAAAAGGATTGGTAAGAGGACCCAGGCAAATGCGGCTGTCATTCCTTCGGCGGAAGAACCCTCCAAATTACCTGAAAGCCATAAGGGGTAGGCTACAAGGATTAACCAGATGAGCTTATATACAATTTCCAATAGCAAAATGGGAAGCAGTTTAAGTGGTTGAAGAATGCCTAAAAAAGCCAACAACGAAAAAGAGGCCCACACAGAAAAGGCCATAGCTTTATTTGGTTCCCAGCCGCCTGTATGTGTGAAGATGTAAGTCCAGACATCCTTGCCAAGGACCAAGAACATTAATGTGTATAAAAGCCGTAGGCAATAGATGTTGATTAGGGGTACACCCTGCCAAAGTGCTGAATTGGATTTGAATAATGAGAGAATGCGCTTGATTAATTTACCGATGTCCATGGTGCTAATTGATTTGTTTTTCCTTCAATATAGGAAGCAGCTTGATTAAGGGTGAGTAGAATTTTATGAGAGGATTAAGTCAGGGATGAGTGTTCAATAAAATTTGAGTCTGCCCGTTGCACAGCGCCATTGAAAAGAAGATCTTCTACGTAGTTGCAGCCCATGTTAAGTGAATTGGCAAAATGTTGTGGTTTTCAGATATATATCAATATGATGCAATAGTGATCAAACAACACTGATTAATATGAAGTAACCGCTTCCTTAATGCTTGTTTGGCAACAGGTATCTGTCTGGCTTCCCTGTTTTTTTGGCGGTAGACACAGTAAGTGAAAAACTTTTAAAAATCTTGGCATAAAGAATTTGAAACCTAAACATGCAAATTGCTCAGATAACTTGGGTAGAAGCAAATTTCTCGAAGTAATCTTTGAAAACAGTCATGTCCGCTTCGCATAGCTTGTTCAAAGCTGATTTACTGATAGTCATTTCATATACTTTTTCAGGATAATTATTGGAAGTGAAATGAATCAAAAGGAGCGGATCTTCATCCTGATTCGAAATGTTGTCTCCGTGGGTTTTTATACTTAAAATATTGATTCCAGTAACCTTTAACAGCAACTGCCGGATGCTGGATGATTCAAAACCACTGTCATTCATTATCTAAATTGTTGTTGAGTAATATTTTGATTCTGCAAATTAGTATTTTTTTGAGGTTCATTGAACAACAATTGGCCCATCATAAAATTAATTATTATTTAAGACGTCTATTTAATTAAATCCAGCAAACCAAATTCTTGGATTGATTCTCCAAACTGAATTGATGCCGTTAACTTTCCAAACTTAAAGCTAAGATCAATACTAACATCCTCTATGGCCTGAATCTGGGTGCTTATTTCTAATTTTGAAAGGATGTTTTTCTGGTAATGCTTCAAAATTTTGTCCTGCCAATCAAGGTCTCGGTAAGCATTTAAAAAGAGAAGATATTTAGGGCTTTCAATCAGTGCTAAAATCTTATCCAGCTCAAATTGCAAATCAATCATACGGCCTTCATTTGAATCCAGTTTTTGCTCGTGCTCTCGAGCTGCTTTCTGCTGCTGATAAGGCGTTGCAATAAATCCCTTTTTATTTGGAATCCCTGGCCATTGCAGACGCTGGACTACCAGGAAATTAGTATTTTTTCGGAGCAACTCTTTTATCAGCGGAAGATTTAAAAGCTCAAACGGGTTGTAGGGTACAGACATAAAATGGATTGTGTGTTGTAAGTATAGAATGTCCCGGGTTTTGGTTAGGAAAGCCGTCTTATTTGAAATTTCGGCCCGAAGGGAAAATCTCAGTCTGCACAGGTTTTCTACCTTGGGTTTTTCGGTTCACAGCCTGGGAAGCATATTCGTCTTTCTCATCAGCGCGGGAAAGTGTCTGCACCGGCGGATCTTGCTGGGTCTGGTTCATGTCCCTTAAAAGATGTGACATGTCAAAGCATCTCCTGACGATCACATGCATGACTTCACCTTCTATTTGCAGTTTTCCTTCGACCATCAGAAGCCTTGCCCGAAGAATCTCTTTTCTATAGGTTTCAAAAAGGTTCTGAAAAACGACAAGGTTTGCAAAGCCTGTTTCATCCTCTATGGTGATGAAGCATACGCCTCCTGCTGTGCCTGGCCGCTGCCGCACCAGAACAAGGCCAGCCACCCGGATAATCATGCCGTCCTTGTAATTTGAAAGATTACCGGTCTGAACGGCATGCTGGGATTTGAGCCCGTCCCTTACAAAACTTACCGGGTGCGCTTTTAAAGAAAGTGAAGTCGACGCGTAATCAAGCACCACATGCTCGGAACCGCTCATGTCAGGAAGCTTTACATCGGGTTCGTAGCCGCTGGCTGACTGCTGGCCTCTGAAAAGTCCCATAGGCCTGTCCGCAAGCGCAGAAGCTTCCCACATGGCTTTTCTTCTGTCCATACCCATGGAACGGAATGCGTCTGCCTCCGCCAGTTTTTCAAGCGTAGCCTGCGATACGCCTGCATCTCTGATCTCGTGTATGTTTTTATAAGGAGCTCTCCGGCAGGTAAGGAGTGTCCAGATCTCATCTTCACGAAGGCCTCTGACCTGTCTGAATCCAAGCCGCAGCGCATGGTATTTACCGGATTTTTCTTCCAGTACATTGTCCCAAAAAGAGATGTTTACATCAACGGGCCTGACCTGCACGCCATGCTTACGGGCGTCGATCACGATCTGGGCGGGCTGATAAAAGCCCATGGGCATACTGTTCAATAGCGCGGCGGCAAAAATCTCGGGATAGTAACACTTGATCCAGCTTGATACGTAAACCAAAAGCGCGAAGCTGGCCGCATGGCTTTCAGGAAAACCGTAGCTACCAAAACCTTCAAGCTGTTTGAAAACCCTTCTGGCATATTCTTCCGTGTACCCGTTCTTAACCATGCCTTCCACGAGCTTTTTCTCATACTGCACAACCAGCCCCTTGGCTTTAAAGGTGGCCATACTGCGCCTAAGCCCGTCGGCTTCCGCGGGCGTGAACCCTGCGGCAACGATGGCAATCTTCATCGCCTGCTCCTGAAACAAGGGAACACCTAGTGTTCTTCCCAAAATATCTTCAAGCTCTTTGGAAGGATAAGTAATAGCTTCCTCATTATTTCTTCTGCGAAGATAGGGGTGTACCATATCACCCTGAATGGGCCCCGGACGGACAATCGCAACTTCGATAACCAGATCATAGAAACACTGCGGACGCAGCCTTGGAAGCATCGACTGCTGAGCCCGGCTTTCAATCTGAAATACGCCGATTGTGTCCGCATGGCTGATCATCTCATAGACGGCAGGATCATCCTGCGGAACATTGGCAAGGGTCAGATTCAGATCATAATGTTTTTTGGCCAGATCAAAGGCTTTTCTGATGCAGGTCAGCATGCCCAGTGCAAGCACATCGATTTTAAGAAAACCAAGCGCATCGATATCGTCCTTGTTCCATTCGATGTTGGTACGGTCAGGCATTCTTGCATTGATAATCGGACACAGATCCGTAATATTTCCTTGTGTGATCACAAAGCCGCCCGTATGCTGGCCAAGCTGCCTTGGAAAGCCCATAAACTGTGAGGTCAGATCCAGGACTTTTCTTAGATGCGGATCATCCGGGTTAAAACCGTGTTCGCTGATGCGCTTGCCTTCAAACCACTCATCAGTAAACTCCCAGATCGAGCCCGAAAGCCGGTTGATTGCATCTACTGACATACCCATTGCCTTGGCCACATCACGGATCGCACCTTTCTGGTGCAGTTGGGTGACTGTCGCTACAATCGCCGAACGGTGACGGCCATACTTACTGTAAATATATTGGATAACTTCCTCTCGCCTTTCATGCTCAAAATCCACATCAATATCCGGAGGCTCGTTTCTGGCAGAGGAAATAAAGCGCTCAAACAGAAGATCAAATTTTGTCGGATCGACCGAGGTAATGCCAAGGCAAAAGCATACAGCGGAATTGGCCGCTGATCCGCGCCCCTGACAAAGAATGTTCTGCTCCCTTGCAAACCGGACAATATCATAGACGGTCAGAAAGTAGGCAGCATAGTCCATTTCTTTGATAAATTTCATCTCATGATTAATCGATGAAACGATCTTTTCGGGCAGGACCTCCCCGTAAATTTCTTTTGCGCCCTTCCATGTAAGAAAGAGAAGCTCCTGCATCGGGCTGCGGCCATCACTGGTAATTTCTTCGGGATACTCATATTTTAAAGAATCCAGTGAAAATTGGCAAGCCTCAGCAATCTGGCGTGCGCGCAAGATCGCATCCGGATATTTTCTAAAAAGCCGCTGCATCTCCTGACTGGTTTTCAAGTGACGCTCTGCATTTTGGTGAAGGCGGAAACCCGCATTATAGATCGTACATTTTTCCCGGATACAGGTCATCACATCCTGGAGTTGCCTTCTGAGCGGATGATGATAATAAACATCGTTGGTAGCGGCCATCGGAATCCCAAGCCGGTCAGCTAACTTGCTAAGACGGTACAGGATTTTTGAATCGTCACCCATGTATGAGCGGCTTGCGCCAAGAAAAAGCGAATCCCCAAGCGCTTTTTTATAGCTGCGAAGATTTTTTTCAAAAGATGGGTCAAGATCAAAATACTCATTGAGACGGTCAGGTGGAACGGCGATGAAAAGCATCCCCTCTGCATATGAAAAAACATCCGCCTGATAAAGATCACATTTTCCTTTCTCAGTCCGAAGGTTGCCCAACGACAGAAGGCCCGAAAGTCTTGCGTAAGCATTTTTGTCAGTAGGGTAGGCAAGAAGGCTCGGCCCGTCAATAAGATTTAGCCGGCAGCCAACGATGAGCCTGATTCCTTTAAGCTTCGCAGCCGCATGGGCTCTTACAATACCGGCCAGTGTGTTGTGATCGGTGATGGCAAGCGCCTCGTAACCAAGCTCGAAGGCCTGTTCGACAAGCTCTTCGGGATGCGAGCCGCCGCGAAGAAAGCTGAAATTGGATGTGACCTGAAGTTCAATGTAGCTCATAACGTCTTAATTGATCATGAAAAAAATCCGTGGATAAACCAGTCGGGATTATGCTCACCATAATGACCAGCCCGAAAGATCCAGAACCGGGCGCCATCCTGATCTTCAACACAGTAATAATCTCTATGAAGGCCTTCCTGGATCCACCATTCCTGCTCGATGCGCTCAGGCCCATCCGCTTTTTTAATCTGGTGCACGGTCCCTTTATAGCGGAAAAGCATCGGAGGATAATCCGGAACCGGCGCAGCTACCTGAATCAGCTCCGGAGCTGCAAGAAGGCTAACCGGCCGTGGACGGTCTGTCCGCCAGGCGCAGCTTGGCTGCTCGATCAGTGAAGCCGCCGCTTTTATCGAACGCTCAGGCCAATAGTGCTGCTCTGGCAGATACCTGTGAACGATATCCATTCCGCCACGGCCGGTAAGCCGGTCTAAAAGCTCCGCAATCTCGGTCATATCACCACTGCCGGAAACGCTCCACAGCGTTTTTTGAACAGCATCAAGTTCTTCGGTAACAGGTGCTTCCAAAATAAAAAGCTCAAAACCCAGATCGGGGCGAAGGCTTGCAATTTTAAGCTGAAAGAGCTTAAAAAGATGCTCTAAATGACAGGAAGCACTGCTTGTACCAATCTCGATGGCTTGCTGCGCCCCATCCATTCTAAATCCTTTAAAAACCGCTTTTCGAATTCCCCTGCCCTCGCCGGCAAGTCTGGAGCAAAGGGCTTCCAGAAGTGTTCGTAGCGCTATCTCGATAGCAGGCGCGGTCCGGATCGGTTCCAGGCATGGGAGTCTTTCCTGGTAGGGTTCGATGGGCACGATCGGGACAATATTTTCCTGCATAGCGCCAAGGGCCTGGTCCATGCGGCTTAAAAGCGCTTGTCCAAATCTTCTTCGCAGTACAGAGCGCGGCATATCGATAAAACTTTCGATCTGGTAAAACCCGAGTTTGCTCATGCGTTCAAGTATGGCATCATCCAATCGGAGCGCTGCTGGCGGTAAAGCCGCCAATGCCAGCTTCTGGGTCTGTGGCTCGATCACAGGCGTGATCCTACCGTAGCGGCAGATTGCCCAGGCGGTGCCAATCGTATCTGCGGCAGCAGCTCTGACATTATAACCTGAGCCGCGAAGTCTGTTTGTAATATCTTTCAAATACGCTCTTTCGCTGCCCCAAAGATGCGCGCAGCCGGTGATATCAAGGATAAGTCCGCTGCCGGCTACATCAGTGGCCACCACGGGTGAATAGCGAAGCGCCCACTCGGCCAATCCATTTAAAAGTTTTTCGGCAAGATCAGCACGGTGCTCAAAGACCTGGAGTTCGGGCAGCACGGCACGCGCATCAGCCAGTACCATATCTGTAACTATGCCCTGCTTTTCAGCTTCTGCACTTGCTGCTTTGATGACCATTCTGCCGCGCTCGGGGCAGGCCATCACAAAAGCAGTGTCCTTCTGCGCTGCATGCCGGATTACCCAGCGGTCGGTGATAAGGTGCCGAAACCAGATTGAGACATACCTGTTTGCCATATCATCCTGTTTTTAAAAGGTCCTTACCCGTAGCAACCTGCACTGCTATTGATACGTGCTCAAACAAACCGGCTGTCCACTGTATCTGCCACTGGCCGGTCTGACCATTACGGACTTTCAAAAGCTGGACATCCCAACGGAAAAAACCCATTCCCGGCATATCATCTTCCAGCACGCTGGCGACTGGCGAGATTTTCCACCGGGATGCGCAGGCCGTATTGCCCAGCATTCTTGGGTTGATCCTGTGAAGAAGACCGGTTACCCGGCTGTGCTCGACGGCAAGCTGCAAACGGCGGGAGGCGGTCAGGTCAAGGTCCTTTATTTCTGCGATCACTGCACAGAGCGCCTGGCATTTAAGTGCTTCCTCGGTCATCCAAAGAAGGTCTTTCTCATTTTTTACATCGATGAAAATGACATGGTCCGGATCGATGCCGAAAAACTTAAGTGCCGGCGGATAAAGCGTTCTTTTCTGGCTTATCCATAGCGAAAGACCTCCATCCTGCATCAGTTTTCCAAGCAGCGCAGCCATAAATCCCGTGGTCGCGGCGGCGTGTTGCTGCCCGTCACTAATTAGCTCATGAACAGCACCGGTTGGGAAGACATGGTTAGGAAAACCCTGCTCGGCAGCGCCCAGCCCAAAATTGACTTGTTTACCCTCACTGGGAGGCGTGAATCCCTGCAGGGAAAAAATCTGCTTCTGCAGTTTTTCAAAAATGTCGTTTTTGATGGCTGGTTGTTTCATAAGTTGATTATTTAATTTACATTTGATACGATTTGTATCAAAGTGTTGATTGTAATGATAACAAACTAAAGATGAATAGTCAAAACATTTTTTTTGGAAGCAACATCAAATTCCTCAGGGAAAGGCGCAAAATGAACCAGGAATCGCTGGCCGAAAAGCTGTCTCTGACACGCTCAAAGCTCAACGCCCTGGAAAATGGGCACACGAAAGCACCCCAGCCGGATGATTACCTTCGGTTTTCTGATTTTTTTAAAATCAGTGTGGATAGTCTTTTGCGGGTGAACCTTGCCAAGCTTTCTGAGCTCAAACTTCGGGAGCTCGAAGCGGGTAATGATGTGTATATGACCGGCAGCAATATCAGGGTTCTTGCCATCACGGTCAATGAGCAAAATAAAGAGAATGTGGAGTATGTACCTGTGAAGGCGAAGGCAGGTTATAGAAGCGGATATAGTGATCCTGAGTACCTGTCCAAACTTCCAAGGTTTAGCCTGCCCAATCTTCCCAAGTCAGGAACATTCAGGATGTTTCCGACCGTAGGGGATTCAATGCTTCCGATCCCTGAGAAAAGTGATATTATCGCAGAATATGTTCAGGACTGGAAAAGTCTGAAGCCAGATACGCTTTGTATCGTCATTTTGAAAGGGGAGCAGGATTTTGTTTTTAAGCAGGTAACAGTTGGAAAGGATGGGACACTGATGCTTAGTTCGTTGAACGCAATGTACGAACCCTATATCGTTAAGTCGGAGGATGTAATAGAAATTTGGAAGTACCGTAGCTTTCTTAGTCAATCACTTCCCAGCACAGCAAACGGTCAGGATCAAATGATGAAAATTCTGCTTAACGTGCAGGAGCAGGTTAATAAGATAAATAAAAACGGAAAATAAAGTGGACAGCAAACAGATCCTTATCGGCATAAGAAAATCTTATTTAGATCACGGTCTGTAAGGGGCAGAATTTGATCTATTAGAATGAATCATTTATTGCTACATTTTCTGTGGCTTGACTTGAATACTTTCAATAATATCGTCCAGTGCATGTTCTTGAATGTCAGATTTTGACCCCTCAGACCGAAAGATGGCAGGATCTGTTATGCTTAGAATCTCAGTAAAGCAATAATATTGCATGTACAGATGTGACCGTTCAGGCAAATCAATTGACAAGGTATGCGAGGGGTGAATTTAGATTAGATGATGTTATATCATGATCCTTATGATCAAGTAGCATAGCTTGAGGCTGGGTCAAAACCATAAGCCAACGACTATTCATAGTATTGGAATAATTCTGATGGTGTTATCTCTAAGCCTTCGGCCAAGGAGATGATTGTTGATAGAGCTAAATTAACTTTTCCCTTCGCAATCCTTTGAACCTGCGAAAATTCAAGCCCCGATGCTGCTGATAGCTTTCTTAAACTCAAATTTTTTTCCTCAGCAGCTTTTAAAATGGCCTTAGCAAATTTTAACTGATTCATCTCCTTCTTTTCCATACGGGAAAAGTGAAGTTATTTTGAAAATATTTTGACGTATGATTGTACGTCAAAATAAAAATTATGTTATATTTGTATCGAGTTTACAAAAGTCTCACTTTCTATTTTTTTAAACTTAGTTATAGCGAAACTTCAAAAAGAAATTAGAAGCATTCGTTTAGTGTCCTAATTAGAAAACTGGTAATTTTTGGAACGGGACCAAGTTGAATCGCTCACGACCTAGGCGTGGGTTCGGCTTGTCGTTCCAGGGTTCTACCAGTACCTCTAATGAAACAAGTTGAGTCTCACGCCTTCTTAGGTTCCACCGCCGCACAATTTGAGACTCCGCCGATTTTATTGCCTTTTGTTTCACGCTGCATTGCAGCACAAACCAAATTGCGCCGATGATGTCCATTCTTACTTTGGTGATCTGTCCACCCGATTGAAATCCAGTATTTCATTTTGGCTTAACACTATCCGTCCTTGGCGGTGTTAAAGTCTATCGTTGTCAGGAATTTATCCTGTTAAAACGAATCTAACCTTATTGTTCCTAATTTAATATGCATTGCAATGAACGCTCGTTTTTGCTCTATGGGCAAACTATTGCCTTATCTGATCTATTTTTCAATCTTAATGATTCTTCTTTGGTGCTGGAAACCTGCTGCTGCGCAAACAAGCAGTAACCTGATCGGACCCGTAAAAATAGGGTATAAGGTTCCTGATGTGGCCATTCAACATGTGCTGCGCTATCAAACCGCATCAGCCAAAATATCGGACTTTAAAGGAAAGGTGTTGATCCTTGATTTTTGGGCTACTTGGTGCAAACCCTGCGTGAGCATGATTCCCAGGATGGATTCTTTGGAAAAACGTTTCGCCGGACAGCTCGTGCTGCTTCCTGTAACCTATCAGACTGAAAAGGAAGTAATGGTTTTCCGCGAAAAATATGCCGAGCGGAAGGGACTGCGTATAGATACACCGGAAGTAATACTGGACGAGCAGTTAAGGAAGCTGTTTCCGCATGAGGGTGTACCGCATTACGTGTGGATAGATCCGCAGGGAATTCTAAGGGCTGTGACCGGATGGGAAGAAATCAATGCAGTCAAAATCCAGGCTTTTTTAAATGATCATAACATCAGTATGGCGGTGAAAGCTGATCAAAAGGAGCTGGGTTATGACGGGATGAAAACCCAGCTCCTTGATTTTATAGCGCCACAAAGGGCTGAGAGTTTTGGGAAGATGCGCTATCATTCCTTTAGTACGGCTTATATGGCAGGCCTTCATGGGCTGGTTATTTTAAAGCAGCCCGGCGACAGTGTGGACCGCTGGCGCGTCACCTTTACCAACATCACACCTTTCCATCTTTACTCGATGGCTTATGGGGAGGGCAAACGATTTATTGCCAAACATTCTGTTTCTATCCAGACCAAGGACAGTTTAAAGTTTGTTAGCGGGCTTAAAGGCGCTGCGCTCCGTGATTGGATACCTAAAAACACGCTGTGCTATGAGCTGGTGGTACCCGCCTCGCTTGCAGGCAATGCCTTCAACATTTTTCAGGATGATCTTCGGCAGCTTTTCCCGGCTTACGAAGCGCTGATTGAAACCAAAACCAGAAAGGTGCTCGCTCTGGTGAGAACATCACAGATGGAAAAGTTTAAATCCAAAACAAACGTCTTCTCTGAGCGCTACCAGAATTTTGCCTATCACCTTCGTCATAGCAGCATGGAAGTATTTGTAATGGGATTAGAAAATCATTACATGGCCCGAAGCCCGTGGCCGCTTGTGAATCAGACCGGCTATGAAGGTAAGATCGATCTTGATTTGGAGCTTGATTTCAGCGATATCGATTCGGTAAAAAAAGCACTTGCACCCTATGATCTTACCCTGGAAGAAAAGTTTCTTGACATGCCGGTGCTTGTCATCAAAGACCGGATTATGCAGGCATCTGCCAGCTCAACTTATTAATTTTTCAAACACTCCTTTACCATGAGATTATTTTTAACCCTATTTTTCCTAGGCCTCTTACAAACCCTCAGCGCACAGTCTGTACTGAAGGGTAGGGTAGTTTCCCTACCTGACAGTGCTGCGCTGGCTGGGGCGGTTATCAAGCTGAAAGGTGTAAATCAGGGGGTGACTACCGATGAAAACGGACGGTTTACCCTGGTTACCGAGCTTGATACGCTCAGCCTTCAGATTTCCTATATCGGGTTTCAACCAAGGGAACTAAGGCTTCATTTGCCAGCTCCCAACCTGGTGGTTGCAGGGCTATTGCCCGATGAGAACCAGTTGGGAGAGGTGGTCATTTCCACCGGATATGAAAAGATCCCCAGGGAACGGGCGACAGGTTCCTTCTCTTTTGTGGATAACGCGCTTTTGAACCGAAGGGTAGGGGCGGACATTGTCAGCAGGCTTGACGATGTGGCTGCGGGACTGATCAACAACAGGGGCAAAGGCGGCGCTCAGGGTCTGCTCATACGCGGTCAGAGTACGATCAATTCGGCCGCACGGCCTCTGATTGTCATTGATAATTTTGCTTATGCGGGTGATCTAAATACCATCAATCCTAATGACATTGAAAGTATAACCATCTTAAAAGACGCCGCAGCCGCTTCGATCTGGGGCTCGCGGGCTGGTAATGGTGTGATCGTAATTACGACCAAAAAGGGTAGCGGCAGCGGGGCGGTGCAGATTTCATTAAACTCCAATCTGACCGTGGGAGCAAAGCCGGATCTTTTTTACCAGCCCCGCATGAGCACGGCTGATTATATTGCCAACGAGCGTCATTTATTTGAAAGTGGAGGTTACAGTTCTGCTGAGAAAAGTGCATCTCATTATCCGCTTACGCCGGTATCTGAGCTTTTAATCGCCCAGCGTGATAAAGTGATTTCTGCTGAACAGGCCGAATCGCAGATTCAGAAACTTACCAGCTACGATGTGCGTAATGATTATGAAAAATACCTTTACCAAAGCAGTATCAGCCAGCAGTATGCACTTTCTTTTAAAGGCGGCAGCCCAAAGCACCGCTACTTTGTTTCGGGAGGTTATGACAGGACAAGGCCAAGCGAGGTGGGAAATAGCTCCCAGCGGCTAACATTTAATGCAAACAATACCTTTGTCTTAAGCCCAAAACTGGAATTTTCCGCTGGTATCTACTATGCTGAATCCAAAAGTAAAACCAATAACCCGGGCGCTTTGACCTATACCAATCCGCTTACAGGCAATATCTCTACGGCGATCTATCCTTACGCACAGCTGGCAGATCAGAACGGTAATGCGCTTAGCATTATCAAGGATTACCGTCTTTCCTTTACCGGGCAGGCTCAAAAGCAGGGACTTTTAAACTGGGATTACAGCCCGCTGCAGGAAATGGCTGCGGCGGACAACAGTGTAAAACTGACCGATTACAGGATAAATCTGGGCACTGAATATAAGATACTGCCTTCACTTACTTTTTCGGGTCTTTACCAGTATGGCAGAGGAATCACTGTGTCCAGAAATCTTTACAGTCAAAATACCTACATGGCAAGAAACCTGATCAATCAGCTGACCTCTGTTGACAGCGCGGGTCTTGTGAGACGAAATCTTCCTTTGGGCGGAATCCTGGATCAGTCTGAAAGCGCTTACACTTCCCATAGTGGGCGGGCCCAGCTGCATTACCAGCAGACACTTTTCGGTACAGACGAGCTGACAGTTCTTGCAGGCGCGGAAATCAGAAATTTTTCTACCGAAGGAGGAAGCAGCCGTTATTATGGTTACGATGAGCGGTATGCATCCAATAGCCCGGTGGATTATACCACCGCATTCCGATCTTTTGTCAATCCGGCCACCACACTGCGCATTCCCTTTGTTGACAGCCGATATGGAACGACCGACCGGTATTTGTCCTTTTATGTGAACGGTTCATATACCCTGAAAAAAAAGTATATCTTTTCTGCTAGCGCCAGAAAAGACCAGAGTAATCTTTTTGGCGTAAAAACAAATGATAAAAGCGTTCCGCTTTACTCTTTGGGCGCTGCCTGGAACTTGTCCCAGGAAAGGTTTTTCCATGTGGGTTGGCTTCCGTATTTAAAATTAAGATCCACCTTTGGGTATAGTGGCAACAGCAATACGAATGTGTCTGCCTATACGACAGCCTACATCGAAGGGACTGATTATTATACCGGCGCGCCATATGCTGTGATCAGTAATCCTCCCAACTCCAACCTTCGCTGGGAAAAAGTAAAAAACCTTAATTTTGCTTTGGACTTTGAAACCCGCAACCGGATTCTGTCGGGCACTGTGGAATACTATCTTAAAAAAGGTATCGATTTAATTGGCAGTATGCCTTACCCGGGAAGTTCGGGAGTTAAAACCTTTACGGGCAATTATGCCTCAACGTCAGGACGCGGGTTGGATGTGACGCTGAGCGCCAGAATATTTGACAAAGTATTTAAATGGCAAAGCGATCTGCTTTTTAGCCGCGCGGCAGATAAGGTCACAAAATATGATGTAAAGGCCCTTTCAACGGATTATTTGGGCAATGGGGATGGGACTTCCATCTATCCGTTGGAAGGAAAGCCGTTATACAGCGTATATAGCCTGAAATGGGCGGGGCTTGACCCGCTGACAGGAAACCCACAGGGGTATCTGGGCAGTGAAGTGAGCAAGGACTACGCTTCGATTCTGAAAGCGGATCCTGCCACGCTGGTTTACAATGGCCCGGCCCGGCCTAAACTTTTTGGCGCCCTTCGCAACAGTTTTTCCTGGAAATCACTGGCCTTGTCAGTCAATATCAATTACAGGTTTGGACATTATTTCAGACTTCGCTCGGTTTCCTATACCGATCTAAACAATGGTGTGGTTACCCATAGTGATTACGCGCTCCGTTGGCAGAAGCCTGGAGATGAGCTTACCACTCAGGTGCCTTCAAGCCCTCAGATTTCAAACACCAACCGGGATAACTTTTATGCTTACGCGCAGCCGCTGGTTAAAAAGGCAGATAATATCCGTTTACAGGATATTAACCTGAGCTATAACCTTACAGGCGGTGGGCTGAAAAAATTACCGTTTCACTCGGCAAGCCTTTATTTATATGCCAATAACATTGGCATTCTGTGGAAATCCTACAAAGGAAAACTTGATCCGGATTATGCGCAGGCGGCTTTTGCTCCGGTCCGCAGTTTGAGTCTGGGCGTTAAAATTGATCTTTAAACCTCTGTTTATGAAAGCAAAATATTTTTATCTCCTATTGATCTTAGTCCTGGGTGGTACACTCCCAGGCTGTGAAAGTGATTTTCTTGATGAAAAGCCCAGAAAATCATTACTGGTACCAACAAGCCTTGAAGATTTTCAGGCGCTTCTTGATAATGGACTTCAGCTGATGAATACAGTGCCTTACCACACCTTGCTTGCGGACGGAGATTTTAAACTGACCGACGCGTATTATTTAAGCCAAAGCCAGTTGAACCGGGACACCTATAGTTGGAGTGATCAGGCTCAGCGCACCCTGCCGGGATGGGATACGCCCTACAAGCAGATTTTTAACTGTAATGTGGCATTGGATGGCCTGTCTCAGCTTGGAAAGGATCAGCAGCAAAGTCAGGATTACGCCCAGCTGAAAGCTGCTGCATTATTTTACAGGGCATCGGCCTTTTATCAGCTGGCCCTTCAGTTTGCCCCAGGATACATCGCCGGCGGAGAAAACAGTGCCCCCGGGATTGTACTGCCGCTGCGGGCAGATGTTGATCAGCAGCTGGGCAGAAGCACTGTGAAAGAAACCTATGATAGGATTCTGGCCGATCTGACGCTCGCAGAATCATCTTTGCCCGCGGTAGCTGCTTATCTTTCAAGGCCTGGTAAGCCGGCAGCCCTAGCGCTTTTGGCCCGGGTGTATTTAACTATGCAGGATTATAGTCAGGCACTTTCTTATGCTGAGCAGTGTCTGGGTTTAAAAGGTGGGCTTTTGGATTACAATACCCTGACAGCAACCAGCGCCGCTCCCTTTCCGCTTGCTTTCAATCAGGGTAATACTGAGCTTCTGGTTTTCTCAGAGATGCGCTCCTCACTCTTGGGGAATGCCGCTATTACGGTTGACTCATCGCTCTACAATTCATACCAGCCCGGGGATTTAAGAAAGGTACTTTATTTTAACAGCAGCCGAAATTTTAAAGGAAGCTACACAGGCACGTTATATCCCTTTGCTGGTCTTGCTACCGATGAGGTTTATCTGGTGAAGGCCGAGTGTCAGGCAAGACTGGGAAAAACAGATCAGGCGATGCAGACGCTCAATGCGCTGCTGGAAAAGCGGTGGGCAAAAAAAGATTTCAAGCCGCTTTCGGCAGCCTCTGCGCGCCAGGCGCTGGAGATCATTCTGTTGGAGAGAAGAAAGGAGCTGCTTGGACGTGGAATCCGGTGGGCTGATCTAAAAAGACTCAATCAGGACCCGGCCTTTGCGGTAACGTTGTCAAGAACGATATCTGGGAAGAACTATGTGTTAGCGCCCGGTTCGCAGCGCTACCAGTTTAAAATTCCTGAGGACCAGGTCTCATTTGGCGTGGTTGCACAGAATCCCTAACAGGCAACATTGACAGTCAGTTGATTGTTTTCGAGCCGCCCGTATATTTCGGGCAGCTCGAAAATTAAATTACTACAACAGCGATGCGTCTCCGGCTTGCGATGAGATCACAATACCGGACTCATTGCGCGTCTGGGTACATTCGTTGTCAGGATTTTCATCACAACTCACGGTTCTGCCGGACGGTACTGGTTGCCAGTGCTCTGGTTGTCCTTCGGCAGCGTCATTATAAAATACTGTGTTTGCTACGGTTGTAGCCGAATGAGCCACAGCCAGTCCACCACCCAGCATCAGTGCTGCTGCAAACAGCAAATCAAACTTTAACTTTTTCATAACTTAAAAGATTTAAAATTTTAAAAATGATACACATAATTGGTGCTTACTCTGTTTTCAGGTTTTCAGCAGGCCCGTGCAGGCCATTCCCTGGCGCCAGTAGGGCAGCCCTCCCGGCTGGGCCTACCGCGTCTGATGATATAGATCAGTCCGGGTGCTGCCGCCGGCGCATGCTGCGCATCAGCCAGATCCCGGTAAGAGAAAGCAAAAAGAAAAACATGTTAAAAATAAAATGGAACCCAAATCCCATCGACTTGAGTACGCCACCGCAGCTGCAGGGAACGCGCTCAAATATTTTCAAAAGCACAAGGCCCATGTATGTTGTAAAAACAAGCATCATACATGCTGATAGATATAGTCCCAAAATGCGTACAGGCGGGCTTAACAATAGGCCAACAGACAAAAGTTCTGCCGAAGGAATTAGCCACAGCAGCAGTGGAACGGACCAGCGCGGAACTGTTTGGTTTAGCAGCTCCCTTTCGAATGTGCCAAGGTCGGTTAGTTTTGCTATCGCCGTGTAAAAGAATAGAAAAACCAGAAGAGCAGTGATCAGTCGGAGCATGGTCAATTTCATTGCGCTTGTATTTTAAAGTTGGTTTGGTCAGCACGTCAATAAGCCGGCCTGCAATAAAACTAGATTGAAAAAGTGCCGGTTAACTTCCTGTTTCATAAGTGAATCAAACTTTCTTTTGCTTATGGGCGGATATTATTCATGTTGATTTTCTTCTGATTTCGCTCAAACGGCCCGGGGAGATTTCCAAATAACTTGCAATGTCCTGAAGAAGAAGGCGGTGCGAAGGAAAATGCTGCTTGAAGATCCTGTAAGCTTCCCGGCCGCCAAGCGAGCACAGGTAGGACCGTAGTTCGCCAAGGTTGCGGTCGGTCAGAAGCATTTTTGCCGAAAGTTTGGAGGCTTCCGGAAAAGTGTGGTAAAGGAAAATCAGACTGGCGCTGGTCAGTGTGGCCAGGCGGCTGTCTTCCAGAAGCACAATGTGTTCGGCGGTGAATGCAGGCGGTTGGACTCCCTTGGCCAGCAGCATGATTTCGCCCTGCTTCCAAAAACGTGTAATATGTTCTTTTCCATTTTGATCATAATAAACGCCTTTCGCCAGGCCTGATTCAATAAACCAGATTCCGGGGATGGCAGCGGTATGGCTGAGTACCTGACCTTTTTTCAGGTTTTTGCTGCTAATGGCAGCCTCCAGTGCAGCGCTGAACTGCAAACTCAGCATGTATAAGCCCGATAGGTAAGCGGTGAGTTTTTGTTTTTTCATATTTGATTTATTAATATTCCTTAAGCCATTTGATTACGGATTCCAGCGTCTGGATTGCAATTACCTTGTCGCGCTCTTCGAAAGTGTATGCTTTCGAGCGCATACTTTCCCAACTGATGTGCTGTCTTCGGACTGTGGATAAAAAAGGTGCAATGGCATGAAAAACTGCATTCATTGAAGTCGCCTTGATGATACGCAGTGAGTCCAGAGCCCGTAGAATGAGTGCGATCTGATCAACCGAAAGAAAGCACATAACCTTAAAGGGCTGCGGCTCAGGGGGCTGCTCTTCAGATGGCAGCGGTTTCATCTGCCACTGCTGTTTTGTTTCCAGATAAAGGATCTCCTGGCTGAACCAGTGATCGACCGTTTTGGCAAGATCTGGTTCGTCCTGGCTGAAGCGGGCACCGATCCTTCGGTGCATCTGGCTGAACTGCTTGCGGCTCAAAAGCAGCTGCTCAATTTTTTGAGGGATGGGTCCAACATCGTCTATTCTTCGGGCAATACTTTCTGTGTAATACCGAATAAAGGCGCGGCTGTTAAAATTTAAATAAACCGAAATGTCTATCAGCGCATTGTGAATCTGGCTCTTTTCTTCCAGAAGGCCGATTTGACGAAGATTTTTTACCATTTCTTTTTTGTAAAAGATCTCTGCGAACGTGATACCGGGCAGCGTGCTTTCAAAATGGGTGAGTGTGCTCAGAAGGATGCCGATCAGATCCTGATTGCCATCCTGGTTCAAAAAAAGCGATTGTAAATGGCTGGCCTGTAAAGCGATCTCTTTTTTGGTTTCAGCAAGGTAGGCAGCCGGAACAATTTCCTGAGGCGGTATCATTCCGTTGAAACGGGTCTCAAGAAAAGTAAGCAGCTCATAGATACTGCTTTTAAGATAATCTGAAACGGCAACCATAAGAACACTTTCGGAAGGGATTGCCAAAGCATTTTCACAGGCAAGATCCAGTAGTGCCAGCAGCCGGATGTGCTGCTGCCGTACAAATTGGTCTAGCTTTTGTCTGCCTGAAAGCTGCAGACCCACAGCATTCAGGTAGGAAAAGTATTGATGTTTTTGTTCATCGATTTTATCTTTTATTGCTTCAGATTGATTGCGCGTCAGCATAGGCTGCTGCTGATGGGACGTGCTTAGAGCAACTGTGATAATAAAATCCAGCCAGTCCAGCGTGTATGTTCTTGGGATCATGGGCACCTTGTTGGTTTAAACTTAAAATTTTCATTTAACTGAGGTTAGGTGAAAACCAGAGGAAGGAGGTAACGAAAGCTGCCGGTGCTGGGGCGGGTAGGCGGTTTAATGCAAAAGGCAGCTGCTTTGTTTGCAGCTGCCTTCAAAGCGAATCCTGGAACCTTACCTGATTGCTGTAAAAGTACAGACCAGACCACTGGTGGTGATCGCGCTGGTATCAACGGGCCTGACCTGGCCCTGCCAGATAGCTCCTTTAAAACGGCAAATAATTTTTCTTTCCAGCTTTAAACGGACGTCTTGTTTCATGATTTTTTAACTTTTAGTGAATGATAAATCAACACACAAAACAAGCAGTGCAAAGACGGAGCTTTAAATTTTAGGGATCAAAGCTGGTTTTCCGGCTTTGAAATAGTCCTAATCAGATTTTAACGGTATAAACTTTTAACAGCACAGCAGTGAAATCTGCGGTCCGGACCAAAATAACCGGTACCAAAATTATATGTTATGGAAAATATGATTATCCCAGACGATTATTTCTGTATATCAGAACCGCTTTGGACTTCTTTAATCAGCGGCAGTAATGCCGATCAGCAGTGTTTTCTGCTGGTTAGAAAGCTGCATTTTTCAGATGTACAGATTGTTAACCCAGAAGGAAGGATCCTTGGATATGACGCTGTCGAAGACTGCTTTTTTGATACCGGCCGCTATGATAGAGCCATTTCTAGCCATTTCGCGCAGACAGAAAGAGGTGGTTTGTCTATCCCGGTTTTAGGCTGGGCTGCTTTGCTTTATCTTTTAATCAGATTTTCAGCGGGCATTTTTCTTTCTATGCATGCAAGCAATCAGTTAAGGCCTCTTATCGAGCTGCCTTTTCTGGCTCCGCTGGGTGCTCTTTTGTAGTCAGATTGCCACGCTCGGCACTTTGATCTGGCGCCGGATACAATTGAAATGTAAAGTAAATGTCATGCAGAAGTTTCCCGGATTGGAATGCGCATGTGCACTGAGAAATCACTTTTTGTCTTGGTGATTTCGAAGGAGTGGTTACCGGGGAAATACATTTCCAGCCTTTTTCGGGTATTTTTAAGACCAATACCAGAGCCTCGTTCCTTTTTTTTATTGACCGGGTGCGTCGGGATTGAATTCGTTATTTTAAAGCTGAGCCAGCCCGGTTCGGTTTTAAGCTCTATTTGCAGATGGCTGGACAGGTAGTTGGGATATACCCCGTGCTTAAAGGCGTTTTCGGTCAACGTCAAAAGCACCAGTGTTGGGATTTGTTGCTGCTCTGTGAGCGGTCCGTTTTGAAACACGGATACTTCCAGCCGATTTGAAAAGCGCCTTGACTCCAGCTTCACGTAGCTAAGGACAATCTCAAATTCACCATGCAGACTGGTCCACTGATTTCTGGACTGACGCAGTGAAAACTGCAGTACATCGATCAGATTTTCGAGGTATTCTGCTACGCTTTTTTTGATGGGAAGAATTTCGGTATAGGCCGCATCAAGGGCGTTGAGAATAAAATGGGGTGATGGCTGTGATCTTAACGCGACAAGTTCATTTTGAAGCTGCTGATTTTTTAGATCACGGCTCAATAGCTGAGCCCTTACGCCAAGCTTGATCATTTTAAGGCCTAACGGTAAAAAAAGCACCTGTATTTCCTGAAAATCGTAAATAAAGTAGAGCCACTCCACCCCGCTTCGTTGCCAGAACGGTTTACCATAAACGGATTGAAGAATTTTAAAGCCAGCAGAAAGGTTGCCTACTGCATAGAGCTGATCGAGCAGGTTAAAAACCAGCGCGGTAAAAAGATGCATCAGCGCCGCCATTGAAAGCAGTGTGGCCACAAAGAGCCTGCCACCACTGATGTAGCGTCTTAGGTAAAGGTAGACTGCCGTTGAGAGATAAAAAACAGGAATGAATCTAAAATAATAAAAGCTGTATGATACAATCCAGACCTTATTAAAATCAATATCCTTATAATGGGGCACAAAAAATGCCAGATGGAAAGCCAGGAAGGCCAGCCAGAACAGCAAATGATTTGCTATTCTTTGCCGGCCACTCTGACGCTCTATCAAGTATCTTCCAGCAAAGTCCTGTGAGAACTTATCCATAATATTACATAAGCCTTTTAAAAATTTCGTTTCTGGCATCGGCCGTGATCTTGGCCCGGTTACCATTGCTCATAATCAGCTCATTGCCTTCAATTTCAGAAATCTCATCGCGGTTTACAATGTAAGAACGGTGCGTGAGCACAAAGTTTTCCGGAAGGCCGTCACTTAGACTGCTCATCGTCAGCCTGGTTGTGTAAAAGCGGCTGCGGTTGTAAATGTGTACGTAATTGGCTTTGCTTTCAATCAGCACCAGTTCCTTGTATAGTATCGGAATAAGCTTTTTATGGTCCTTAATCCAAAGCGTTTTCTCATTAAAAACCACATGGTCTGTAGCTAGTGCAGCGGGATCTTGTTTTTTATTTTCCTGATGATCCGCCCTTACAGTTTCAACAGGATCAGCAGGCACAATTGGCAGGGGCGGCTCCGGTTGAAATCCTGATATTTTTCTTTGGGTAAATCTGTTAAGTAGCTTATGCGCCGTTTTTACAAACTTTTTTGAGGTGACCGGTTTTAAAAGGAAATCGGCAACATCGTAGTCAAATCCGTCGACAGCGTACTCGACATGTGCCGTAGTTAGCACAACCAGCACGTTTTGCTTGTCAATAATCTCCAGCAGATCCAGTCCTGTCAAGTAGGGCATATTCACATCCAGAAAAATTACGTCGGGTGTGAAGTGGGAAAGCACCTCAAGAGCCTCGACCCCATTCAGACAACTGCCTGCAAACCCCAGCCAGGGGACGCTTTCCATGTGAAATTTAAGTGTGCTGTGCGCATGCGGCTCATCATCAATGATCAGACATTGTAAAGGTTTGATTTCATCTTCTTTCATCGCTTACTTCGTTTAAGTTAATAGTTTCTACGAATGCTGCGGCTAATTGTCTGGTTAATGGTCTATAAGTGAATTTAAATAGTTGACCGGTTACATGCAAACGAATTATACTGAAATTTTCAGATGTTGGTAATATTTCCATGCAGAGTCGTAAAACTTCTCTAAATAGTGATAGATGACTAATTCTTGGCGCCGCTGCTCAGCACTAAACCAGCGGTTCAGATGCATGTGTATTAAATGAGCAGTGAGCTCATGTCTTGCCGGTAGATCAAGCTTGTGGTGGTGTTGAAGAATTAAACCGAACGCCTTGGTTCTGTCTTCAAAAAGTTTACTGAGCCTGATATCGTCAGATAAGAGCGAAGCCGAGTCGCTCATCACTGCTGAGATCTTTATTTTTTCTAGCCGGTAATTGTGGTCCATAACCACAAGATCCTCAGCAGTGTCAAGTTCTTCTGCCAGGGTTTTATGAAGTTTTTTAACAAGCTCAATTTTGGAACCCAGATCAAGGCCTAATGCAGAAAACAGCTCGTCCGCTGAGCGCAGCGCTGCAAGCCAGTACGTATCCGGGTCTATATTTTGCCGAAGTAGCGGCAAAGCGTGGCTGACAAATATGCTGTCATAAAAAAATAGCGATTCCACAGCATCATAATCCAGCATGTGATAGCGTTCCAACTCTCTTTGGTAAGTCTCTATTTGCATTTTTGAAACGGACTGCTCACGAAGACTCTGAGCCATGACCGGGTGCAGGCGGGATAAAACCAGTATCCAGAAATCGGGGCTGCTTCCATGAAAAAAGCGGATTCTTAAATGTGGTGCCGGATCCTGGTAGCGGACAAAAAACCATTTTTCGATCTGCTTACTTTCAATCAGCGTGTTACAAAGCGGCGCTATATAAGTTTCAAGAATCTGGTCTGAGTTGCCCTGAGAGCAGTAAATTTTTACATAAAGCCACTGGCTTCCGACGCTAAAATCTACACCGGCGTTTTGCTGAGCTGTGGCTTTTTGTTTTGTATACGACGGTCCAAGCCGGTTTTGTGAACTTGCCGCTTTAAAAGGGATAATAATTTCATTGGCAACAGCCTGGCCCTGATCCCTTAGCCAGCTGCGGGAGCCCTGCAGGTACTCGGTCAGGATGATTCGTCCGTTTTTTTTTACAAATTCTTTTAGCAGCACCATTGCAGGTATGCTTTTCGCATCGATCAGAAGCTGATGGTCGGCCTCGCCGATTTGAAAATAACGGGGGATACTAAGCTTTCTGCTTATTTTCTGCCAGGCTGCCACCGGTTCTGCTGTGGTCTCGATGAACTCTTCAAGGACTGTTTTATCAAGGTTCCAGCAGGCCTTGCTAAGAATCCAGTGTTTGTAGCTGACTCTGGGAAGCCTTGGCATCTGCGAAAGCGATCCCCAATCCCAATGCAGGTAGGCGCCTGCGCTGTGCTGAGAGAATTCACATAGAAACCGGTAAAGGGGAAGGCCGTTTCTATAATCGTGCGCACTGGTAAGCATTGGGATGACATGCCTTTCAAGCCGCTTGCTGGTCAATAAAAGCTGCTTCCCATCGGAGCTGATCATCAGATCATCCGGGGTGATCTGAAAATGCAGATCTTTATTACTTATGGAAAGATAAGGGATTTCGTAGGTTCTTATTTCAGCTCTTGCCATAATATTGGCCTCTTTAAAACCTGGAAAGTGACTGATCTCTGCATAGACAGCATCTTTTAAAGCGGTCTGCTGCGTGCCGGTAGCCTGCTTCAAAAGGCCTGCAAGCTGCTTGTCGCTGCTGCTTAAACGGCTGATTAAATTCAGTGATGAGGGGCCGCCCATACCCTTAAATTCGAAATTAAAATACCCTTGGTCCATTTCCTTTTCAGTACGCGCCAGAATACTTCCAAACAAATAAAATTCAGAAGGAAAATTATCCTTTGCTTTCACGCTGTGCTCAGCCAATATTGACTCTGTAAGCCTAATGCTCCATTCGTTATTTGAAAGCGCCTTCTGATAGGCTTCCTGAGCAAAGCGATTTACTTTTTGTTCTTTCGAGATTTTTGCCGGATTTTGCTGTAATCCCTCCAAGAGCGGAAAGATTCCTCGTGCACCGGGTTTTAAAGTGCCATAACCTACGCCATAGTCAAAATCAAGCGCCTGCAAAAGCGGAACCTTTTTTTGCCCGTAGCGTTCGTAAAGAGCACTGGCAAAATTGTCAAGGTCTGTAAATGATGGTTTTTGCATCAGTGGGCTTAGCTCTTGCATATCTTTTAAAATCAAGCTGATCACCCGTTGGCTAAGTGTGCATAATTCTGTTTTAAAGCGAACATCAGCCCGGATCAGATTTTTGGCGCTAAATGAAGGAAATGCTTTTTGAAGCATATCTTTAAGCTTTGTGTGCTGCTTTTCGATTGCTTCCGGCTTTAAGAGAAAATTCTGAAAGGTTTTAAGTATCTCGGATTCGCGGGATTGGTGATGACTCTGAAAGGTGCGCACAAAGCGCTCAATAAAATCCTCACCGGTAATGTTAAGCATGTGACTGCTGACAAGCAGCTGCGCCTGGATCAAATCTGCTATCCAATCATAGGCCTGCTGCTGATTTATTTTTTCCTTCAGTAGGATATCAATAAGCTCAGCGGGCGTAGCACCGTTTCTTGCAAATGATAAGATTTTCTCCAGTAAAACATCTGCGTTTATTTCAGAAAGTATAAAATCTGTCTGTGCTCCCTGAACTTCTCTATACAGGTAACGGTAATAGCCAGCCACCCTGTATAGAGAAGTGTTTGGGAAGTATTTGGAATTTGTGTCAGCTAGCGGTTCATTACTGATTATCTGGCTGGTCAGCTCATATGCGAGCTGCATGTCAGCCTTTGTAAAACATATCAGTCGATCTGTTTTAGGAAAGCGTACATGGGTGACTTCCTTAAAGCTACCCGGGAAATAACCTGCAAAAAGACCAAATGGCGTACAGCGTGTGGCAGATCTTATCAAATACTTGTAAAGCGTATAGATCACCTTTTTCTTATTGCCAATGGGTTCATCTCCAAGAAAAGCAAGCATCAGATCATGAAGCTGTGGGGAGGCAAGATAAATTCCTTGCTGCAGGATCGGGTCGGAAAAGATCGTCTTAAGTCCGAGCTCCAAAGCGTTTTCATTCTCTGAGATCTTCTTTTGAAAGTCATAATAGGCTTGCATGGAAAGAAGAGGCCTTCTTAAAATGAAAAATTGGTGCGTTTTGATGTTCATAACAGTCTGATTATAAGATTGATGTTCGAATCTTATAATCCATGTAATGAATTTTTAATCTGTGGGACGAATCCTATATTTACGCTTTGAAATCTGAGGTTTCTGCTTTTAAAGCATTTGGAACAAAGCAGATCCGCATTACCTTGGATACAACCAGGCCAGGCTTTTTCACTGCTTTGATTAATAGCTTTCAATATTATTGGGAAATAAGCTTATTTGAATCAATCTGGTGCTGGTGTAGATTAACTGGCTTATTATGCTTCACCAAATGGCCAAAGCTGTAATTTAGGCCGTGAGATTATCGATGTTATAATTTTAAGAATCTGACCTGGCCCTCTCGTTGAGCTTACTTTGACTTACCTAAAATTCTACTGGTTAATTCCTCAAATCGGATAATAGCCGTTATCCATACCAAGGCCTCAATGGCCATAGGGAATTTAATGTTTTGCTGATGCTGCAGATGCGTAGCAATGGCGCCGCCTAAATAAGAAGACAGCAGCAGTGTTCCCAGTATTGCTGTTCTTGGATGCACAAATAATACGACCGATAAAATCTCGATGACTCCCAGGAGCGAATAAGTACTTGCTGATAGCCCAAACGAAGCGCCCATTTGCAAAGCATGTTCACTTGCTGTAATCTTGTCTACCGCTGATGCGCCAAGCGTTAAGCCGATGATTCCGCTTAACACCCAGCTGATAATATTTTTTGTCTTTGCTGTCATTTTCTAGCCGGTTATTTTTTTATAATGCCATACCACCATCAATGAAAAAATCACCCCCGGTGATAAAAGAGGATTTAGCGTTATCAGAAAGGTAGGCGACCATTTTAGCTACATCTTGTGGTACTCCCATTTTTGCGAGGGGAACCTGACTGATGATCTGTGTTTTCATTGCGCTCAAAACCTGTTGATCCATACCAAACTTTGTCTGCATTTCCGTATCAGTCGGCCCGGGGCTAACGATGTTCACCCTGATCTTTCTTGGAGCAAGCTCTTTTGCTGCGATCTTTGCCAAATGACTGACCGCGGACTTACTTGCTGAATACACAGCGCTGTTTTCCATGGCAAGTGCCGTGTTGCCAGAGGATAAAAAGACGACCGAAGCGCCGTCATTAAGGACCGGAAGAAATTTTTGAAGTGTAAAAAAGCTTCCCTTAAAATTGACATCGACCATTGTGTCAAAATGCTCTTCTGAAGTGTAGGCAAGCGGAGTGAAGAAAGCCACGCCGGCGTTGATGAATAACACATCTACTTTGCCCAGCGAATCATTTATATACGCTACAAGATCATCTATTTGCGATAAATTTCTCTGGTCGGTCAACTTATGGTAGACATCAAGTTCTTTTGAGGCCTGATCCAATGCGTTTTCTCTTTTCCCGGTTATGACCACGGTGGCTCCCTGCGATTTAAATTCTTTTGCTGTGGCATAACCAATTCCACTGTTGCCTCCCGTTATGACAACGAGTTTGTCTTTGAAATTTTCCATTTTGAAAGTATTTGATTGAGTTGCAAAGGTTGTCCATTAATAGGGTATATTTGTAACCAATTACATAAAGGTAAGTAGTTACAAATAGGTAAGTATATGGGAGATCAATCAGAGATAGCATGCAAAAATGTGCATTCAGCAATACAGGACACCTTATATGTTGTCAATGGAAAATGGAAGTTGCTAATTCTTTCCATCTTGGTTAATGAGGGTACAAAACGATTCGGCCAGCTGGCAAAGGAGTCTGGAATTTCCACCCGGATTCTATCCCAGCAGTTGCAGGAGCTTGAAACCAACCAGTTGGTCGGCAGAAAAGTTTGCGACACAAAACCAGTTACCGTTGAGTACTCTGCAACTCCTTATGCGGCGACACTCAAGGAAGTCATTGACGCAATGATCCGCTGGGGCCAGAACCATAAAAGAAAGATCGTCACAAGTTAAATTTGGATTTGCCTTCGTAAGGGTGCAGATCAGCTATACTCACTAGCTGTTTAAATGTAATAGTCAAAAAAGGAAATTACCAGGTTGCAGATAAGGCTGCTGAAAGTTTAAGTACCATAATCTTTAAATGAGCCACAGACTATTTTGAAAGCTATACCATTCCATGATAAGCAGCTTACTTGATAACATACAACATCTGATCACGCTTAGCGAGTCAGAGAAAGACATTGTAAGCTCTCTTTTTAAAGAAAAAACTTACAAAAAAGGAGAATTTTTTTTATCCGAAGGGCAAATTTGTAAACAGGTAGGATTTATTGCCAAAGGATTAATGAGATACTATATTAATCACGATGGGGAAGAAAAAACTTATTCTTTTTCCCAGGAAAACCAGTACGTATGCAATTATGAAAGTTTTCTTCCGCAAAGCCCATCTTCAAAAATTATTCAGGCATTAGAAGACAGTGACGTCTTTGTCATTTCACATAGTGACCTGCAGATACTTTATGCGAGTGTTCGCCAGGGGGAACGTTATGGCCGCATTGCGATTGAGGCCGTTTTTCTACAAATGATAAAGGACATTAGTTCTTTTTATACAGAAACGTCTAAGCTCCGTTATGAGCGGTTTATAAAAGAACATGCAGACCTGCAACAAAGGGTTTCCCAGTATCATGTTGCTTCATTTGTGGGCGTCAAACCGCAATCGCTGAGCCGTATCCGTAAAAGAATTTTTTAGCCCATATTGATTTGTTAACCCAGGTGCATTAATGCCGGCTGTTGTACTGATAGTTTTGTGTCATCATTTAACAATTGAGACAAAATATCATGACAACCAGAATTTCTTATGCTATCGCATTTTTATTGGGCCTGGGAATGATTTTCCTTGGCGTACGCTTTTTTATTTCTCCCCAAGTGGCAACCAGTGGTTATGGGATTCATTTCAATGCCAACGGTGATTATTCATTTCATTATATCAAAGGTATCCGGGATCTATTTTCCGGGCTTGTGATCTGCATCTTTGTGCTTCTGAAAGAAAGAAGGGTCTTGGGCGTGACCTTACTAACGGGAACAATCATCCCTGTTGCCGATATGCTTGTTGTGCTTGGCAAAAGCTACAACGGTGTCCTTCAAGCGGTGCCACATATTACCGCAATTATCATCTGCGCTGTATTCGGAATCATTTTATTAGCAACGAAACCTCAAACAATTAAGATGTGAAATAAAAAGGGATATATCAGAATAATCGGTTCATTTTAAACTAATTATAGCCCTAAATCATAAATTAAAAAACCTGTAAGTAGTTTACTTGGATATTCCGGATCAATGAGAGCCACTTTTTCCGCTTAACTATCCCGGAATTTCCAGTTTACTGCCGGCGCAGAGCGCAGCATAGTTGGTGGCTGCTGAAAGCGGGCCTGCAACGCAGGTTAATACTTCGTTCGAAACGGCCACAGATATGCAAGCCGCGTTGAAATATAAGAACTGGGTAATTGTGTTTAGGATGACCGTTTTAGTCCCGAACGCGCCGCGCTCAAAAGTGTTTTTGCTTCAGCAAATCTTTGGTATCTTAACGGCTGTGATACTGAAAGCAGCTGAATAAAGCAGGTCCTTCTATTGTGATCGGTAGCCTGATTGATCTGCAAGTAGGTATTGAGTGTCTGGTCGGTTACTTCGTTACTCGTCTGTCTAATGCTGTGATCTGAATCTGAGTACTTTAAATGAGCTTATCTGTTTTATCACTTGTTCTGACCGCCGCTGTTCTTCACGCATGCTGGAATCTGCTTGCAAAAAAAACAAAGGGCAAAACGCCTTTCATATGGCTGATATACTTGGGTAGTACGGTTATCTATTCACCGGTACTGTTTATGAAAATTCAAAACAGCGATTTTGTTTTTACAGAACAGCTTTTTTGGTTTTCCCTGAGTAGTGCGGTGCTGCACGTTGGTTACAATATATTTTTGCAAAAAGGATATCGGAGTGCTGATCTTTCGGTTGTATACGCGCTGGCTCGGGGATCAGGGCCCTTGTTTGCATCGGTAGCAGCCATTTTATTCCTGCATGAGCCCCTGAAATGGCCCTCAGCGGCTGGGCTGGTTCTCATCATTGCAGGCGTACTAGTAATCACCCGTTTAAAATTACGAACACAGCTCGATAAACAAATCATCACAGGATTAATATACGGTACTTTTACAGGCCTTTTCATTGCAGCATACACTTTTAACGATGCTATTGGCATTAAAAGCTATAAGCTGTCTCCGGTTCTGCTTACCTTCTGCACCAATTGTTTTGGCGTTATTTTGCTTTTCCCTTTTATCGTTAAGCAAAAAGCGCAGCTAAAAACAGAATTCAAATTACATGGATGGATCATTGCCGGTATTTCCCTGTTGAGCCCTGCGGCTTACATTTTAGTTTTGGAAGCGCTCAAATATGCTCCGCTAACTGTTGTCGCCCCTGCCCGTGAACTAAGCATTGTACTGGGTGTATGGGTAAGCTCGAAAGTATTTAGTGAAAGTGATACCCGCAGAAGAATTCTGGGCAGCATCTTGATTTTGGCTGGTATCCTGGCGCTAAGTCTGTCTTGAAAAGTCACTCAATAAGATAACCCGGACCTGTTGAACGCTCACCGGTTTTATTTAATTTCTGCTCCAAGGCAAGTGCGCGGCGCTCATGATCAGTCATGACACATAACGCGTTGAGCGAATGCTTGCCACCGATTTATTAGCAACAGAATCCTTTCAGCCAGAAGTGAAGTTAAGATTTGCGGTTTTCTTGGTATGGTTCTTTTTACAACAAAAGAATTCAACCATTTAATCAGCTACGCATTTGGATTGGCAATCATTGTTTATCAACGACCTGGACTGGGAATTTGCACTTGAAATTGTAATCCGTACCATTATCATGTTTGCGGTTATCCTGATTTTTTTAAGAATTTCAGGAAAGAAAGGCGTCAGGCAGCTTTCGATTTTTGAAGTAGCGATCATCATTGGACTTGGCTCTGCCGCAGGCGATCCGATGTCCAACAAAGATAACGCCATCTTACCTGCTCTGCTGGTTTTTATTACCATACTGGGCTTTTATAGGATGATCACCTGGTTTGCCATGAAAAATGAAAAGTTTGAAGGTTTGCTCGAGGGTGAGCCTGTTTATATCATTGAAGACGGTATGTTTAACCTGGATGCAGACGATCAGACTTACGCGAAAGATGAGTTCTTTTCTGAAATGCGCCAGCAAAGCATCGAGCATTTGGGGCAGGTACGCACCGCAGTTCTGGAACCTAATGGCAATGTAAGTTTTCTTTTTTATGAAGACCAGCAGGTAAAGCCAGGTCTACCGGTCATGCCCAAACTTTATAAGCAGAAACATAAAAACATCAGCGAAGAAAGTGAATATGCCTGCAGCTTTTGCGGCAATGTTCAGCACATCCAAAGTGGGAGTTTAAAGTGCCCAAGATGTCAAAAGCAGGAGTGGGTAAAAGCCCTTGTCTCGCTTCGTATATCGTAAGAATAGTAGCTTAAAAGATAGATGACAACGGGCTAATTCTGTATTCAGTCTGATGCTGAATCTCAGCCGCTTTATGGTCCAAATAATCGGGGTTTGCATCGCGGGGAGATGAACATAAAGTATAACATATAACCGCCTGGCTGTATATGCGCTTTCATAATCGACTACCGGCTTTTCACAAATGGCCAGCCTCATAGCGTTACCTGACCAATTGGTTTTATATACATCTGCTCAAATTCTACAAAAATATGTTCCAGGCTTATTAGAGGTATAAAATATTTTTTGGATGAGCTGGAATTTTAGAGCTCCAGCTGCTTGGGGGAGTTTCCGGACTTAAAACTTTACATGCCAGTATAAATCTGAATCCTTGATAATTAGGATTCAGGCAAGCAGCTCTTTTGTTAAGAAAATGACCATCGAATTTTAATGGCACAAATTTTTAGCTAACTGAGATCAGTTCACTACTCATCCGATAAATCTTAGTTTACTATGAAAATTTTACAAGAAACAGCGCTTCTTACAGCACGCAGTGATCCAGGAAAGTTCAAGCCCTTGCGCTTTATAAAATGATTCTGATTTAAAATCCTGGAAACGAATGCACCTGCTGCTAATCAGATTCTAATCCCATTCTTAGCTCATTCTCATAACTCGGGCTCATTTTTGCGCCGGATGTAATGGATATGTGGCATTACTCCATTAAAAATAAAAAATTTATGGTACACGATTTAACCCGGCACTCCTGATGAAAAAGAAACATAAAGCCGATACGCCAACTCCTTGGAAACGGCTTTTGGGTATGCTCTACGTGGAGCGGACCACAATCAATTACATTTTTGTTTATGCAGGCCTGATTGGTCTTATCGGTCTTACACTTCCGCTTGGCACAACAGCTGTTTTTAACTTTCTTTCCAATGGTGCGCTTTACAGTTCAACCTATATTTTAATCGGGATTGTTTTATTAGGTGTTGCGGTAGGAGGTCTGCTGCTGATCGGACAGCTCACATTGGTAGAGATGATTGAGCAGAAGATATTTGCCAAAGCAACCGTGGAGTTCGCTTACCGTTTTCCAAGAATCAAAAAAAAGGAGTTTGAGGGAGAAAATCCCGCAGAACTGGTAAACCGCTTTTTTGATGTAATAACCATCCAGAAAGGGCTCACCAAACTGCTCGTTGATGTGGTTGCAGCTGCGGTGCAGATCTTTTTTGCTGCCATACTGCTATCGTTCTATCACCCTGTCTTTATGCTTTTTGGTATTTTTACAGTATTGGTGATACTGCTGATGCTTTTTTTATTCTACGAAATTGCTGTCAAGACCAGTATTAAGGAATCTGAACACAAGTATGAGGTAGTAGCCTACCTTGAAGAGGTGGCTGCTGATCTTGACAATTACCGAAATCAGCCCCAAAAGCTCACAGACGTAATTTACCGTACCGATCAGATTACGGCTAAATATTTAAAGGCACGTAATGATCATTTTAAGATCCTGAAAAAGTTTTTTGCAAGCTCGGTCGCGCTTAGGACGATTTTGATGGGAGGATTACTGCTTCTGGGGTCTTTTTATGTGGTGGAACGCCAGATGACCTTAGGGCAGTTTGTGGCTGCCGAAGTTATTATCGTGCAGATCAGTTATGCAGTAGAGAAATTTATGACAAGCCTGAATACAATTTTTGATATGGTGACAGGAAGTGAAAAACTGGCCGCTGTGACGGACCTTGAACTGGAAGAAAGTGAGGTGGGCCATGATTAGTGAAAACAACAATTTCTTGACCAGTGAAACGAAAAATTATTTCGAAGAGGGAAAATGGGAAGAGCTCGGCGTAATTTCCAGTCGTGAAATCTTGGAAACCAGAGGGCCACGGCTTTTAGGCAGGGTTATGCTGCTGCTGCTGGTGATCTTTATTATTATTTTGTTTTTACCCTGGCGGCAGACCATTCCCGGCCGTGGCCGGGTGACGGCTCTAAGACCGGAGGACAGGCCGCAAACCGTCCAAAATCAGATCGGTGGAAGAATTGAGCACTGGGCTGTCAGAGAAGGTCAAAAAGTGAAGAAAGGCGATACGATCCTGATTATTTCAGAAACCAGCCAGTCCTATTTTGACCCCGAACTGCCGGTTCGACTGCAGGAGCAGCTGGCTGCCAAAGTAGGCAGTGAGGATGCGGCCTCCCAAAAAATGCAGGCGACCTCGGCGCAGATCAGGGCCATGACAAAAGGTTTGTATATCAAACTGAATTCGGCGAGAAACAAGGTGCGGCAGGCTGAAAATTATGTGGACATCGACAGCGCCGATCTGGTAGCAGTCCAGAAGTTTTATGAGATCAGCAAGTCCCGGCTGGCGCGTTATGAAGCCGGTTATACAAATGGATTGTTCTCACTGACTGATATCGAATCCCGCAGGTTGAAGCTTCAGGAAGATAATGCCAAAGTGATCAGTCAGCAGAATAAGCTGAATAATTCTGTGCAGTCACTGCTGAATGCGCGCATTGAGCTGGATAACATTCAGGCAGAGTATCAACAGTCGCTTGCCAAGGCGCAGTCTGATATGAGCTCTGCACTTTCCAGCAAAGTCGGCGCGCAGGGTGAGATCTCCAAGCTTAGAAATGAGATATCCAATACCAATATCCGGAGAGGTTTGTATGTAGTCAGGGCTCCGCAAACTGGTTTTGTTGTCAAAACATTGAAGGCAGGGATTGGCGAGAATATAAAAGAAGGGGAGTCAATCGCCACACTCCAGCCTGAAACCCCTCAGGTTGCCGCAGAGATCTACGTAGATGCCATGGATGTTCCCTTGATATTGAATAACAGTGAAGTAAGGATCCAGTTTGAAGGCTGGCCATCGGTTCAGTTTTCGGGCTGGCCCTCAGTGGCTGTCGGCACGTTTTCGGGTAAGGTATCTGTCATCGATCTGGTAAGCAGCCAGGGTGGAAAATACCGCCTTTTGGTCCGGCCGACAAACCCTGTGCCGGCCAATGACCAGCCCTGGCCGCTTCAATTAAGGCAAGGGTCGGGTGTTTATGGACGGGTTATACTCCGGTCAGTACCGTTATGGTATGAAATCTGGCGTCAGCTAAATGGTTTCCCGCCAAGTCTGGAAGCGGAACCGGACGTGCAGGTGGGCGCCAAATAAGTTTTATATTGAATTTTAAATTGCTTACAATGAAGCATACATATAAAGAAATACTCATTGTCTGTCTGCTTTTTTTGCTTGCTACCGCTTTTTCAGAAAGCTTAGCGCAGCAAAAACAAGGGGCTGATTCGACCCGGGTATTCGCTTTGAAAGATCTGGAAGAAATTGTTTTTTTTAATCATCCGATTGTTAAACAGGCTGGTCTTTTAAGTGAAGAAGCCAGGGCAAAAGTAATGCAGGCCTGGGGGAGCTTTGATCCGGCTTTAAAAAGTCATTTTGCCAGAAAGACTTTTGGCAATACCGAATATTATAACAATTGGTCAAATGAGTTGAAGGTTCCGCTTTGGCTTGCAGGAGCCGATTTGAAAATTGGATATGACCGTTTTGTGGGAACCTACACCAATCCGGAAACGCAGACTGGCGTGCCAGGTCTTACAGGAATCGGAATTGCCATTCCGTTGGGTCAGGGCTTTTTGATTGATGCCAGAAGAAATACCCTGCGCCAATCCAGAGTCATGGTCAATTACGCGGAAGCTGAGCAGATCAAACAGATTAACAAAGTTTGGTTTGATGCCGTGAAGGACTACTGGAACTGGTTTTATGCGCACCGGCAGTATGGACTAATCAGGGAAGGTGCGGATCTTGCTTATACCAGATTTCAAGCTTTAAAAAATCAAACACTGATTGGGGACAAGCCGCCCATTGATTCAGTGGAAGCCGCCATCACTTTTCAGGAACGCAGTTTGCAGCTGGAAAAGATCAAGGTGGAGCTTTTGAATGCAAGGCTGGTACTTTCAAACCACCTTTGGAGTGATAAGACTGAGCCAATGGAGCTGCCTGAGTATAGTGTTCCGCAGAATCCCGACCAAAATACGATCAGCTCCAGCAGAAGGCAGATTGATACTCTGCTTAGTAATGCAGCCAATGATCATCCTGAGATATTAATGCTGAAAAACAAAGGCTTGCAGCTGCAACTGGAAGGGAATTACCGAAGAGAAATGTTAAAGCCCAAACTCAGTGTGAGCGGATCACTGCTGACCAGCCGGACTGCTTTTGGTGCGCAGGTTGCTGATAATTACCAGCTCCAATGGAGCAATTATAAAATAGGGGTCGATTTTTCATTTCCTTTGTTTTTACGTGAACAGCGGGGGAAACTTCGGGAGATCAAGGTCAAACAAATGGCGCTGGATTATGATCTTCAGCAGACCGGAAGAGAGATCTCGACCAGCATTCTTAATGCTTACAATAAGTTAAAAGCATACGAAGTTCAGCTTGCTATCCAGTCGAGTAGTATTGATAATCAGCAGCTATTGCTTCGGGGAGAACTTTCCAAATTTGAACTGGGAGAAAGTACACTTTTTTTGATCAACAGCCGCGAAACCAAGCTCATTGATATGAGACTTAAGATGGCTGAGCTAATTTCCAGTTATGAGAAAACGGTAGCCGAACTTTACTATGTGGCCGGTACATCGCAGAATAATACACAGGTCGCCAGAAAATAATCATTTTAAATTGCCATTCTGCTCAATCTGAGAAGGTTATCCTAACGCAAAGTATTGTGCTGGGATAACCTAATTTTTTTGCAAACTATGTGTATTTGAACGACTCGCTTTTCTGCAATTTCAATAATCTTTTATCTGGATTTGTTTGAGAGAGGGCCTTAATTTGCAGCTATTGAATGCCCGGATGCATTTCAAATATGCTTACCCATCAGCAAGGCAAAGAAATGGGAAAGCTTTCATTTGATAAATGCTACCAAAGTATAAAATGAACTTAGTCTGAATTCCAAAACTTATGGCGCCTTAATCCGTAATTCTTGTTTTTTTGATACTTATCTGAAATTTTTGCAGTCATTCAGCATAGACCCCTTGAAAAATTTATCAATTTCCCCTCTGTCAATCAGGAACGGTACCAGTCAAACCTTTTCAAGATGATAGATGGCTAGTATAAGAGTGGTACCACCTTTGCTTATGATTTAATTTTTACAGAGCGCACATTCCCTTTTAGCGACTTGTTCTTTATTGCAGAAATTAGAAATCCATTAGCAACCAATAGACCCATGCTTACTTTGATGATCCCGTAAACCCGCCGACATTAAAAATTATGTGATGACCACTGTCTGTTCTATAATACATTTTTATCCATTATAAATACACTGCTGCATGATTGAGGAGATTGTTGCTCGTATTTTCTTTCCACTTTAATACAGTTTTTTTCTATTGAATAGAACTAATTGCAGAATAAATATAATATTTGATTTTATTTTATGACAAGGATATTGAATCCTGATCGCCAGCTTAATGATTTTATATTTCAATGCATGAAAATATTTTGACGGCTAATCAACCCATGACCGAATTTACAGAAGAGAGAGGGCTTTTGGAGCGCTGCGCAGGCGGCGACAGAGAGGCTTTTGCAAGTTTGTATACTTGTCATCTCTCTTCATTAATCCGGTATGTTTTTCTTTTTACAAGATCAAGGGAGCTTAGTGAAGAAATTGTTCAGGATGTTTTTGTAAAGATCTGGGAGAAAAAAGAAGGTCTTTTGTATGTACAATCCTTCCAGCCCTATATTTTTAAAACCGCAAAAAATCTTTTGATGGATCATCTGCGCAGAGAGCAGACAGAAAACAGATATCGGAATCTGACGGGCCCTTTTTCTGAGGAAAGCACAGATCAGACCGACTCAGACATTATCTACGGTCAATATTTTCAACTTGCACAAGATGCTATAAGTCAGCTTCCTGAAAAAAGGAAACAGATTTTTGAACTTAAAACAAAAGAGGAATTATCGCTCGACGAGATTGCCGCAAAGCTTTCAATCTCAAAGTCCGTTGTAAAAAAACAGCTTTATGCGGCGACCAGCTTTGTAAAAGATTACCTAAGAAAACATGGGGAAATGACAACAGATATGGTTATTTTCATGTATTTCTTGTCTGGTATTCAATAAGTTCAAAAAAAAGTAAAAATAATTTCAATAGCAAGGGGTTCTTTTGCCGGGGCAATCCGTCTTCTCAGTATATGGAAGAAAATTACTACCCCTTTCTTGAAAAGTATGCGCAAAACCGCCATACCGAAGAAGAGCATCAGGCGTTTCTGCGTTGGTTTAATTCTATTTCCCCTCTTGAAGCGCGGAATGTGATGGACCGCTATCAGCTTCTTTTAAAAAACTATGCAGATCCTGTCAGTCCAAATGCACATGCTGATCTGATCCGAAAAATAGAAGGCCGTATCAATAAAATCGAGCAGGAACAGGTTTTTGATTATGAAAATGATCAGCAAGCCAGTGTTGTAAGTCTTTGGTGGTATTTCCGCCGGTTTGCTGTCGCCGCAGTATTGGTGCTGATAGGAATCGGAAGTTATTATACCGTGCTGCGAAAATCAAAACAGAGCAAAAATATTGCCAGTCAGACACTTGCAACCGATGCGGCTCCGGGCGGAAATAAAGCTATGCTGACGCTTGCGGATGGGTCTGTTATCAATTTGAACGAAGCCGGTGAGGGACAAATCGCAAGCCAGTCTGGTATCAACATCAATAAAGTAACCGACGGTCAGTTGGTTTATGGAAAGCACTTGGAAGATGGTGGCGGCATTGACAATAAAGCCGGAATCTACAATCAGATCACCACACCCAAAGCCGGTCAATATCAGATCAGCCTTTCGGATGGTACAAAGGTTTGGCTGAATTCTCTTTCGTCCATCCGGTTTCCGGCAGTTTTCAGTGCGGATGAAAGAAAAGTTGAAATCACCGGAGAGGTATATTTTGAAGTGGCCAAAGTCAGTCTGAATAAAAAGCGGGTTCCTTTCAGGGTCGTTTCAAATAACCAGATCATTGAAGTGATCGGAACCCATTTTAATGTCAATTCTTACCGGGATGAGTCTGTTGTGAAAACAACTCTGCTGGAAGGAAGTGTGAAGGTTTCTACCATTGCAAACGGAAAGATTTCTTTGGAAGCGGTGAAATTGAAACCAGGCGAACAGTCCATCGTAAAACCGAAACAGGCCGCCATTGCCGTCGAAAAAGTAGATACAGAAAGCGCAGTGGCCTGGCAGAAAGGTTACTTCAAATTTAAGGATACCAATATTGAGGAAGTGATGCGCCAGCTTTCACGGTGGTATGATCTGGATGTTGTCTATATAGGACCGCTTCCGCAGGATCAGTTTACAGGTTATGTGTCTAAAAAAGTGGCCATTTCAAGTGTACTGAATATTCTGCAAGAAGGCGGCGGAGTGAGATTTAATGTAAAAGACAAAAAGGTGGAGGTGAGTGCTTTGGAATAACTGATAGGTAACAACTTCGATTAAAATTTTAAACCCAACATAAAAATGGACGACAGCTGACGGAAGTTTGCAGGATGACCAAAAAAAACACTTCGGAGTGGAGTCCGAAGTGGAATCAGCTGTACTTGATTCCCTGGCAGGAAAAAAGTGCAGCCCAAAGATTCAGGTTAAAATCCAGCCCGGTATTTATTGCGAAACACGAAACATGTACCATTAACCTCAACAACGTAAAAGTATGAAATATGCTTTACTTTATCAATGCGGCTTTGCCCGCATAGTTCCAGATCGCGCCTGCTCAATACTGAGCGTGGTGCCTGACGGCTCAAAACTCAAAATAGGACGAATTATGAAGCTCACCGCTTTGCTTTTTTTGATAGCATTTATGCAGGTCAGCGCTGGCGTATATTCACAAACCGTTAGACTGAACGAAAATAATAGCGGTCTGGAAAAAGTATTTAATGAAATAAGAAAGCAAACAGGATATAATTTCCTGTATAACAACCGCTTGTTAAAAAATACATTACCTGTAAATATCCGGGTGAATGGAGAAGAACTGAAATCTGTTCTGGACCGGGTATTTGAAAACCAGCCGCTGAGTTATTCTATCATCGATAAAACGATCGTTGTTAAAAAAAGGAAACCGGCAGCAGAAAATAATGTTCCCGCCAACACGCAGAGCAGTTTGCCGGCCGCTAACTTGGCAAAAAGTGACCTTGGAACAACCAATCTTCTGACCAATAAAGTGTCCGGATATCTTTTAACGGCCGTTGATGTTTCCGGCAGGGTGACTGACGAAAAAGGCGAGCCGCTGCCAGGGGTAAGTATCGTGATCAAAGGTCTACCCCAGGGAACAACAACGTCTGCCGATGGCAGATTTTCGCTTTCAGTTCCGGGTACGAGCTCGGTTTTGATATTTTCTTTCGTTGGCTATTTGCCCAAAGAAGTGCCGGTTGGCAATAAAAGTGTTTTGGATATAACGCTTTTGGTTGATACAAAAGCGCTGGAAGAAGTTGTAGTAGTCGGTTATGGCCAAATGAAAAGGGCCGATCTTACCACGGCGCAGACTTCGGTTTCAGCAAAAGATATTGGCAGAACCGTAAATACAACGATCGAACAAGCGATTCAAGGAAGAGCGGCCGGCGTGTATGTAACACAAAATTCAGGTCAGCCGGGAGGTGGTATTTCTGTAAATATCCGCGGTGTAAACTCGATTAGTGGCAGCAATGAGCCGCTTTACGTCGTTGATGGAGTTCAGATTCCGGGGCAGTCTGTGGCTTACGGATCCCAAAGTTCTTCCAATCCGCTTGCAGGGCTGAATCCTGCTGACATCGAATCCATTGAGGTACTTCAAGGTCCTTCCGCTACGGCTATATACGGCTCGCGGGCTACCAACGGGGTACTGATCGTGACAACCAAACGTGGAAAATCTGGTGATACCAAGATTTCTTATGGCTATCAGTATAGTTTGCAAACTGCGCCAAAGCCGCTTACAGTGATGAATTTGCAGCAGTATGCGCAGATGGTGGGGGAGTATCATCTGCTTGCCGGGGGAAACACCCCGACCGAATTTCTGGACCCTTCTTTGCTTGGCAAAGGAACTGACTGGCAAAAAGAGCTTTTCAAAAGTGCCCCGATGAACAAACACCAGCTGAGTTTGAGCGGCGGAAATGATAAAACAACTTATTATCTGTCCGGAGAATATCTCAAACAGGATGGCGTAGCACTTGGATCGGGCTTTAAGCGTTATGGTTTTCGTCTTAATCTGGATAACAAACCAAGAAAATGGGCGACGCTGGGAGCGAATCTAAGCTTTAACCAGACGAATGATAATTTGACCACCAGCCAGGAAAACGTGATCGCCAGTGCTTTGCAGTTAACTCCACAGGTGCCGGTCAAAAATCTGGACGGCTCATGGGGTGGAGGGGATCTGAATAACGGAGCAAATCAGTTTGCGCCCGTGAATCCGATTGCGATTGCCAACCTTACTACCAATAAATTGTTGAGAAGGCAGTTTTTGGGCGGGTTGAATCTGGGAATCGAAATTGCAAAAGGACTTAATTTCAGATCTTCCTTTAATACCAATGTAGGCTATTCTAATTCTGAGTACTATATTCCGACTTATTCAATTGGCTGGGCGAAAAATGTATCTGCTTCCCTTACCAACGGGACCGGAACAAACACCTACTGGAACTGGAACCAGCTTTTGGAGTATGTAAAATCCTTTGGCAAACATAATATCAATGTAATGGTCAGCCACGAGGCGCAGGAATCTGCCTGGAAAAACGTAGGCGCGACAAGAACAGGATTTCTTACCAACGATATTCATGACCTGGCTGCGGGTGACGCGCTGACTTCAAGCAACTCGGGTGGTTCGGGCAACTGGGCAATGGAATCCTACCTGGGAAGGCTCAATTACAATTATGCCGATAAATATATTGTCATGGGAACCGTACGCCGGGATGGTTCTGCCAATTTTGGAAAGGATAATAAATGGGGCTTTTTTCCATCGGTTTCGGCCGCCTGGCGGCTTTCTCAGGAAGCATTTTTCCATGTACCAGCCATCAGTGAGCTGAAATTAAGATTTGAGACCGGCATTACAGGAAATCAGGGAGGAAGCGGCGGAATCTATTCTCCGATGGGAACAGGTGCGACGCCAACCTCAACCGGATTTCTACCCACAAAATACAGCAATCCTGGCCTTAAATGGGAAGAAACCAAAACCAACAACTTTGGTATCAATGTCGGCCTTCTTGATAACCGCATCCAGTTTGAGCTGGATTACTATATCAAAAATACAGATAACCTGCTGATGGAAAAACCGCTTCCCTGGTATATGGGAACCAATGGAACCGGCGCGGTTGGTTCTCCTACGGTCAACATCGGTGCATTGCAAAATAAAGGTTTTGGTTTTACGATCAATACAACCAACATCAACAAGGGAGGTTTTAAATGGGAAACAAGTTTTAACGTTTCAAGTTTCAAAACAAAAATCAAATCCTTTTACTCTGAAAGCGCTTTCGTAGACCGCACTTCGTGGTGGATGCAGGACTGGACACAGCGCTCAGAAGTGGGAAAAGCACCCTGGCTTTTTAGGGGATATAAGGAAGAAGGTTTGTTTCAGTCCGTTGCAGAAATTGATGCCAGCGCAGTGCCTGTCGATAACAACGGAAACCGCCTTCCGACAAACGTAGACAATATCTGGGTGGGTGATGTCAAGTTTAAAGACTTGAACGGCGATGGGAAAATCGATGAAAATGACCAGACGGCCATTGGTAATCCCTGGCCTAAAATGTTCGCCGGTCTGACCAATACATTTTCCTACAAAGGTTTTGATCTTAGTCTTTTGTTTACCAGCACTTATGGAAATGACATCTATAATTATCTGGGCAAGCTTAATACCAATGCAAGCAATATCAATTTGAGCCGGAATCTTCTGGTTCATGCGATGGATTATGCAAAACCTATTACCAACGAAAACGGCGAAGTTGTACTTGCCAACCCGGGAACAGATGTAGCCAGGATTTCAAACGGCCCGAATGGAAACTTCACGCGTCATACAGATAAATGGGTGGAAGACGGCTCTTTTATTCGGTTGAAAAACGTGTCGCTGACTTATAATGTGCCTTCGGCATTTTTGTCAAAACAAAAAATTGTGAGAGGAGCCAGGGTGAGCTTTGGTGCGCAGAACGTTTTGACATTTACCAAATACACCGGTTTTGATCCGGAGGTCGGCGCCTACGTATCCAGAGATGCAAGCCCTTCCAACCAGGCGATTGGTCTTGATTACGGGCGCTATCCGCTGACGCCGGTTTATACTTTTAGTTTGGGCCTAGACTTTTAATTTTCGAAAAACATGAAACCAATAAAACATATATACTACTGGATTGCGGTTTTAATACCGATTTTCATTTTGTCGGCATGCTCTGAAGACTTTCTGGAAAGACCGCCACAGGATTCGATCGTAGATGCCAGTTTTTATAAAACAGATGATCAGGTACTTGCCGCCACAGCGCTTCTGTACAGCAAAGTCTGGTTTGATTACAATGATAAAGCATCCTATAACCTGGGAGATTTTCGGGCCGGAACTGCATTTTCTGCGTACAACGACCGGGGTAATGTGCTTTTCAACACCACAGGAAATACCCCAGAAAACGGCGCGGCATGGAGATCTTTCTTTATTGTAGTAGGCCAATCCAATCTGGCAATCAATAACATTAACCAGTTTGCCGGAGCAGCCGTTTCGCCGACCATTAAAAAAATGGCTATCGCAGAAGCCCGCTTTATCCGCGCACTTGCGTACCGTTTTTTGGTGATGAACTGGGGCGCTGTTCCGGTCATTGAAGATAATCTGAAACTTTTGTCTGATACCACAGTTACCCGCAACACACCTGAGAGTGTGTGGAAATTCATTACCAGCGAAATGCGTCTGGCGGCAGATGATCTTCCTGAAACACCGATACGCACCGGAAGGGTTACGAAATGGTCAGCAGAAGGGATGCTGGCAAGATTTTATCTGAGCCGCTCAGGTGTGGAATCAAACGGATCCGGACAAAGAAACCAGGCATTTTTGGACAGCGCAAAATATTATGCGGAAAGGGTAATCACCAAAAGCGGTGCTTCTTTGATGAAAAACTATTCGGATCTTTTTCTTTTTCCTTATGATAACAATCCGGAATCTTTGTTTTCGCTGCAATGGGTTTATTCTCCCGGCGCGTATGGAACACAAAATACATCTCCTGCTTACCTGGCTTACAGTTCTGACATTGCTAACGGAGACGGCTGGGGAGGTGATAAAAGTGCAACCTGGTGGATGATCAGCCAATACGATGGTATCAAAACAACGGCTACCGGTATGCAGGGAAGAACGCTCGACCAAAGATTAAAAGCGACTTTCATGCTTCCCGGTGCATCATATCCTGAAATTACCCAGACTATTCCGGGAGGGGAACAAAAGCTGATTTTTCCTTTCACAGGCACCGATAATAATTTTGTTTCGATCAAAAAATATATAACAGGAAAAGCAAAGGATGTTGGCGGGCTTTCCGCATCCCAAAATTATGGGAATGATACCTATATGATGCGTCTTGCGGAAATGTATCTGATTTATGCTGAGGCGGTTTTGGGTAATAACGCTTCTACAGCCGATGCCACCGCGCTTGCCTATTTCAACAAGGTGCATACACGAGCCGGCCTTCCTGCTGTGGAAGATCCTTTGACTTTTGACGCAATTTTCAAAGAAAGAACGCTCGAATTTGCGATGGAAGGCATGGCGTGGTACGATCTGGTCAGTTTGCATTATTACAACCCGGCCAAGGCTTATGCCATCTTAAATGCTCAAGACCGTGGTCTTTTCTTTACCGCCCCGGATCAGTTTCCAAATCCAACTTCCTGGACGTTTACCAAGACATCCTGGGCGACCAATGAGCGGACGATTATTGCAAACAGCGGAAATTTCCTATTGCCGATTCCTTCGGCAGAGTTGAGCCAGGCGCCTAATCTTCAAAAACCGGCAGTTGATTATTACAAAAAATAATTTCTGTTTTTGTATCAAAAAGAATCATTCAATGAAAACGATATATCAATTCACTGTGCTGTTTGCCATAGTATGCGCAACAGCCGTTTTTACAATTTCCTGTTCGGAAGATGATCTGCCAAATGGCGGTGCTCCGAGTATCAGCTACGTGCGTGTTACAAAACCTGAATCTTCTGACTCGCTTTTGGTAGGTGCTTTTCAGGGGACCTTGATTGCGATTGTGGGTGAGAATTTACAGGACGCTTCGGAAATTTGGTTCAATGACCAGCGGGCCACCTTGACGCCAACTTATGTAACCAGCAAATCCATTCTGGTCAGTATCCCTAGCGTAATTCCGAAGGATATTACCAACAAGATGAAGATCGTATTTTCGGGCGGAGCGGTTCTGGAACACGATTTTATAGTGCAGATCAGTGAGCCTGTTTTGGCCAGTATGGCTTGTGAATATGTTGCTGCGGGTGAAGTTGCGACCATCAGCGGAGATTATTTTTATGAGCCTTTGACCGTTACGTTTGCAGGTGGTGCAAAGGGTGAGATTGTTTCTGTTGAAGCCAAAACGATAAGAGTACGTGTACCCGCAGGCGCTGCGGCCGGACAAATTACGGTAATCACCAATTTTGGAGAAACAAAATCAGATTTCTGGTTTCGTGATAACCGCAATATTTTCTTGAGCAGCGATCCTTTTACAGGCTGGTGGAATGAGAAGTACGTGGTTACCAAACCAGCAGAAGGTGATCCGGTGGCTATTAATGGAAATTATATCCGGGTTAAGGAGGCTATTGCCGGATGGGCATGGAAAGAAGTTGCCGGCGGCCCTCCGGATGCGATGGGTGCGATCAGCAAAAACGTACCCGACGAAGCGATTCTTAAACCTTCCGATTACAACCTGAAATTTGAGGTGAATACGGTGAAGCCTTACAATAATAACATGTTGAAAATCAATGTAGGATTGAGCAAGGATTTTGTCACAGATGCTTACCAATGGGCCCCGCCATATGACACCAAAGGGGAATGGAGGACAGTAATTATACCTTTTGAACAAATTGCTGCAAGCTACGAAGCGGCCGGTGTGAAAATGGCGGTAAGTCCGGCTGGCTATTATACCAGGTTGTTATTTCATGGAGGAGGAGATCTTGATGCGGACATTTCGCTAGACAATTTCCGTGTCGTTCCAAAAACAATTAAAAAATAGCCCTGTCCAGATATCAACATGAAAAAGGTAAGTAACAAGCGGTTTTTCAGCATCCTGTGCGTGATCATGTTTGCAGGTATTTTCATGGCCTGCAAGGAAGATGATGTTACTAAAACCAATGAAGTTAAGCTTTTAAGTTTCGGTCCCTCCGGTGTAAAACCTGGTGAGCAGATCAGTTTTATTGGTACTAATCTTGATAAAGTAACGGCCATCGAACTTAAAAATGCGACGGTGCCAAGTTCTGCTTTTGTGAAGCAGTCTTCAGAACTGATCGTTTTGGTTGTACCCAATGAGACATCGGAAGGAACAGTTACTTTGAAAACTTCTGCGGGAGATATTGTGTCTAAAACAATTTTGAGTTTTGAGGTTGCTGTTAAAATTGAGTCAGTACCGGTATCGGCGCGTCCCGGTGAAAATATTACCATCAAAGGTCAATATCTAAACTGGATCAAAGAAGTGCGTTTTGCAAAAGACACGGCCGTCATTAAATTCGTAAGCCAAACTTTAAACGAATTGGTAGTAACCGTCCCTTTTGGCGCGCAGACCGGGCCGCTTATTTTTTCAGCGGGTGGTACAGAGCCTTTGACCATTGAAACGGAAAAGGATCTGGTTATTGCCTTGCCAACGCTGAAATCAATAGCGCCAAATCCCGCTGAAAGAGAAAAAGAGCTGACTATTACCGGTACAAATCTGGACCTGGTACAAGGGGTTTTACTAAAAGGTCTGACAGCGCCTGTTACTGAGTTTGTATCAAAAACTGCTGCGCAACTCGTGATAAAAATCCCTAAAACAGCTAATAAAGGAATTGTTACATTGGTTGCTTATTCAGGTATCACAATTGAATCGGCGGATGCTTTAAAATTTGTTGGAGACCTGCCTGATCTTGCGCCGTTAAAATATGCCATTTATGAAGATGCCCTAATGAACGGCTGGTCAAACTGGGGATGGGGAAGCACGGCAGATTTTGCCAGTACTGACAACGTCCGGGAAGGTAACAATGCTGCAAAAATGACGTTCACCGGTGCCTGGGGCGCTTTGAAATTTGCAGGCGCAAGTGTTGCGACGGCCAGTTATTCAGAGATTACTTTCTCAGTATTTGGTCTTCCGGGAACAGAAGGGAAAAAACTGAACGTAGTTGCCAATACAGCAAGTCCTTTTGTAATTATCCTGAAAGAAGGGGTCTGGACGGAATATAAACTTAGTAAGTCTGATCTTGGAAATCCTGCCACGATCACAGAATTAATGTTTCAGGAAACGGGCTGGTCTGGCTCTGTTTACCTGGATCATATTGGTTTGAGATAATTTACGCTTACCCTCTCTAAGAATAGGCAAAGGGTACCTTTGGTACCTTTTGCTTCTACTATTCCTACGCCCTTACCTAAATAATGCTGGCTGACCGCCGGCTTAAAATCAATTCAACGATGCGGGTTGCAAAGAAATATTTATCAAGAATCATGCTGCCCTTATGGCTAATGATTCTTATTTTTTCCTGTAAAAAGACAGATGTGATTTCACAGGATCCCAAGCCAACGGATCAGCAGATAAAACCTGCAAAAGATCCGGAAAATGCCAAGACCATGGGACTTTTTATAGACAGCTGGCTGCCCAAGACTTTCATGGTCCCGGGTTTTACCCAGTCTGATATCCCTGCGTCAGCAGCTGTAACGGTTACGGTCGATGCCTCGGAAGTCATGACTAAAATTCTACCGACCAGTTTTGGCCACAATGCCAATACCTGGATGACGCCGATGGTAACCGAGCCTGTTTTTATGAACCATATTACCAATCTGAAACCTAACATCATCCGTTTTCCGGCAGGAAGCGGAAGCGATGTTTACTTCTGGAATGCAAAGCCCGGTTCATTACCAGCAGATGTCCCGACTTTGCTAACCGATAAAGATAACACTAAAAAAGACCCGGGTTATGGTTTTGGAAAAACAAATGATAACTGGCGCGCGTCGCTGGATAATTATTATGATGTGCTGCGACAAAGCGGTAGCAAAGGCGTGTTGACCATGAATTATGGTTATGCCCGTTACGGAACAAGTGCCAATCCGGTAGCAACAGCCGCGCATCTTGCAGCCGATTGGGTACGATATGATAAAGGGCGGACACAGTACTGGGAAATCGGTAACGAAAATTATGGCGACTGGGAGTGGGGATACCGCATTGATGTTTCGAAAAATAAGGATGGACAGCCTGAATATTTGACCGGCAAACTTTACGCGCAGCACTTCAAAGTTTTTGCCGATTCCATGCGGAAGGCGGCTGCGGAAGTAGGTGCAAAAATCAGTATTGGTGCTGTCATGTACGAATCAGAGCCTGAATCCTGGCAGACCAACACCGTCAAAACATGGAACGGGGGAATGCTTACCGAGGCAGCTGATAAACCGGATTTTTACATTGTCCATAATTATTTTACACCCTACGAGCAAAATTCGACTGCCGCGGTTATTCTGGACGCTGCACTTTCCCAGCCGGCAAAAATGATGAATTATGTTACCCAAACCATTACTTCAAGTGGGGCTGCGGTAAAACCCATTGCGATGACCGAATGGAACATGTGGGCCAAAAGCTCCAAACAACAGGTTTCCAATGTCAGCGGTGTTTTCGCCGCGCTTGTTGTTGGCGAATCGCTTGTCAATAAATATGGTCTTGCCGCCCGGTGGGATCTGCTCAATTTCTGGGCTGATGGAGATGATCATGGGCTTTTTAGTGACGGCAATGAGCCAAACGTGGCCAAATGGACACCAAGACCCTCATTTTATTACCTTTATTTTCTTCAAAAAACCATCGGAGACAGACTGGTGAAATCCGTGGTGCAAGCAGGAAATACCGCCATTAAATCCTATGCTTCCACATTCTCTTCCGGAGAAGCAAATGTAACGCTTGTCAATATTTCTAACTTTTCTCAGAGTGTTGAGGTGAAATTTGAAAATCTAAAAAAAGGTGACCGTTACTATTGGTATAGTCTTGAAGGGAGCAGTGACAATGGCGAGTTTTCAAGAAAAGTATTGATCAACGGCTCTGGACCGTTAGGCCTAGCTGGCGGTCCGTCAGATTATATGACCTTAAAAGCGAAATCTGCCTTGACAAAAAATGGCATAAGGGTAATTATTCCAGCAAGAGGTATGGTCACCATGGTTGTTGACAAGTAAACGGTAAATTTTTAGGTTAGGTATCTGACAAAGATATTTTCCTCAATTTTGCCAGCTTAGCAGCTGTGACCAGATGATTAACACTACCAATGCCGTTCAATCCTGGATTTTGATTGCAAGAATTTCTCTGGTGTCGATGGGTTCGGCCATTTTTTTTCTATCAGATTAAAATCCGCAGATAGCGTTCTAATGCAGCTAGGCAGGACCTGTTCAAAGCGGCGTTGAATATAGTCTGGACATTACGACGGCCAGAAGCGAAGATAACAAAACGCTGATCTTACCAGTAATCGATCCTTGCGCAGAACCTGTTAAGGCAAATATAGAACTGAAAGATTTTAAAGCCCGCCAGCCACCGGCTGAAACCTACACGCTCTTGGGCCTTTTGACAGCGAGCAGCACACCAGCTGAACCCGCGGACTATAAACTCAAAAGGCCACCCTGGTATCTAGTGGTTCTGCGCCAGCTTAAGACCTTCCTGCCAATTCATACGCCATTATTAGATTTAGAAATAGAGGAATAAAACATGTCATTAGGTTGGCTGCAAGTCGTTTGGGTGTCGTTAAGACTTATATCCAGGCGGCCAAAACACTCATTGTGCCAAAATAACCCGAAAGCAAAATCAACCCTTTATTTAGGGTGATTAATTATTATTTTCTCCCGGTGACCGATTCCCCAGCGGATCATCGCCTGAACAACCTCCCTAAGCGAACTGCTATAGGGAGCTAACTGGTATTCCACGATTACAGGGGTAGCAGCAGTCGTAACATTACGATGTATAAAACCATTTAATTCCAGATCTTTCAGCTCATTTGACAGTACGCGAGGAGAGATATTACCAAGTTTGCGCTGAAGAACATTGAATCTTAACGGCCCTTCCGACAAGGCCACAATGATCTGCAATTTCCATTTTCCGCCAATAGCATAAAACGTGTCTGCAATTGATCTGAGATAAATAGCGCAGGAATTTTCCTGCGCGCTGCCAGGGCTACAATCTTCAAGGTTCATAATGATAACTATTATAAAGGATAGTACTATCCTTTATATTACTACTGCTTTTTTAATAGCGAAGATAAGTAGTTTTGCCCGGAACAAATAATAAAAATATCATGAAAATTGCATTGATTACAGGGGTGAGCCGCAAAGAGGGCATCGGATTTGAAACGGCTAGACAATTGGGTTTAAAAAATTACAAGGTAGTAATAGCAGCAAGGCAATTAGGTAAAGCCAGCGCATTATGTTCTGAACTGATTTTACTGGGTATAGACGCGGATGCTGTTGAAATGGATCTGACGGATGAAGCAAGCGTTGGCGCCGCTTCGAAACAATTGGAAGCGAAGTATGGAAGAATTGACGTACTGATCAACAATGCAGCAGTGATGCTGCATTCCACAGCCACGATTGCCGGAAAAGACCTTGCAGAACTATCACAGGAACTAGAAACCAATATCACAGGGACTTGGAGAGTTACCCAGTATATCCTTCCACTTCTGATCAAAAGTGATCATGGGCGGATTGTTAATATATCAAGCACCATGGGATCCATTACCGAGCCGGGCTGGGGATTACTTGATTACAGCAGAGGCCCTATACCTGCGTATTCAATCACCAAGCTCGCTTTGAACGGCCTTACCATTAAAATGGCCAAAGAGTTTAAAGATCATCATATTCTGGTAAATGCTGTTTGTCCGGGTTTCACAGCGACCTATCCCGAAATGGAAGAAATGGGCGCAAGGCCGGTGCGGGAAAGTGTCGAAGGTGTAGTCTGGGCGGCAACGTTGGAAGATGATGGACCTACCGGTGAATTTTTTAGAGATAAAAAGGCGGTCGCCTGGTAGTCTTGCTGTAATAAAGATCTAGGGCTATTCACTACTCAAAATAAGGACAGTCGTCAATGATGGGCGGCTGTCCTTATTTTTGTTTGGAATATTTCACTTGGCTGAAAGCCTTTTTAGGTAGTATCAAATGACAATGTGTAATGGTCAAAGACAAATGCATCACCTTGCAGCGGCTCCGCAGGACATGCCTACAATTCTTTTCAACAAAGGGCTGACATTGTTTTAGCGCAAATATTTACATTTATGTATATATTATTTAAGCAGTCCTTCTTTTGTTAACCCTATATGAAAGTAATACGCTTCAAAAAGCGAGTACGGTTATGATTTAATCACACAGTGGAAATATATTTTGCATTGATAAGCAGAAACAGCGTCCGGTCTGCTTTGGCATCCTGATAGTTACGTTTTATCAGATCTTTAATTTGGTCATTTTTTAATTTGACAGACGCCATTTCGAGTATTTGAAAGGAAGCCATTTCAATACTTTCAATATTATGTAAATAAAAAAGGATCGACATATCTCTTAATTCCGGATTTGTCTGATATACTTTAATGTCATTGAAAGAATCTTCAAGCAGTCCCTGTAATCCAGCAGAATGGCCACTGCTAAAATCGGTCGAAAGAATCTGAAATATTTTATCCATCCGTATAATCTGCTTTTTGACGGCTTCGATCGTATCCTTGATAGCCTCTTGCAGGTCGGAAAAATGCACACTTGTCAATAAAGAAGGCAATTCTTCTACCAGTAACTTCTTGGCTGCATAAATTTTATTAAGATGAAAAATGAAGAATTTTTCTAGGTCCGCTTTATCAACGTCCATCTGATCGGTATCTCTCATATTTTAGGATAGGTATTTGTTAACTTGTGACATAAGCGTTGTTAACTCATATGGCTTTTTTAGATACATATCTGCTTGGCATTCACTGGCAATTTCAGCAAGATTATATTCAGCAGAAACAAGGACCACCGGCAGATTTTTTGTTTCCCCGGCGGTTTTGAGTTGTTTACAAAGATAAGCGCCCGAGTCCGAAACACCATTTAGTCTCACATCAAGTAAAATTAAATCAGGATGAAGAATTTGAATATAGTCTGTACTCAGAACGACCCTGGAATAAATTACATCATGGCCGGAATCGCGAAAAACAATTTTCAACAGTTCCAACATATCCTCATCGTCCTCAATTATTAAAATCTTTTTCATCAGCCGCTAAGGAATAAGTGTACTGTATGACTTTCAAATACTATGCCAGCATAAAGATATACTTAATTTGAAATTAGATACTAAATTCCTGTAGGGTGTAGATTTGAATAGAAGCCTGCCAGCCAGAAAAAATAGCGCAGCCGGTCCTCAGAAGCCAAATCAGTGATGTGGAATTGGCAAAAGCTTTCGGACCTAAGTTATGTGCTTTGGGAATTTTCCGGGATGATTTAAGAAGCCATTTGCCCCCTGTATGATCCAAGAAGATAAGGCAGCCGATGCTTGCAAACACCAGGGTCATCCAATCGGTGATACTGTTATCATCAAACGAAAAAAGATGCAGTTGACAATTTTAACTCCTATGTTGCAGTTTAAATTCAAGACTCACTCAGTTGCATCCTTATAGGATTTGATAAAACCCGGCAAATCATCCCCCGACAGCCAGGCCAGCGTCGTGGTCGAAGAAAGCCACCTTCCAGTCTTGGGCATCAAAGAAATATCTTGACTGGCTTAGCGCATCTGTTACAAAATCTAAGTAAACCAACTGCGTTAAAAACAGTTACTTTGCCTTTGTTTTAATGGTATTTTAATCTTAACAAACTGATAATACTGGTTTGATTTTTCAGCGGCTGCAATACATTTACTTTGTGAGTAATATAACAAAACTCACCATGCTCACGAAAAAAAATCTACTTCCTTCCGCAGCCTTGTTAAGCCTTTTGGTATTGGCAGGCTGTGAAGACCACCGTATGGCCGATAGTCCGGACATCGTAGTGCAAAACCGCTCAGTTACCCCGGTTCTTGCAAAATTTCTACCTGGCGCTTCGAATGGACGGATTGGAGCCAGCGGACTTTCGATGTACTCGCTGTTAAGCAGCGATGACGTGCTGGAACAATCCCCGAAATATGTATTCGGAGGTTCGGCCGATGGCGCAGGAATATTCCAAAATCCGGACGGGAATTATACGATTCTTGTTAACAACGAGGACAACTTTGCAGTATCACGCATTACACTTGACAAAACATTTAAACCTGTTAAGGGTGAGTATGTGTTAAACTCTGACGGAGGTACCTGGCGTTTATGTTCTGCAACGCTTGCAACACCGCTTGAACATGGATTCGGTCCTGTCTTTTTAACCTGTGGAGAAAGCGGACAGGAGTCGCGCACCCACGCGCTTCGGGTAGACGCTGATGCAAACCAATCCGGTATTTCCAGGGAAGTGGCAGGACTTGGCCGCTGGAGCGCAGAGAATGCGCTGCCATTACCCAAAACAGCTTACCCGGGGAAAACCATTATCCTGATCGGTGATGATGATTCGGATGTAAACGGCGGACAACTTGCCATGTATGCGTCCAATACCGTTGGTGATCTTGAAAACGGAACGCTTTATATGCTGAAACGTTCAGATAATAATCAAAAGGAAATGGACATGAAGCCCGGATCGGTTTATGACGTCGAATTTACAAAAATTGATAATCATAAGACTCTGACAGGAGCGCAGATTAATGCAAAGGTCAATGAGCTGAAGGGTATAAAATTTGGCAGGGTTGAAGATGTTGATTACCGTAAGGGTTCGGCAGCGAACGGGCGTGAAGTGATTTTCGCAGTAACAGGCCAGGATAATTCCGGTGTGAACGCCGACTATTCACGCTCAAAATACGGCCGTATATACCGTTTGGTGATGGATGCTCAGGACCCGGCCAAGGGAAAACTGGAAGTATTACTGGATGGCGATGACCGCCAGGGTATTGCCAAAACATTTCAAGATCCTGATAATGTTTGTGTGACGACCAATTATGTATACATTATGGAAGATCCTAATGGTTATGGTGATGAAAAGCATGATGGGTATGTCTATCAATATAACTTAAATACAAGACAACTAACACCCATTATTGAAATTGACCACCGCCGCACCGAAGCAGATGCTGCAAAATATAACGTAGGCGGTACTTCTAAATTCGGCTCGTGGGAATCCAGTGGAATGATCGACGTTTCTGATGTGACAGGCCGGCCGAATACCTTTATGCTTGGCATTCAGGCGCATACCTGGAGAGGCGACAAGTACAAAGGTGTTGACGGAGGTTCGGTCCGCAAAAATGAGGACCAGGCAAGTCAGTTAATACTTATTGAAGGTTTGCCGCGCTAGGCTGCAAGAAAATTGCTGCGCCTGACTGGACATTGTGCCGGTCAGGCGCACTACTTTATAACAGTCATTCATTACTTTCAGACGATCTATGTTTTCTAAGTCTTTGCAGGTGCTAAGCAACTGCCGGAACTGCTGGATTTTAATCCTGTTTTTGTTTGCCTTTTGTGCCAGCTGTCGCAAGGACCCGGCCTCAGGCGGCATGCCCACCCGCGCCCAAATGGTCAAGCAGGTTTTTATGCAGGATTTAAACAAACTTGATTCTGCGGCCAGCACACTTTATTCTGATTTAAAAACGGGCCGGGCGGATACCGCAGTTCAAAACGCCTTTCGCAAAGCAAGACTTGCCTATAAAAGAATTGAATTTATTTCCGCTTATTACAGTCCGGAAACAACAAAAGCGCTTAACGGGCCTAATATTCCTGAGGTAGATGACGATCTGCGCGTGAACCCGCCTCAGGGATTTCAGGTGCTGGAAGAGCTTGTATTTCCGGCTGTTGAACCCGGTTCCAGGTCAGAGGCGCTTGAAATTGTGACTGTGCTGCGCTCCCAAATCAACCGGCTCCGCAAAATTTCAGAAAGCAATGAGTTGACTGACAGTCATGTATTTGATGCAATGCGGCTGGAAATCTTCCGGCTACAAACACTGGGTATCACCGGGTTTGACTCACCCGTAGCCTTTCATTCCATGCCTGAGGCTGCCAGTGCCTTGCAGGCACTCCAAAGCCAGCTGCACATTTATGAGCTGGAAAAAAAAGACAGGAACCTTGCTGCAAGACTAAACAATGCTTTTGATAAAGCGGTCGCAAAGCTTCAAAAAGCAACCGATTTTGACTCCTTTGACAGGCTTGATTTTATAAAAAATGATGCAAACGCTTTAAGCGCTCTTCTGTTGGATGCACAAAACACTCTGGGCATTGCTGTCTTTTCCGAGAACCGTCTTTTGGCTCCATCGGCCAGAACGCTCACAGACTCGGGTGTTTACAACACCAATTATTTCGTCAATCTGGATGAGCAGCGTGCCACGCCGGGTAAAGTTACACTGGGCAGGATGCTTTTTTTTAACCCGGTTCTCTCCTCAGGTGCGGGCCGCAGCTGCGCGAGTTGTCATCAGCCTGAGAAGGCTTTTAGTGATGGCGAAACGAAAAGTTTTGCAATCGGCACCGACGGGCGGCGTATCAGCCGTAATGCGCCGACGCTTCTGAATGCAGGACTGCAGGCGGTTCAGTTTGCCGATTCCAGGGTCGCATTTCTGGAAGACCAGGCAACAGATGTGATACAGAATAAACAGGAGATGCATGGCTCGCTTCCCCTGGCAGTAAAAGCGCTTAGACAGAACCCTGAGTACGCTGGTTTATTTTCTGAACACTACAAGGATGGGGTGACTGAATCAAACCTTAAGAATGCAATTGCCAGCTATATCCGTTCGCTTACTGCGCCACAGTCCAGTCTTGATACGTATTTTCAGGGCGGGCCAGACATGTTAACCATCCAGCAAAAAAAGGGCTTTAACGTTTTTATGGGTAAAGGCAAATGTGCCACCTGTCACTTTTTTCCCTTGTTCAACGGGACTGTACCACCATTTTACCAGGAGACAGAAAGTGAGGTATTGGGTGTTCCCGCGACTGTCTCCGGCAAAAACGTCGATGCGGACCTTGGCAAATTTATGCTTACCAAAAGGGAACCTCACCGCTATGCTTTCAAGACACCGACAGTAAGACAAATTTCAAAGACAGGCCCTTACATGCATAACGGCGTATATAAAACACTCCAGCAGGTGGTAGACTTTTATGACCAGGGTGGGGGAAATGGTCTTGGATTTAAACTCTCAAATCAAACCCTTCCGTTTGACCGGCTGAATCTGTCAAACGCCGAAAAAAATGCGCTGATTGCTTTTATGCGTATTTTGTAATGGTTGCAGCAGTTAAGCTTTGTCTTTTTAAGATTCGGTGCACTGCCAGGCTGAGGCCATAAAGATTTTGCAGCGTATGTTTTGAAACTAATTTTTGTTTTAAATCTAGCTGAACTATCTTGATTGATAAACAGGTTAATTAAAAGATAGCAAAGCCTGTCAAAAAGATTTAGTAAGATTAAAAAATTGTTACGCTTTTGAGATTCAAATATTTCAAACTGCACCATGAGTATTTTTGAGACTTAACTACTCACAAATCTCATGTTGCAAAAAATTACCATTCCTGGCATTACTTTGTTTGCCCTTTTAGTGATCGGATGTACCGATCATCATATCGAGGAGCCTGTCAATGAAAATCCGGCTTCTTTTAAAGAAGTGGCGGCCATAGACCTTGGCGGCACCGCGGCTTCTGAAATATCAGCTTATGATCCGTCGACCAAACGGCTCTTTACAGTTAATAACGAGGCCTCTGCGCTTGTGGATGTGCTGGACCTGTCATCTTTTCCTAATATTACCAAACTGCAGCCAATCAATGTTTCGGCCTTAGGTGGTGTTGCCAATAGTGTAGCCATTTCTGAGGGGAAACTGGCAATCGCTTTGGAAGCAACCAACAAACAGGCTAACGGAAGTGTTATTGTTGTGAACACTTCAACGCTTGCTCAGATCAAACAAATTCAAGTAGGCGCTCTACCTGACATGGTAACATTCAGTCCTGATGGCAGGTATATCGTGACTGCAAATGAAGGTGAACCCAGCGCGGATTACAGCGTTGATCCGGAAGGTTCTGTTTCCATTATTGACATTCAGGATAACTACGCTGTTAAAACATTAACATTTGGTGGTTTTGCCAGTTCTTACACCCAGCTGGCTGCAAACGGCTTCCGCATTTATGGTCCGGAAGCCAGTTTTGCACAGGACGTAGAACCAGAATACGTTGCAATTTCTTCCGATTCGAAGAAGGCATTTGTCACGCTTCAGGAAAATAACGGAATTGCTGAAATTGATCTTGTCAATGGAGTCATTTTAAAAATCAATCCCTTGGGTACCAAGGACTTTAATATTCTTTCAAATGCAGTTGACCCAAGTGACAAGGACAACAAAGTTGAGCTGGGACAATGGCCGGTAAAATCTTTCTTTTTACCTGACGCAATATCGTATTTTTCTGTCAACGGAGCCGGATATCTTATTACAGCCAATGAAGGAGATGCCCGTGAATATGCCGCTTTCGATGAGCAGGCCCGGGTGAGCACTTTAAAGCTTGATGCTACGGTTTTCCCTAACGCAGCAGCACTTAAATTACCTGAAAATCTCGGTCGTCTTCGTGTAACCAGTACCATGGGTGATACAGATAAGGACGGCGACTATGATGTTCTTTATGGTTTTGGAGGCAGGGGTTTTAGCATTTTTAATGCAGCCAGCGGCCAGCTTACCTATGAGTCAGGAAAAGGTCTGGAGCAGGAAGTAATCAAGGCTAATATCTATGATGATGACCGTTCTGACGATAAAGGCGTAGAGCCTGAGGGCGTTACTGTGAGTGTGATGAATGGGAAACCAATTGCATTCATCGCGCTTGAGCGCGTTGATGCCATCGCAGTTTATGATCTGAGTGATCCTGCAAGTCCTAAATTTTTGCAGATGATTAAAACGGGCGACGCTCCGGAAGGAATTTTGTTTGTAGCCGCCGATAAAAGTCCAAATGGAAAAGTAATGCTGGTTTCAAGTAATGAGGGCGATGGGACAGTGAAGTTCTATCAGGCCAATTAAAATAAATTCAGAGGAAATTAGTAATGAGAAAATACTGGGCAGTTTTGTCCAGTATTTTTTTTCATTTTTATAAAGTTTTTGGCCTGTGGTCCAGCTGAGCCCAGAAGCTATAATAATCTGATTGCTAATCATAAATCCCCTGCCCACTGTATACCACCCATGATATGTTCCAGTGAATACTTATCTTCAAATGTTTGGGAGGTGTGCCCGATTGCGGAGTAAAACATTCGTCCTTTTCCGATTAAATTAGTCCAGCAGATCGGGTGATCTCCTTTCATATTTTGTGGCCAGATCGAGCGGTATGAACTTTCGTTTAGTGAAAGCAGAATTTGAATGTTGGCTCTGTTTCTGATCACGTCTTTAAAATTGTACCATTCATCTTTCTTATACCAACGTGCCGGTAAATGTTTAGTCGCCAGATGGTTTTTCTCTTCGGTGATAATTTCAGCGGAAGTAATCTGACTTGGAATCAGGGTATGACTTTTAAAGCGTGTGCCCAGCAGGCTCGTATACCAGATCCAATGGTGTTCGCAGTCAGCAGCGGAATGGATTCCTGCATAGCCACCTCCGGATTCGATGTAATTTTCAAATACTCTTTTTTGATCGTCTTTTAATATGGAACCTGTTGTGTTCAAAAAGACGACCACCTTTACAGATGCCAGGTTGCTTCTGCTAAAAAAGGCCGCGTCCTCTGTCACATAGGTAGACCATCCGCGCTTGTAGGCTTCGCTGGTAATGGACATGATGCCAGCACCAATGGACTTATGGCGATATCCATTTGTTTTTGAAAATATGACTATATCTGCCCCGGAGAATTTTTCAGGATCTGTACGCAGGTGGATAGCTGATTTTTGCTGCCAGGGCCACTTGGGAGCTTTCCAGAGCAGGTAAATAGCTGTGACCGCCGTAATACAGGCTAATAGATAAATGAAAGGCTTGATCATTTGATTATTAATGCGGGAATTGAAAAATCGTGATCCTATTGCAGCCTGCATGCCCTGGTAATGTGAGTATCCTGAATAAGGTTATTTTACCATCGTCTGCGGACGTTCACCAAGGCGCAAAAACATCCGGTCACAGCTTTTATTCAGGTACATCAGAAAGATCAAACCGCTGATGAATCATTTTCGCCAGCGGTCATGATCATTTTTTCAAACCAGTGTTTTTACCAAAGCGGCTGTTTTAATTTAATAAAATAGATCCTGTTTTTATCGACTTTTCCCGTCGCCGGAAGGATTTTCGAAATGTAGGTGCCAGTTCCTGTAACACCAAAATCATCGTCATTTGAAACTGCGATTGTGGTTGAATTAATGATTGCCATACCTTCTGCCTTATCATGAGGATAAAGGGAAGAAATATCAGTCATAAGATCTGCTACCAGCGTCTTGGTCACTGGGGTAATACCGTTTGATGATAGAGCGGCTGCTGTTTTTAGCTCTTCAACAGTGGAGCTGCCATATAGTTTACCTTTCGCGCCATTGGAAGGATCGGAAATATCTGTGGCAGCGGAAATGTTAATTTTGTAGATTTTTTTAATAACCGTTGATCTGTTAGCGTCTGTTGCGTATTCACCGTCACGTTCCAGTACCAAAAATTCAGTATTACTGATTGCTACAATTTCGCTGTTGGCCTGAAGATTAGCGCGGTCAATCAGATACACATATTCTTTGCTTGTTCCTTCCATAATATCGTAGGCAAGAATGCGGGTTACCAAAGATCCTGTTACAGCCGCAGCAGAAGGATTGTACAATGGAAACTGCATAATCCCGACAAGTGTTTTGCCATCCGGAGTTATGGTTAAGCCTTCCATACCGCGGTTGGGTCTTCTGCTGGCAAAAACCAGAGGGATTTTGCGGCCGCCTTTACCGCTTCCGAAAGGATTGATACGCTCGATGGTTTTACCATCGGCATCAAAATGAACCAGGTGCGGACCATACTCGTCACTGATCCAGAAGCTTCCATCCTGCGCCATAGCCATACCTTCCGAATCCAGACCATCTGCGCTGTTAGAGAGTGTTTTTCCTGCCAGATCCAGCGCTATCTCCCCGCTAAATCCCTGGCCGACCGGGTTAGGAAGACCGTTTAGTTTGTTTCCGTTTTCATTTTTAAGTTCAATTACTTTTTCCAGCGTAAGCTGATCTGCTGACAATCTGAATTTTCCGATTTGTGGGGCAAAATCTGGCGAAGCGAACACTTTGGAATTAGCAACCGTACCATCAATATTTGGGCCGCGGTCCGTCAAAAGATAAAAGACGTTATGATCCTTTGGGTCCTGAACCAGCGCTGAGCCGAAGCCGCCATTGTAAACATTGATGCCATTGGCAGTGGTGAGCACAACCGGGTTGGTGGCTTCTGCCATCTCTGGATAAGTAGTGTTTTCAATGTTGTGATCTGTGCATCCCAAAGACAGCATAACGGTTGAAAACGTTAGAAGCGAAGGTAAATTAAGTTTCATATTTTGTAGACCGGATTAAGTTTCTACAAAATTACGGTTACCTGTTTTATCTGTATATTAATAAATGATCTCAAAAATCAACAATTTGTGAAGTCTTGCAGCGGTGTAAAATCAATGAACCAAAAGCGGCGCGTTATAAACTTTACAAAAGCGGATTCGTCAAAAAAAACCGACAAAGGGAGTAAATTTATTGTTACCAAAAAAGATCAATACGCCCTAATTACAAATTTTTTCGCTAGCTTTATTTAATAGCCAATATTCTATAAAGTCATCGCCATGAAAAGAGTTTTTTACACAATTATCCTGATTTTTTCCGTTTTTGTTTCCTACGCACAGCCCAAGGCTGGCATTAATTTTACAGAAGATTCCTGGGATGAGACTTTGCAGAATGCACAGAGAAGTGGAAAGCAGATCTTTCTTTATGCCCAGACCAAATCCTGCCGTTTTTGCCGGCAAATGGAGCGGGAAGTTTTTACCGATCCAAAGGTCATTGACTTTTACAACACAAATTTTATCAGTTTTAAAATAGATATTGAAGAAGAAGGGATTGGTCAAGCCCTTTCGAAACAATATGGAATTATGGGATTTCCTACTTATGTGTATTTTGACAAAGAGGGCAAGAGGTCTCATCAGACTGGAGCTTTCAAACCATCGGTCGATTTCATTCAGGATGGTAAAAATGCTTCTGATCCAGCTACCGCCTTGTTTCCGTTGCTATCAAAATACGAGTTGGGTGAAAGATCTCCGCAGATGCTGTTAAATTTAAGCAATGCGCTGAGCTATTATATGGTAAAAGACAGTCCGAAAGAAAAGGTTGTAGCGCAGTACCTGGGTACACAATCGGCAGAGGAACTGGAATCGGAAAAAAATCTCAAATTCATTTTTGCAAATTCGACGAACTTTAAAACGCCTGCAAGTCAATATTTTTTAAAATCCCAGGAAAAATTTATTCCGATTTTTGGAAAAGCCGATGTGGATAAGAGAGGCCAAAGAATCATAACGCAGGCGGCATTCACAGCAGGAAGAGAAAATAATTTGGCCCTGCTGAATGAATTGAAAAACACTGCTGCCACCAGCTTTACAGATACATCCAAACTGCTGTCTTTGACCCGGATTTATTTTTATGGAGGAAAACAGGATTGGCAAAGTTATGCAAAGGCAACTTTGCAGTATGGAAAAACAGCCGGTGCCAATGATTGGCAGACGATGTATGAGACAGGCGCATATCTGAAACATTTTGCCAAAGATAAAGAAACCTTAAAAATCGGTGTGCAGATTATGGACAAGGTATTACAACTGCACAAAAACTATGAACATTTATGCATTTATTCAACTCTACAAAACAGAGTCGGGAATAAAGACCTGGCCTTAAAAGCAGCGAAAGAAGCTGTAACGGTGGCCAGGGCGGAAGGGGAGGATGGTAGTGAAGCGCTGGAACTTATTGCTGAGTTAAAGGCAGTGAAGAAATAACACATCAGGGTTTTTATGTCTGGTGGTTTTCAAAGTTAACCCTGAGAACCACCATACCCGAAGGTGGTTGCAAAATCCGGGTTGCAACCACAGTATTAAGATCTTCCTCTGTCAAATGCGCGAAATCGATTTCATCACTTGGCTTACTAATTTATATACCAGGAGATAATGCCATCAGCTATTTTCGCCTGGTGTTGGAATACGAAGTGCAACATGAATTCCTTCCGGATCAGAATACATATGTAGGCCTATGTTCAATATGCCGGCAATTTCTTTAACAAGTAAAAGACCTATGCCCTGAATCTCGGTTAAATCACTTGGGGTAATGGTATTATCAGTATTGGTCTTCATATTTATCCATGCCACGATTTGGCTGGAGATCTCAATTCCTGGATTGCTTATGGTAAGCAAGGTAAAATCGTCAGTAGTCGTTGAGTGAATTTTTATACTGCCTTCAATAGTGTATTTGTTGGCGTTATCAATCAAATTGTGAACAATTATTCCCAAAAGATTTTTATTAGTCTGAACGATTGTGGTAGGATCTACCTTGATAACCAGTATGTTTTTATTGGTTAAGATGCTCCCCTCAAAAACCGAAGCCTTATCTTCGATCAGATCCCTTAAAATAATGTTTTCTGCCGTTTCCAGGTGCTGTTTGACTGGCAGCTTTACAAAGTCCAAATTATTTTTAATCAAAACCAGCATATTTTTAAGTGATTTGCTTAACTCGTCAGCGTATCGTTGAATTGTAGCAGAATCTTCTTTTGCAGCTGCCAAATAAGCAATCTTTTCTGAGACAGTTACAGCAAATTTAAATGGCCCTTTAATATCATGATTAAACGAGGCAAGCAACCTGGATTGAATGTACAACTGATGTTCAAGTTCTTTTTGGGAGTTTTGTACAGAAACAAGTGATTGATGAAGGGCTCGTGTCCGTTCTAAGACAGCGTTCTCCAGCAAACGGTTTTGTATCTGAACTTTTTGCATCGCTAATTTTTGCTTTTCCTTCTGAGCCGTGCGGGCCTCCAAATCTTTTTGGACATAATACGCGCCCGGAATTAGTATGATGCTCATTAAAACACCCCTGCTGGATAACATCAGAATTCTCACAAATAAGGGATTAGTTGCTGTTCTGAAAGGGAAATCTTTAAAAATAGGATTGAAGGTGAAGAAAAATATATTTGAAAGTGCGCAGCAGCAAAGTAACGATAAGGCTATTTTTTGCCATAGAGCAAGATTTAGGTTTTTCTGGATGGCAACAATACAATGCCAACAGGTTAAGCTCATTAAAAAAATCACAACCTCGGACCCTAATAAATTAACGGGATCTTTCCACTGTCCTTCTGAAATTCTGGCAGGTAATACAAAAATTGGAATAGAGGCGGCAAGAATTAAACCAGCCTTGTTTTGATAATTCTTCATTAATTCAATAAATAAGTAAAATTGCAGACACCCGCTGCGGCTCAGTTCGTGAAATTATCGTTTTACAAATTATGATCTGATCAGCATCCTATAAATTTCTTTCACAAAATTCGGCTTTGGCGGCGCGGGGCCTGTCGTTAAAGATGGCGATTTCAAGTTGATTTTGCTGCAAAATAAAAGGCCGAAAAGCTGTTTAAAATTTTGAGGTAGTTTTCACGACAGGATTTTTAGCGCAATTTTACAACTTAAAGTTGTAGGTTTAGGAACAAAATCTATATTGCGTATCGTTGCTTTTTGTAGCCAGCAATTTTGAAGTGAGCATTTCACTGTTGTCTCAAATAGCTAATTTTTGTAATACAGGATTGGATTCTTTCTTCCTGACTGGCTACAAAGTGAAAATTTAAAAGGACACGTTGTTTTTAATAGCGCGTATTAATTTATCATATTGAAGGATTGGTCTCATAAGGGACATTAGCTGTTATGCGTAAAATATTAATAGTCGATGACCATCGAATGACTTGCCTGGGCATGGCGATACTTTTAGAAAGAGTGGTCGAAAAGGCTCAGGTTTTCTTTGCAGATTCTTTTATGGGTGCCCTTGCTCAGCTTCAAACAACTCAAATGGAGCTGGTTATTCTTGATCTTGGAATTCCGGGAGGCCATGGTACGGCGATGATAGAAGCTCTGCGCAAACAGCAGCCTGATGTACGGATTCTGGTTTGTACTGGCAGAGATGAACTGCTTTTTGCGGTACCTTATATAGCAGCTGGTGTGAACGGCTTTCTTCATAAAAGCAGCAGCGATGAACAAGTTCTAATGGCTATCGGTATGGTGATAGAAGGCAGACAGTATGTCAGCGGATTGGTTCAGCAAAAGATATTGAGAGACGCCCTTCAAGGCCATCAAGAGAAAAACCCGCTTGAATCACTCTCCGCACGTGAAAATCAGGTTCTTCAGCTTCTATTAGCCGGGAAATGGACCAAGGAAATTGCCGATGAGCTGAATCTGAAATTTTCAACCGTAAGTACCCAGAAGACGAAAATTTTTCAAAAGCTGGCCGTAGAAAACATAGTGGATATGGTTAGAATAGTGGATCGCTATCAATCTTAACCACCGTAATGTTAACAGCTCTGGTTAATTTCTAAAACCAGGCAGATAATTGAGTCTGCTCGGTTTTAGAAATTAATTAATCTGACTATGCTTAGTTTAAGCTAAACTTTCGCCGTATCAGGTCTGAACCCACACGGTACTGAATAATGTAAATGCCCGGAGATGCTACTGGATCAATATCAAACTGGTATTTGTCGGCATGTTTGGTGGTTTTTACCTTTACTTTGTTTCCTTTTAGATCGTTAATCTGCACAGATTCAATTGCGAAATAATTATAGATATACACTGTGTGCTTTATACCCGGATTCGGAAAGATGGTGTGTTCATTTTCTCCGTACGGCCGGTAGACCTGCACAATCCGCGAATAAGCCGCGCTGCCATCGAGATCGATCATTTTGAGACGGTAATAACTATGGCCCCTACCGGCTGAAATATCAGTAAATCTGTACCGGTTCAAACCGCCGTTGACATTGCCGATACTTGTAAAACCTGCGGTCAGATCCAAAGTTCTTTCGATACTAAACCTGTCAAAACCTTTTTCCTGAGCCGTCTCCCATTCGAGCATGTTGCCCTCCGTACTGGTTTTGGCCGTGAACGAAATCAGCGTCACTGGCAAAGGTGTGCAGGCAGCAGTGGCATTGTTGATGGCCTTTTCGTAAGTATAGCTGCCCGCATAAACCCCCGCGGCCCCGGTCTCAAAGCGGTCATCAAACCCATTACCGTTCTGATCCTGGAAGCTGGAAGCGGCAACTTGTGAGGACAATGCAGCAGATTCGCCGCCAGCATTACTTACGCTGATGTTTGAGAAGGGCACGCTTGTGAAACTAGCCACTACGGCTGCTTCCTGCGAATCCGGGCAACCATCACCATCGCTGTCCAGATCAAGTCGGTTGACTATACCGTCATTGTCTGTATCCAGGTCTGCTGGCAGCGGGCAACTCTTAAGATTTACATCCTTCCAGATGGCTTCACTAGCACCTCCGTGGGTTTGGTCGGACAAATCAGTCAGAGTAAAGGATGCCACACCCTGTAAAGTTGTTGGCAATGTCAGGATATAGGGAGTGGTTACGCTGGCCTGTGGTATAACTACGTTGTCAGCCTGGTAGAGCAGCTGATTTGTGCTGTTGTAAAATTTGATTGAAGCAATGTTTGTTACCTGCCCGTCAGTCAAAACGCTGCCGCCATTGGAAAAGAACTGAAATTCGGTAACCTGATCAAGCGGTGTATTATAGGTATAGGTTATCGTCCCGATCAGGTTTGCGTTATTGGTCGGGCTGCCACCAAAGGTAGTCAGTTTATTATCATAGGTGTTAACTAGCTCCCTTCCTGTCGGAAAGGCATTAACCGGGGAAACAATGGCCGCTGAGGCGTTACTCGGATAATGTAAACTGCACGGAGATACTGTCGATTCGGCCAGGTCCAGTATGCCATCATTGTCGTCATCCAGATCGACTGAATCTGCAATTCCATCTGCATCGCTGTCGAGCTGTGTGATACAGGCGGCGTTGGAGTTATCGGTGGCCTTTGTGTAAGTGTAGGTCCCTGCATACGAGCCAGCGGTTGAGGTCTCAAGTCTGTCGTCAAACCCATTGCTGTTTTTATCCTGGAAAGTGCCTAGATTAATTTGCGACAATAGCGCAGCCTGTGTTCCGCCAATGTTGGTTACATTGGTGCTTGCAAAAGGAATTCGTGTGAAACTAGCCACTACGGCTGCTTCCTGGGAATCCGGACAACCGTCACCGTCGCTATCCAGATCAAGCCGGTTGACGATACCATCGTTGTCTGTGTCGATGTCTCCGCTGGACATGACGCAGGTCTTGATATTGACCTCTTTCCAGATGGCTTCACTCGAGCCTCCATGTGTCTGGTCTGATAAATCAGTCAGGGTAAATGATGACACCCCCTGTATAGGGGTAGGAAAGGTAAGCACATAAGGGGTTGATACGCTGGCCTGAGGAATGATCACATTATCTTCCTGGTATAGCAACTGATCGGCGCTGTTGTAAAATTTGATTGATGCGATGTTTGTTACTTGCCCGTCATTAAGAACGCTGCCGCCATTGGAAAAGAATTGAAACTCTGTTACATTATTAAGTGGCGTGTTGTAGGTGTATCGAACAGTTCCTGTTAATTGAGCTGTTCTTTGCGCCGCGCCGCCATACGTTCCAAGGTCATTGTCATAGGTATTGACCAGCTCTCTTCCAACCGGAAATTCGGTAGTGGACGAAACAATATCTGTTGTTGCACTGGCCGGATAGTGCAGACTGCAGACCAGTGCCGGCGTCACCGATTCTTCGCTATCCAATATGCCGTCATTATCATCATCAAGATCCAGCGAATCTGGTATACCGTCTTGATCAGAATCAATATTAGGAATTTGCTGTAAATCAAATGGGTAGTTGCCAGGATTCAATACCTGGTCGCCGGGCGAACCAACTTCCAGGTCCCAGTCCCCGCTTTTGCCGGTAATATTATCCGAGGCGGCAATAGCTACTTTTAGGGTTTTCTGCAAATATGCAACAGCTGCGTGACCATCAATGCCCTTTCCATACTCACATCCATAAATATTGATCAGTCTGATACCTGGGTTCTTTTTGATTTCCTTACACAGCAATGTGGCAACTTTTGGAGCATCGAGCCATTGGCCGTCAATCAGTAATTGTCCGGGCCGTCCGTGTGAGACGAAATGCAGTGTACCAGCTTGTGCTGCTTTTAATGCTTCTAAGATTTGTCTTTTCCCCTCAACTTGTACATCAATATAATGCAAGGCAAAAGAAGGACTTGATAGAATAAGGAATAGAAATGCCAGCCTTAGCGCTATGCTATTTTTTCGACGGAAATGTTTTCTCATAAGTGTTAAGTAAAAAATGGAAAGATTAAAATATGTGAAGTAGGGAATAATTTTTGCGCTGAAAATTCTCAAACTGGTGCATTTGAATGAGTTTGCCGCACATGATCCGAACTCTATAAATGTACTTGGCAGACAAGTACCTTGCGTTTGTAATCACAGCGCTACTGTCTGTCCAGTGAAAAGAATTTAAGTGTTCCCTCATCCCCTTCAGCGCCAATTTGAGACATATTTGAATACGGGAACTTGGAAAGTACAGTTTTCAGTAGCAACGTTCCGCGTTGAGCTTGGCTGCTGAAATGGATCACAATAAGGTTGGGAGATGAGCTCTGCTGCCTTGCCGGGAAATAATTGTCTCATAGTGTCGTTGAGTAGTGTAAACAGTGGCATTCTAATATCAGTATCCTTGTTCGCTGAATTAATCGTTTGTTTTAAAAAGGAACCAATATCCGCTTAATTACAAAACCAGCAAGGATTTGTGCACGGACTTTTATCTGTGAGATTTGCAGCCACCCGCGATGTATTAGCGCTAGTTTGGATCTGACCAGGCAAACTTATTAACGTTTATGCTCTAAATAAATAGTCATATGACTATGACTTAAATAGAAATATTTCTGATAGTATTTGCGACAAAAAACGCACAGTTTTGTAGATTTCATTTGATTACGATTTGTCCCGGATTTTGCTGCCGGTAATCAGGATACGTTGGAAAATTATAAGGAATATTTGTTTTGGTGTGAAACGATTAGGCAGCGAAGACACGGCCGGAAAGATGGTGAATCCAAGCTTAAAAAAACGTTAAAACTGTTCGTCTTTGACTTTAATTTTAACAGCAGATTAAAAAATGTTTGATTAAATAACCTTCTTCCCCATCTCGTTAAAAGTTAATTGGGCGGTTACCAAACCTTCGCTGATCCCGATTGAAAAGTTGATACCAAGCAGCGTACAGATGTTTCTGGCCAGAATTAGACCAATGCCCTGATTTTCGTTTTGGTCAGGTCTTTTTTGCCATTGTGAAGCGGCTCTGGTATCTAAGTCTTCTACAAACGTTTCTGGAATTGTTAAGACACTATTTTCAATAAACAGTGTATATTTTCCATCTATTGTCTTCATTTTTATCGAAATGACTCCATTTTGGGTATACCGGGCAGCATTGTCAAGAAGATTATGTAGCACCACTGCAAGCAGGTTGTAATTGGTATATGTGGTTAGGTCATTTTCGAAATCTAAAAGAAGTCTGTTGTTTTTCTGGCTAATTATTCCTTCAAACAACAGGACTTTTTCATTGATAAGTGCAGGAAGATCAATGTGTGTCAACAAGATCGATTCGCTGCGTACCTGTGTTTTTGTAAATTCAAGAAGATTATTCATGAAAGCGGACATGCTGATCAATGTTTTGTGTAATTCCTTGCTAAACTGGCTTGCTTCATTAAACCGGCCTGTCTCTAAAAGTTGATTTATTTTGTTCGCAACAATGATCACATAAGTCAAAGGTGAGCCCACATCGTGTGTTACCGATGCTACCAAACGGGAAAGTAAATAAACCTGATTGTCAAGTTTGCTTTCTGATTCCCTTAGTGAAAAAAGTGTATTCTCAAGCGTTCTCGTACGTTCGCTTACCACGGTTTCAAGCAACCTATTTTGCTCTTCTGAGGCTTTCATACGTCTTTTTTCTGCATCGAGCTCTGCTAAGTGTGACTGACGCTCATTTTCAAAAAGAAAAGCTATTGGAACGATCACCAAACCCACCAATAACCCTCGGATTGAAAGACGAAGTGTGGCAAAAGCAAGTGGGTAATGCCGCATTGGCGTTGTCGGGTAATCTTCAAAGAAAGGATTGAATGTCCAATAAAATATGTTTGAGATGACAGCACACAATAAAAGCGAAAGAGCAATCTTCTGCCATTTTTGAAGCTTGGATTGAAGTTGGGCAAAATAAGTGACGCACCAGGTAGTAAAGCACATTGTCCAAATCACGAGCTCGGATCCAACCAGATTGGATGGGTCGTTTCCCTGTCCTTCTGAAATCCTGACTGGAAGTACTGCAACCGTTAGTAAAGTGGCGATGAGCACGCCAAGGACAGGTTTGTATTTTTTCATAACGGGCGTTGTGGTAGTAGTGCGAAGGTAAACATTTGGACTTAAACGAAGAGCACTGCAAGCATGAGCCGATCTTTTATACAATGAGCAATCAGATCACCTGAAAAACTGCGTGGATAAATCTTTCACAAATCATCGCGCTAAAATCCTGATTCATCAACCGCTGATCTTGGGCGTCAAGAGTATTTTTCCCTGAGGGTAATTCTCTTATTTGCCGGGTATGAAAACCTGTAATTGCGAAGGGCGGCATTTCCAACCGTTCGTTGAATGATCGATTAAAAGACGGTTCAGGTTCAAGGAACTACCATCCAGCAAATCCAGCAGCGGTTCATACTTAAACCACTTTTAATAGCTTAACAACTTTTTGCTCATCAGATAAATCCCCGATAAGTTTGATTGCGGGGGAGGGCGCTAGCCTGACCAGTGTCGGAATGACCACTATACTGTCCCTTTCTGCTAACTGTGGCGATAGTCTCAAATCAATGACTTCTATCTCATAATTTATCTGGTAATTTTTGCAGTAAAGTTTCAAGTTTTCAAAAGCTGTTATGGATTTATGACTATTCCCAAAAGTGTATAGTTTAAATTTCCATCGTATTTCACTCATTTTATTTGATTTTGCGCTTCGCCATCATCTTTTCAAACCCTAATAGCACGTAAAACTATGAACAATTTGTATAAATGAGCAGGTCCAACAAAAAATTCTTTGTCGTGTGAACTTTGCTGCCATCCGAATCTATCTTGTTCATTCCTGGTAAATAGGCGCCAACGGAAAGAACTATACTGACGGAACTAAACCAGTTACAGTGCCAAGATCAACTCACTGGAACAATGATAAATACTTGATTTCTAGACACTTTGGTAAATGATGTTATTACTCCCGAAGATGCAGGATTTTATGCTGCCGCCATATTTGAGTAGTATACTCATCTCCAACTATTGTTTCTATTCGGAAAGGCTTAATGGTTTTAGTTTAGAAATAAATATTTACCGGGCGACAGCCGCCAATAAAATTTTTTGATGATCCCTTAAACGACTGGCAAAGTTTTATTAAGGGACAGGCCCAGAGAGGTTCATCCTTAAACCGCGCCTCGATTTCAGAGGGTTTAAGTTGTAATGCCAAGTTTAAGCGCATGGCTTTTTTAACATGTGGATAATTATATCCTATTTATTTAACTTAATTTAATAATTATGGCTGATTCAATAAACGCATCACTTCAAAATCCGGTTGATAGATACCCCAAACCGCCTTTTAATAAACAACCCCAACAAGTGCCGGGCTTGGCTTCGAAAATGGATCCAAGGCCTGATCACGGCGAAAAAAGCTACAAAGGATCAGGACGGCTATCAGGTAGAAAAGCGCTGATAACCGGAGGTGATTCCGGGATAGGGCGGGCGGCCGCCATTGCTTATGCCCGCGAAGGTGCTGATGTTGTTATCAATTATTTGCCACAGGAACAGTCAGATGCTGACGAAGTGATTGCCCTCATTCAAGCGGAAGGTAAAAATGGATATGCAATCGCCGGCGATATAACAAGCGAGACTTTTTGTCAACAACTAGTAGAAGAAGCGGTACAGAAATTGGGTGGTTTGGACATCCTCGTCAACAATGCAGGGCACCAGCAGGCGGTGGACTCTTTGCTCGACCTTACATCAGAGGGTTTCGATGCTACAATCAAGACGAATATTTACGCTCCTTTCTGGATTACCAAGGCCGCACTGCCGCACCTTGCAGCAGGATCTGTGATCATTTCCACTTCGTCGGTACAAGCTTACGATCCATCCGAAAATTTATTTGACTATGCCCAGACAAAGGCTGCCAATGTTGCCTTTGTCAAATCACTGGCCAAGCAGTTGGGTCCCAAGGGTATTCGGGTGAATGGTGTAGCGCCTGGCCCGGTATGGACACCGCTCCAAGTAAGCGGAGGCCAACCACAAGAAGCAATAACAAAATTCGGCGGGGCCACGCCCCTGGGTAGACCGGGACAGCCGGCCGAGCTAGCTTCTATTTTTGTGCAGCTGGCAGATGCAGAGGCGAGTTTTGCAACCGGGCAGATCTATGGTGCTGCCGGTGGTAATGGGCATCCCTGAGACTAAAATGACCAACAATAAAAATAGGAGTAAGCTTTGGCCTAAGCCAATTTTTATATTTTGCGGCGCAAAAAGAAAAGCTTTGGTTTCTTTGATACTGTTATAAACAGTTAAAAGCTGGAATTTATTAATCTTTGATTATAATGCTACCTTTACGTTTATCAGAGCAATATTTCTGATAGAGGAGGGTTTAGAAAGAGCAGCGAATATTTCGCTGCTCTTTTTTAATTGCGGCAGTTTATCTCGCCTTCTTTTGTATGAATTTTTGCAGTCGCTCGTTCCAAATCCATAATTCGGGGGTGCAACCAGGAGCGTCATAATAAAATCCGGATGATTCGGGATGATTTATAGAGCTTTGCCCCGGCGGTGCGTAATTCGCGTTTTATCCGACTACAGAAGCTGTTGATTTTAGATAGGCTTATTTAATGAAAATGTTGAACTGGAAAACTTCGGCCCGAGAAAAGCCGCTTCAACCGGCGGAATATAGTGGATGTTTATAGCGCGTTAAACGCAAAGTCATAGCAATCCCGATTTAAAACAGGACGAGCTGGTTTTTTAAACATGATAAATAAGCCCGCTACCTTTATCCAGCGATTTGATAGTTGTCATATCATCGGAGGATAACTCAAAATCAAATACATTGAAATTTTCTTTTATCCTTTTTGCATTTGCTGATTTAGGAATAACCACAATTTCTTTTTGAACCAACCACCGAAGAACCACCTGGGCAACCCTCTTATTGTATTTGTTTGAAAGCGCTTTTAAAAGTTCATTATTAAAAAGATTGTTTTTGCCCTGGGCAAAGGGAGCCCATGACTCCAGCTGTATGCCCTCAGATTTCAAATCTTTCTGCATTTCTGTTTTCTGGGAAAATGGATGTGTCTCCACTTGATTGACTGCTGGTATGACCCTATGCTGTGTAATTAAATCCTTAATCTGATTCATGTTAAAATTACTTACACCGATAGCCCTTACTTTACCTTCTCTATACAAATCTTCCATCGCTGCCCAGGCGGCATTTACGTCTCCTTGTGGGAGGTGAATCAAGTACAGATCAATATAGTCAAGACCCAATTTTTTTAGCGATGTTTCAAAGGCGCGCTTTGCGTTTTCATAGCCGGGATTCACGGGCAAGAATTTGGTGGTCACAAAGATTTCCTCTCGTTTAATATTACTTTTTTTAATCGCTCTGCCCACTGGTTCCTCGTTATAGTATGCCGCAGCTGTGTCGATTAGTCTGTACCCAAAGCTTAAAGCATTGAGCACAGACTGTTCACATTTTAAGCCGTCCCGGAGCAGGTAAGTACCAAAACCAAGCAGCGGCATTTTTATGCCGTTATTTAACGTTATGTTCATCATATTACTGGTATCTGTATGTTTTTCTATAAATTTTTATGATTTGCCTACCTGCCTTGCAAGCCTGCCATGCTTGCAGGATAGCGTTCTCCCTGAAGGATGATATTGTCCAGAGCCTTTTGGATATTGGCTAAATCATGACCGCTTAAGGAAATGTTTGCACCACCGATATTTTCTTCCAAGCGAGTCGTTTTTGTAGTTCCTGGAATCGGTACAATCCATGGCTTTTGAGCCAGAAGCCAGGCCAATGCAATCTGCGCCGGCGTTGCTTTCTGTTCCTCCGCTAACTTAGTTACCAGGTCAACAATGGTTTGATTTGCTTCGCGGTTTTCTTTGGAATACCGGGGAAAGATATTCCTGGCGTCGGTCTTGTCAAATTCAGTTTCTGAATTCATCTTACCGGTTAAAAATCCTTTTCCCAACGGGCTGAACGGAACGAAACCAATACCTAATTCTTCAAGCAATGGAATGATTTCTGTTTCAGTTTCGCGCCAGAACATGGAGTATTCACTTTGCAGGGCAGTCACGGGTTGTACCGCATGCGCTCTTCGTATACTTTCCAGACCGGCTTCGCTCATGCCGAAGTATTTTACTTTGCCTTCGGCAATAAGATCTTTTACGGTTCCGGCAACGTCTTCAACAGGCACATCCGGATCTACGCGGTGCTGATAAAACAAGTCGATATAATCAGTTTGCAGATTTCGGAGCGAATTTTCCGCTACCTGCCTGATGCGCTCCGGACGACTATCCAAACCAGCTGTGACCTTGCCGTTTTTAAAGCCAAACTTGGTAGCGATGATTACCTTGTCACGTACATCATGCAATGCTTTTCCTACCAACTGTTCATTGGCTCCTTGTCCATACACTTCTGCGGTATCAAAGAAAGTAACGCCCGAAAAATAAGCTTTTTGAAGAAGTGCAATTGCATCGTTTCCATCTGTTGCAGGACCATAGCCAACGCTAAGCCCCATGCAGCCAAAACCTATTTCGGACACTTCTAGTCCTGAGCTTCCTAGTTGTCGTGTTTTCATTTGTAATTTTGTATGTTTTCCTGCTGGCAAAATAGTGAAAGTAGGGCGAGCCGTTTTGTATACAGATTACGGGTTTTACTACCAGTTTTACTGATTGGAAAGGCAGGCGTAAAAAAGCTTGCGGGAACTTGTAATATTGTAACGTTAAAAGAATAAGACATGGAAGAGATTGTAAAAATTCGCAGCGTCGCGCAATACAATGCCATAAGGGGCATAATGACTAAACATCCCCTGGTTACAGTGATTGACCTCTCGAAAGCGCAGCCGATGCCTGCCAAAACATTCAACTTTGGGTTGTATGCAGTGGGCCTGAAAGAAACAGACTATGGCCAGTTGCGCTATGGAAGAAAGCACTATGACTACCAGGAAGGAAGTTTGATATTTATAGCGCCGGGACAGGTGATAGGCGTGCAACCCGGCGTTGAACCATTTGCCCCAAAAGGCTGGGTATTGCTCTTTCATCCTGACCTGATAAACGGAACTCCGCTGGGCAAACACATTCAGGATTATTCTTTCTTTTCGTATGATGTATATGAAGCGCTTCATTTGTCGGATAAAGAGAAGAGTATTGTGATTGACTGCTTCTTAAAAATCCAGTATGAACTCGATCAAAATATAGACAAGCACAGCAAAGTACTGATTTCATCCAACATAGAGTTGCTGCTCAATTACTGCACCCGTTTTTACGATCGTCAGTTCATTACGCGCGACATGGCAAACAAAGGAATTCTGGAACGTTTTGAATCTTTGTTGAAAGACTATTTTTCATCCGATAAACCGCAGAACGAAGGCTTGCCTTCCGTAGCTTTTTGCGCCGAAGCCTTACATTTATCACCCAACTATTTTGGTGACCTGGTCAAGAAAGAAACCGGGACATCTGCTCTTGAATATATTCAGTCAAAAGTTATAGATGTGGCCAAAGAGAGGCTTTTTGACATGAATAAATCCTCGAGTGAAATTGCCTACGAACTTGGCTTTAAATACCCGCAGCATTTCACCCGTTTATTCAAACAAAAAGCAGGCGTTACGCCAAATGATTACCGGATGATGAATTAAATGAGATCATTAGAAATTCATTTTTTTTAAATTTCAAGTTTACAGCCAGCCCGATCATTAGCCATTGTTGATCAATATATTAACAATGAAAGCAAATTTACTTCCTAATTAAACATAACTTCCGTACAAAAAATGGGCTCTACTTTATTGAATCCACAGGGACTGTTCGCTGGCAGACAACAGGAATGATGGATTGCTACTGATCCGGAAAGTAGAGACTGAGTTGATCTCTTGCTTTTGAAGAAGACAGTTTCGGGAAGTCCTGGGGTCTTTAAGGGAAGGTCACTTGTTCTCAGTGCTTACAATAAGCTGTTATATCAGGGAACCAACTCTGTTCGTTGTCAATTATTCCCTGAGTTTATTAAACCAATCTGGAACGGGTAGGATTATGACTCAACCGAATGGTTGGCATTTAATATTTTCAATGTGTCTTTCTCAGCTTTTTGCGATCATTACATATCACTAAAATACCGACATTATTACAACAACCTCTCGGAAGGCTTTGAATAAACTTAATTGTATAAGTCAAGTACAGTCACCTATTTGGTTAAAACAAAGGGCATTTTGGCTGAATTTATCACAATGTCATTGCGGACTTTTGTATAAAAAAAGCAATGATGAAAGCAATTAGAATTGAGGAGTTTGGAGGACCGGAAGTGATGAAAATTGTTGAGGTTGAACGTCCTGTTCCCGCAGCAGATGAGATTTTGGTAAAAGTTTACGCTGCAAGTGTAAACCCGGCAGATTACATTGTACGACAAGGTGGAAATGAGGGTCTGAAACCACTTTTGAAATTACCCTTGGGACTAGGCCTTGATGCGGCAGGCATTATAGAAGAGGTGGGAAGCAAAGTAATAGAATTTAAAAAGGGTGACCGGGTTTATGGAGTTCCTAATTATTTGGATGGCAGCTACACACAATATCTTGCAGCGAAATCTAACCAATTCGGGCTTATGCCAGGCACGTTAAACTTCAACGAAGCCGGTTCATTACCGGCCTGCGCGCGTATGGCCTATAACGGTATGGTACAGAAGGCAAAGGTGCAACCCGGCCAGCGGGTACTGATTCATGGTGCGGCAGGAGGTATTGGAAATTTGGCGCTGCAATTTGCAAAAGCCTATGGTGCCTATGTTATTGGTACGGCATCTGCGCATAATGCTGAATTTTTAAAAGAGCTGGGTGCTGATGAAGTAATTGACTATAACACCCAAAACTTTGAGGAAATTTTAAGAGATATCGATGTGGTATTCAATGCGACCCATACCACCACTGTTGATGAAGCATTACGTCTAAGGTCTGTTAAAGTTTTAAAAGAAGGCGGTATCTTTGTATGCACGCATGGGGGGTGGCCTAGCGAGGAATTTAAGGAATTATTGGCCCGTAAAAATGCGACTGTTTCCATGGCTGGGGTTGATATTAATCACCAGCAAATTTTCAACGAAGTAGCAAAGCTTGTTGACGCTGGAAAAGTGAAGGCCGTAATCAGTAAGGTTTATCCATGGGAGCAGGCAGCCGATGCACACCGGGATATAGAAACGAAACATGCCCGGGGAAAAATTGTGCTGGAAATTCGTCAGGAAAAATAAAATATATGGTACACTATAAATCTATTAGCGAATGGTTTCAGGCCTGGCATCTGGCAAAGCCTGAACACCCGCTCATCAGTGTGATCAAGGTAGATGTTTCCACCATGATGCGCAGTGGCGATACAGTGACCTCTTTTTGCGACTTTTTTTGTATCGCTTTAAAACGGGTTACGGGCGCAGAAGATCTCAAATTGAAATACGGACAGCAGATCTATGATTTTAATGAAGGGATTCTGTCTTTTCTGTCACCCGGCCAGGTAACAAGCCTTGCCATCGAAAGAGACATCGAAGTGAAGCAGTCGGGATGGTATCTGGTTATCCATCCTGATTTCCTTTGGAACACACCGTTAGCCGGAAATATAAAACGATATGAGTTTTGGGATTATGCTGCAAACGAAGCCTTATTTCTTTCGGAAAAAGAAGAAGATATTATCATCAGGATCATTCAGAATATACATGGCGAAACACATGCTAATATTGACAAATTCAGCAAGCAGATCATCATATCACAGTTGGAAAGCCTGCTCAACTATGCTGAGCGTTTCTATAACCGCCAGTTTATTACGCGTGAAAAGGCTAATCACCAGATACTTGATCGCCTCGAAAAAGCATTGAATGATTATTTAAACAGCGGCCAACCTGCTATTAAAGGTCTTCCGACCGTAAACGATATGGCCAGCATGCTTCATATCACCCCAAAATACCTGAGTAGCCTGTTAAGAATTCATACGGGGCAAAATACCCAGCACTACATACATGAAAATCTGATTAAAAAGGCCAAGGAAAGAATATCGACCAGTGAGCTTTCTATTAGCGAAATCGCTTATGAATTAGGATTTGAACATTTGCAATCGTTTAGCCGGTTGTTTAAAGCGAAAACGCAGCTTTCACCCCTGGCATTCAGACATTCGTTCAAACACTAGCTATTAGAATTTACGCATAGAAAGATTAACAGGTAATAATCGTAACTGCAATCTGTATTGGAACCTCTATAATTGTTTTCAGTTACCAAAGGCTGCCATGAGAACTAGTCAGCTGAGGAAAGAGGGTATTCAATTTCCTGGCACAACATGCCAGGAAGATGGCGCAATCGCCCCCTTAATTTGTCTCATTCTACATGTTCTCTTTTCTTAAAGCAGTAGTAGTTTTGAAGGGATTTACAAGAAGAGTAGGAAGTTAATTTTGTGCGCCAAATCGAAGATTTTATCCTTTAAATCAAGTAGATATGACATTCAAACTGATTGTAACGTTTGTTCTTTTAACTACTGGTTTTGCTGCGCTTAGTCAGGGAAAGCCCACCACAGCTGTTGTTGAAAAAGGTATTATAAAAGTTGCCATCATGTATCCGTATGCTGAAGGTAAAACCTTTAATATGGAGTACTACGAAACCAGACATATGCCGATGGTGGCCGGGTTTTTAGGACCAAATTTGGTTAAATACACAATCGAAAAGGGGCTTGCCAATGGCGTTCCTAACCAACCGCTGCCTTTTATGGCAATCGGCACATTTTATGTACAAAGTTTAAGTGACTATCAAGCGGCTATTGGGCCCAAAAGAGATTCCATTCGTGCCGATTTTTCCAATTATACCAACATTAGTCCTGTCATTTTTGTAAGTGAGGTGGTCAAATAAAGAAGGATGGTGCAGTCCTTAGTTGTTGGTAGTCAATATAATATATGCTTATGAAAGGTAAATCAGGGTTCACAGAGATCAAAGAATTTTTCGAAATTTACCAAACCTCTGCTTGGAATAAGGATACAATGGCAATGATCAATCTTTACGATGAACAGGTCATTGTATTTGATATGTGGGATCGGGGCTATGAATTAAACGCCTTGGCATGGTTTAAAATTATTGAAGACTGGCTTGGTTCCTTAAACGAAGAGAATGTAAAAGTTGAATTTGAAATGGTACAGATTCATCAGTCAGATAAAATAGGTTTTGCCAGCGCTTTGATTCAATTCCAAGCCATCTCAGATAATGGTGCCATTTTACGAAGTATGAAGAATCGGATAACACTTGGATTTTCAAAATTTGAATACGGCTGGAAGGTGATTCATCAGCATACGTCAGCTCCAGTCAGTTCTGATAGACTCACCGCCATTCTGGATATCTAATTGGCTTAATGACGGGTTGATTACGCATTCATTCTCCACTCATTCTGATACGGTTTAATAATAGAACCAGAAAACAGAATGCTCACCAGCACAATTGTTGTTTTTATAATGAAGAATTTAACAGAAAAGTCTGTTGCGGGCAGTCCGCAACAGACTTTTCTGTTAATTAATCTGGCTGCAATGCATCCGGATAATACTTTATTCTTTTAATGATTCAATGGCCTGGTTGTGGATTTTGAGTGAAATGTATTTATCAATACTGGTAAAATCGTATCCCTTTTTCTTGGCAGCCTGAATAAACGTTCCGTCAATCGCGTGAATTTTAGCTTCTATTGCTTTTTCGATGGTCAGACCAGGCAAGCCCGCTTCTTTAAGTCCTTTAACGAAAGATGCATCTACCCCATGAATCCGCGCATTTCTGATTTCATCAAAGCTTACATTTGTAAATCCCAAAGCCCGGAGTTCTTTGATTGAACCAGCATCCAGTCCATGTATTTTAGCTTCCAGGGCCTGTTGAAGCGTTATATTTTTCAAGCCGGCCGATTGAAGTTCCTGAATGTAAGTGGGAGTAACCCCATGAATGTTCAGCTCTATCATTTTAGTAAGGTTCAGATCTGCAAAGCCCAATGCCTTCAATTCTTTCACTGAGTTTGGGTTGACATCGTGTATTTTGGCCTCGATTACTTTATCCAGGGAAAGGTTGGCCAGGCCTGCGTCTTTTAAATGCTGTACGTAACCAGGCTCAATGCCATGAATTTTAGCCTCAATTATTTTTTTCATACTAAGTCCGGAAAAGCCCATCTTTTCCATTTGTTGTACATACTGCTGATCGACGCCATGTATTTTTGCTTCAATTATTTCGGACATTGAAGGCTTTTTGTGGTTGTATTGTTCAAATAAAGCAATATACCCCTGGAATTCGGTAAGGCCGATGTCGTGAATGGCAATTTCCAGCAGCCGCTGCCCATCGAGCGTCTGATAATGGCTTTTTAGGAATTCTAAATATTGACGGTTCACGTCCGCAAAGAACAAAAAGAGTACAAGATTCTTCTCCTGGGAGGGCGTACTATTGGCAGCTAAGTAGTTTGCAAAATCTTTGTTTTCTGTGAAAGTATATTTTCCCTGGCTTACTTCGGCCAACAGGTTTCCGTTTAATTGCATCGTACCAGCATCTTTTGTCAATACAAAACTGTTATCTCCGGTTTTTTTAAAACTATCTTTCCGAAAACACCGACTCATATTCCATTGAGAGTTGCCCTGGCTGCCTTTAAATTCCAGACAATAATTCTCTTTGTCTTGATGGCTGTACCAGTAACCGGATGACATATCGGTTTTGGAATCCGTGTAATTCCCAATGCTGGATTCATCACGGGCATTAGGCTGCTTTTCACTTTGCGGATTTGCTTTTTGTAGCGGGTCAGCGGATTCTACGGGCAAAGGGTTGTTTTGAATGTTATTGCCGGACATTTCCCTGCTGGAAGCAGGTTTATTAAGCAGCAGCAGCGTTCCAAAAAACACCGGCACCAGAAAGCTGTATTTCCAGTACGCATGCGGAGTAGATCTTTTTGCGTTCATCATCATAATTCTTTGTTTAAGTACAGATTGATTATAATTGGTTGTAATAGAAAGTGGTCTGTTCGGCACGGCGATTTGAAGCAGATTCAGTTGGTATTGTTGTTTGTTCACCTGCACTTTCTCCACCATAAAGGCATCGGTTTGATACTCGTTATTCTTTTCTATTTCTTTTTTCAGTAACCAGATAAAGGGATTGAACCATAGTAATATAGCGGCAATTTCAGCCAGCAGCAGATCAAGACTGTGGTAAAGCCGGGCATGTATTTTCTCGTGGGAAATGATGTGCTCATAGGTCTCAAAATCGTAAACATCTGGGTAGATGAAAACAAAGTTGAAGAAAGAACAAGGTGCTTGCGGCTGTGTCGCATTTACAATTACGATGGTACCATCCTGAATTTTATCAGCAGATTGTCTAATCCTGTACAGAATATTGCCCAGCTGGACTAACAGGCTTCCGCTGAAAACAGCCACTCCAAACAGATAAAGGGTAAAAAGCCAAAAACCAAAGCTGTATTCTGTTGTCGCAATGGGTTGCTGGCTGGCTTCTTGCGGCAAGGCTGGATCCTGATAAATCAACTTTGACGCAGCAACAGACGGGTTAGCGGAAGTATGCTGAACGGAACGCTCCGCAGCCAACTGCCTTGCATTTACCCTTGCACTGTTTTCCTCAGTTGAGCTATTCTGCGGCAATACGGTGGCCAAATAGCCTTGATGGTTGATAAGCGCGGGCAAGCTCAAAAAGGGCAAAGTAAAAGTCAGGACAAGGCAGCCAATCAGGTAAATTCTGTTGGCGGTAAAGAAGCTTTCCCGTTGGAGAAAGATCTTATAAAATAAAAAAGCGACTGCTGTAATAATAGAAGCTTTGTATAGAAACTCGTTCATAACAAATGAGTTTTAAGATGATTTTTGCGATTTTATGACTTGTATCAGCTCGTCTAATTCCTGATCGGACAAGTTTTCCTCCTTTGCGAAATGTGTTATCATTTTAGTCAGGGAGTTACCAAAGTATTTTTGTTTTATGGTGGCTACGTCCTGCTCCCTGTATTCGGCCAGGGTTACAACCGGCGAATACCGATACGTATTTCCTATTTTCTCAGCGCTTAAAAAGCCCTTATCCGTTAGGATTTTGACCATGGTTGCCACCGAGTTGTAGTGCGGCTGGGGAGCGGGAAGCTGCTCAATGATATCCTTGATAAAGGCATGCTGGAGCTGCCAGACTACCTGCATGATTTGCTCTTCTCTTTTTCCTAATTTTAGCATAATAGCTTTTTTTATTCAATACTACTAATCGATTAGGAGTATTCCTAATTCATTAGGAATTATTTATTTTTCGGAAGAAAAAAGGATTTTTTGGTTAAATTTTAAAGCCGGTTGGTCTTTTAGTAATTGTTTCACGTCGAATTTGGAAGGATGCCCAGAGCAGAATCGTAATGACCCAAAAAAGCCACTGTATCAACAAAGCAAGTTGGAATAAAGAAGTAGTCGTCCCAGGTAGCTTTACTGATGATAAAATGGCTGAACGGACTGCGTCCTAAAATTTGCAGCTTAATATATTTGCTTAATCTGAAGGAAGTTGCTTTAATAAAACCATTCTTGGTTAACACAAAATACATAAGAAAACATGTGGATTGAACAACATTTTTGAACCATAGGTCAACCATTTAGTAGCAAAAATTCCAGGCAGCCGGCAAAAAGTGGTTTGTATGCTTCATCAATTCATTAACAGACTATTAACTAAAGCACTTTACAAAAAATAGTAAGTTTGTTATAACGGATTGGTACTAAACAAAAGAACAATGAAATACGCACCCGTCTATGTGTTGTTGGTGATAGCTGTTTTTTACAATTCCTGTCAAGGACAAAACAAAACTGACCTGCCAAAGGCTACTACCAATTCAGAAACCGATATCACTTCCCGCGAATTTAGCAGCGTCACTCGTACGATCACGCAAGACCGAAAGGGTAATATGTGGATTGCCACATTTGGTGGTGTTTTTCGGTACGATGGAAAATCGTTTACCAATATCACCAGTCAAGTGAGCTCAGCCCCTTTCTTTTCTGTTTTGGAAGACCGAAAAGGAAATTTTTGGTTTAGTTCGGTTGGATCAGGGGTTTATTATTACGATCCCAGACAGGCAGACGGCAAAGCCTTTCAAAATTTTACAACCAGGGATGGCCTTGCCAGTAATCAGGTTACTTATATTTATGAAGATAAAACCGGTGCCGTTTGGTTTAGTACTGTAAGCGGAGCAAGCAGGTACGATGGGAAATCCTTTCGGAACTATCTGATGAATGAAGACTTTGAAGGATTTCGCCCCAATGACCATAATGAAGTTAATTCGATTATTGAAGACAAAACGGGAAAATTCTGGTTTGGCACCAAGGGCCGTGCCTGCAAGTATGATGGAAAAACATTTACCGTTATAACCCATGATGGCAAACCTTTTACAAATGTTCGTTCGATCATCGAAGATAAAAAGGGGGCTGTTTGGCTGGGTGGCAGTGATGGGCTTTGGCGCTATGATGGCGGCACATTTACCAATTTGACACAGGATTTTGTTGGTTATATCATCGAAGATAAAAAAGGAAATATCTGGACCAGTTCACGAAATGTTAAGGACGGAAGTTGGATACTTTCCTGTTATGATGAAAATTCGTTGTCATCTGAAAAGCCCGCAGTAAAGGAAATAAGGCCAAATTTAGGAATGATTTTCGGGATATCGGAAGCGAATGATGGCAGTATTTGGTTCGGTTCCGGTGGAGTATATCGGTATGATGGAAATACCATTACCGACTTTAAAAAGAAAGAGGATCAGAAATGATGTACATAATTTTCTCTTCAAACTTCGATGCAAGCTGGGACTTTTTGAGACATCCGGCGGAGAATTACTGTTTCATGATCTAGGAATATGATGAGACTATTTCATTCAAACCAAAGTTCCTTTTTCGACTGTCGGATCATTATTTTACTTTGACACCCGTCTACCAAAATTAATCGACCTGATTTTAGATTTATCTTAAAATAATAGGTTTCCTGCCCTTTTAAGATTTTTAGATTAAAAGCAGGCATGAATAAAATGGGTGGTTAAAAAAAATCTTTTGTATTATACCGGATCAGGATAGAGTTGGTGTCTAACCTTTGGGATTTATACAACTTTGCAAGTCTGGTTACAGTATCCGACTGGATGGTTAAATTATTAACTAACAGATTGTCATTCACAAAAAGTGAGACGGTATCATTCCTAAAACAAGAGCCAAATATGATTGAGAACGATACCTTTTTGTCAATCTTTTCAGGGTGGGTGATCCTTCCAGCACATCCAAAAACCATAAAAAGCAGACATATCTGGTATTTCATAACGAATATCAACAACTTGAAAACAGTAGGACAGGGTGTTTTTTCATTAAAATGTTAGTGTATAGTTACGACAGATCTCGCTTGTGTTCAATATTCCTGATTTAACCTTACAACAAATCGGTATATAGGTACTTAAAAATAGTTGTATTTGAGAGATATATTATGAAGAAGTATTCTTTCAAAAAATCAACGTTTGTGCAAGACAGTTACATAGGAAACATTTTGAATAATATCCCCAACTTCCTGGGGAGCGAAAATTCGTAGCAGTCCGTAAAAGTGGCTTTTACATTTCGTTGACCTTCTTTTACAGGTCATTAACGCACGAAAACATAGAAACTTTTAGCTTTGCGGCCACCGCTGTGGTGGAAATCCTTAAAAATAAAAAAGGAAATTAATTTAACATTTAAGATAAATGACCATTCCAATTAGACCATCCATGAAAAATCAACCTCTCTTTCTGATTCTTTTCTTTCTACTAGTTGCATTTCACGTTCAGGCGGATGATCTGGACGATTTTATCCGGAGCCAAATGCAGAAGCGCGGCATTCCCGGTTTGTCCCTGGCTATCATTCAGGACGGAAAAATCCTGAAGGCTCGGTCATACGGATTTATTGATAAGAATGGAAAGGTGCCTGTTACGACGAACACCTTGTTTCAGGCAGGCTCGGTTAGTAAATCGGTTGCGGCCATAGGCGCTCTGTATCTTGTTGAACAGAATAAACTTGTTCTGGATGAGAATGTGAACGTAAAACTTACAAGTTGGAAAGTTCCTGATAATGAATTTACAACTGACAAAAAGGTTACACTGCGCGGAATACTCAGTCATACTACCGGTCTTACAGTGCACGGATTCCCAGGGTACGCTGTGGGCGCGAAGATCCCTTCGGTAGCTCAGATTCTGGATGGGACAGCCCCGGCCAATACACCACCGGTTCGCGTAGACTTTGTTCCGGGCTCCCGTTGGAGGTATTCAGGCGGCGGTTATACCGTTATGCAGCAACTGATAGTGGATGTGACCGGCACTGTTTTTCCGGAGTTCATGAAAAACAATGTGCTTTCGCCACTGGGTATGAAAAACAGTACCTACCAGCAACCCTTACCTCCGGAACTGGCAAAATTGACGGCAACCGGTCACTACAACAATCGAAGTTTAGTGGAAGGCCGCTGGCATATTTATCCTGAGATGGCAGCAGCGGGATTGTGGACTACGCCGTCCGACCTGGCCCGATTCGCGATCAGTATTCAGAATGCCTATGCTGGAAAATCAGGGGGTGTATTATCCCGTTACATGACCCGCCAAATGTTGACAGATCAGAAAAACAGGGATGGACTTGGTGTTTTTTTGCAGGGTGACAGTACTACACTACGCTTCAGTCACAGTGGGCGCGACGAGGGTTTTGATGCTTTACTTACCGCTAGCGTGGACAAAGGACAAGGAATTGTGATCATGATCAATGCGAATGACAACTCGCATATGATGGGCAGAATTGTTGATTTTATCGCTGACTATTACCATTGGAACGGGTTTCCGGTAAAGACCGCTAAACCGATCGCGGTGGATGTGGATTCCAAAACTTTAACGGCTTTCGAAGGTCGATATGAATTATTTAACAATCGAATTATCACTTTTGAAGCTGATAATCAGCGACTCTACACCCTGGAAGATGGTTTTGTTGATGAAGAATTTGTGCCCGTCGCTAACAATAAGTTTACATCGACTGACCGCAATATTTCTGTGACCTTCAATCCCGACGCTAATGGAAAAGTAACTGGCTTCACGCTTCAGGACAATGATCAACATTATGAGCGAACAGTACCACGTATTGGGCCGCTTGCCCATGCACATAAAGCCAATGCCGATCATGATCCTTCACGCACTCCCAAAATCATAGCTGCTTTGCAGGCTATGGTAAAAGGTGGTAAAATATTGGAAGAAGCATCAGGCATAACCTTGGGAGCCAAACGCGATTTTGCAGGAGGCATGCGAGAGCCGGAAACGTTGAAATCATTAACTTTTATTCATTCAGAAAACGTCGCAGGCCGGGGAATTAAACGCCATGACAGCGACGTGAGCGAAATTATAACTTATCAATTAAAGTCCAATCAACCGGACATCTATATACTTGTCCATCTGACCTCCGATGGGTTAGTGACAGATTGCGATCTCGTTGAAAAATAGAAGCTATTTGAAACAAATTATGCAGAAATGTTCGAAATATGGCTATTCCTTAAAAGCCAGCCTCCGCTTTACAAGATTTGGGTTGACTCTAATCGATGTCATATACTTAATTAGCCCTATTTGATTGAGTTTTTAGGGTACCCAAACAACTTTTACATTTCGTTGACATTCTTTTACAGGTAATTAAAAGCCTACGAGTTAGAAACTTGTAGTTTTGTGGCTTACCGCACTGGTGGCCACCCCTGTGGTTGAAATTCTTGAAAACAAAAAGAACTCCTTAAAGGATCCGATTTATCAGGATATCTATCTATTTAAACTTACAAAAACATGAAAAAAATCGTTTATGCGGTAATTTTACCGCTGGTTGTGGTAAGCGGACTGGTATTTGCCAATCGTGAAATTGAAAATGAGGCTTCTAAAAAGTCAACCTCAAAGCCACTCTCTGCTGCTGAAAGAAAAGCTGCATTGAAAAAATGGGAGGCTACCCCTGACGGTATAAAGTACAAGAAATGGGAGGCGTCTCCCGAAGGAAGAAAAGTCTTTGCCGGTGAAGCGAAAATAAGGAGGGATTTAAGCGCTTTTTCCAATATGGAGGCTGTCGTAACCTCGCTTTCTCTTCCGCCAGGCTCACGATTAGGTTTCGGAATGATGGTCAGAATTAATGGGGATGATTATATTCTTAGTTTTGGGCCAGAAAAGTTTGACCAGAACTTTTTGAACTCTAATAATGAATTTAAGCAATTGCACAGCCTGAAAGTTAACGACAAGATAATTATTAGAAGCCATAACGTATCGCACGCGCCGAAATATTCATATCCAATAGTGTCAGGCGACTATGTAGAACAAGACGGTAACATAATTTATAAACGTGCCCCTCGCAAAGGCGGTTGCTGAGTGAATTATTGAATAATGCTTAATTCCTAACGGTTGTTTTTTAAGATTGATAGCGGAGAATTACAATTTTAAGAAATCATGGTTTCCGTGTAATTTGAAACTGTCTGATTTTAAGTACATATATAAGATGATGCGAAAAATATACATTAGTCTTTAAGAAAAGTTTCAGATTTTACCAAAGACAAGGAGAGCAATTGAAATTGCCGTATTGTGGTAAATAGTTGGAAGTTTTATAAACTACAATTATTATATAAACTACTGAATCTCTCAGGGACTAATGTATATCTCACTTTCCTCTGTATCTAACTGAAGTCGTGTAAGATTTTGCGTAGGGCTGGCTATTCGTTCAGCCCCGCAATTCTTTAATTATTCTTTATTTCGATATCGTTGAAATGGTGCCTGAGGCCATTAATGTGGAAAGCTGATTTTCAAATTGCTGCATTTTCGCTTTAAGGATCTCAGTTTCAGCTTTTATTGACGCCTCTGCTTGTTTCAGGTTTTTGTTCTCTGATTTTAAAGCTTCAACTTCTTTGATTAAAGCCTGAATTGCAATCAGGTTTACACCATCGAAATCGGCCTGATTAATAGATTTACCTTCACCGATTATCCCCAACTCGTCGTGCCCAAAGGCTGCAAAAAAGTCCTGAGCCATTGGGCCGTAATGACGGTCTCGCTTGACGTCCTGTCCCTTATAATTCCAGCTTCCCAGCCGCATTCCGCTAATCTTTTTGAGAAACAGTGGCCCATCGGTGGCACGAAAGTTTTCTTTCCGTGTTGAGTCGGATATCACGGACCATGCATTGCCATTGGGAAAGAGCTGTACACCGGATGGTAAGTTATCCTGACGTGCGCTCGACGTATACAAAAAATAGCCACCGGCAAAATGCATCATCATCTGGTTGTTGGCTGTGGTGCTGTAATAGGAACCCAAACTACTGCTAGCATCTCCAATAATAAATGACCCTATATGATCTGCATAAACAGAAGAACCCATAGCCGTTGATAAGTCTCCGCTGGCAGTTGTATTATTACCTGTGGCAGTTGAAAATAACCCGCTTGCCTGCGTGTTAAACCCCGTAGCAGTTGAATAATCCCCATTTGCTTTGGTATCTTGACCACTGGCGAAGGAATAACGGCCGACATTCGCTTTGTCCCAATTAGTATATGTGTTTTCGCTATTAGAGATCCCGCCTGCGCGAAAGGCACCGACGTTTGCATACCAGATCATTTTTGGAGAGGTTCTTGGTATCTGTGATTGTACACCCGCCGTATCGGCTCCAAATAGCACTGTTTTTCCTTCCAGAACGTTTAAAAAGGCTTTGGGTTCTGTTAAACCTATCCCAACCTGCGCCTGGGCCTGCAATGAAATAAGTAGCAGCATGAGTAGTGCTGCCAGATGATTTAATGACTTAAGACGCATTTCAGCCTGAAAATGTGCTGTATATAAATTTTGCATTTTTGATAAGTTAAAATAATTATTGTTTGATGACTTTAATTGCTGCTGTACTGCCATCGTTCAAAAGCAGTTGTACTACGTACAGACCGGCAGAAAAATCCTTCATATTGATTTCTTTGGACAGCGGTTTTTTGTGAAACTCTAAAAGAGTGGTTCCTTGAGCATTTAAAAGTTTGACAGTGGCAATGTCCTCCCAGTGATCCATGCTGATCCCGACTTTCTCAACGGCAGGATTAGGGAAGAGAGCGGCCTGGTAAGATTGCTCAAAATGGAGCTCACGGATTGTGCTGTATGCATATGATTGATCTTTATCCACCATTTTTAGCCGGTAGTAGTTAGCACCTGCTGCAGGCAAACCGTGCGAAAAATCATAATGTTTCAAGCCACTGCTCTGATTGGCTGCCGTGATTTTTGAAAGCGTTTTCCAGTCTTTGGCATTACTGCTGTGCTCCACGTTAAAATAGTCACTGTTCGACTCGTAAGTAGTTGACCAGTTAAGATTGGCAACTGATCCTTCCTTTTTAGCTGTAAATTCTAATAGAGTTACCGGAAGAGGCCCTGTCTGTGCTGCTGTTACGGCACTAAATGTAATTGGAGCTTGAAGATCATTATAGATGTAATGTGTAGTCGTATTGACGACGCTGCCAGCTATGGTAACAAGCGCTGAATTTTGGTAAACGATCTGCAGCATCGTTTCAGTATTCCCATTGAGCTCTGAGGTACGATAGAACTGTCCGAGCCGGCCCACAAAAGAAACCGGAGAATCAAAAGAGTACACGCGTGCAATACTGGGAGGAATTCCTGATAGTGCCGTTGGAGAGATTGTCAGTGTCTTATTCTCGATACTGAAAGCTGCCATCGGCCGGAATGTGAGCCCATTGATAGAAACGTCCGTACCTACTGAAGCGTAAAAGCCCTCTGCTCCTGTGCTAAATTGAGCCGTGACATTGAAAGAACATAATAGGGCCAGCTGGCAAAAGAGTAAATAACGCTTCATAAAATGAATTGAAAAATAAAATGATGGAAGAAAATGTAGATAAAACTCGGGGCCAAAGGTATGGATTTGTAGAAATAATTTTACGATTGAGTATGATTTTAGCCTTAATCGTTATAAATACATCAACTACGTCGTGAAAATTGCTAGTTAAGCCTATTTAGAAAGGACCGGTTCGAATGAAATTGTATAGGCAAAATTTATTCAGCGAATACAATACTTCCAAATTAAGTAATAAGATTTACAGACGGTAATTTTAAAAATCACTTTTAGCGAAGTTCTTTGTTGCAAATAAGGTTTACTCCCTTTTATTAAAATTCGATAAAGTATGGAGACGCAAGAAGATCAAAATAGGCGGAAACCAGGGATATGGTTTTTCCTTATGATGTTTGGATTAGGGCCATCTTTGCTTTTAATCACGTGTGGAATGTATCGTGATTCTGCCTGGAAAGATAAAATGTCAACCCGTAGTCCGACGGTTTGCATGAAAATTGCATATGGTACCAAGGGGGCTGGAACGGTGAAATATCCTGACAATATTTATGCTGAGTACCAGGGCAAAACTTACAAATTTGAAATGGGAAGAAAGTATTATCGAAGTTTGCTTGGCGTTGATACTATTCAGGTTTACTATGACAAGGGCAGTGACAGAGCCTTTCTTTTAGGATCAGATAATGTCCGACATTTTGCTGTGTTGTATTTTTTGCTTGGCGGAATCGGAATTGCAGTAACCATTGGAAGTATTTGGGAATTTATCAAGCTTATTCTAGCTGGCCACGGAAGAGAATAGTCGTTCAAAAGTTGGATTTTTCATTATCTCATAAAATTTCATGAATATTAACAAAAGATATAAAGTTAAGCCGAAGCGGTTGAGTGATTTTTATGGCGTTGTGCCTTGCTCGTTGGATTTTGGATATTGAGATAATCGAATAAGCCATCGACTTTCTGATCTGCGTGAACTGGCAACGGATAAGCTACATGAATTTGAAAGTCGTCCTCAAAAGCAGAGTTAAAAGAATTATTTCAAAGTGAGAATTGAAACGACTATTGGTTCCGTTTCTGGCATTCAATACAAGTGAAGCCGACTTATTGGGCTGAGAGAACCTATGATGATGGATTTGGGTTGTGAGGGTCTTCGCGTCATAAGTGCTTTGATGATTATTATTAAAGATATTGGAGGTAAAAAAACCTCCTCACTCAGCAGCCCGTATTATAGGAGGGAGGGTCGAATATGGATTAGGGGAAATTCGGGAAAACATGAATTGAAGAAAGAAAGCGGTTACATAACCATATTTATATTTGACCATCTTATTAAAAAAGGTTTCCTTGGACAGAAATTGTATAAAAACAAATGGCACATAAAAAGCAATTTTCAATTGTTGAATTGGAGCAATAGAAGGGTAATTATAAGTAGCACAGGCCTCTCAAAATGGATAATCATCAGGCTAACTCGCAGTGACTTAATATGAGGATAAGCAAAGAGCTGCCTATATTTTTTAAGTCAAAGACTTTTGAAAGTTTATGAAAGCATTTGTAATTTTTCCTACAATTTGTGTTTTCCTTCTGGCATTGGTAACTTTTAAGTTGGGCATACAAGACAAACCTCGAACAAGATTGCTTTTTTCGATTTTTGCGACGGCGCTAATCGGAGGTGATATGACATGGTATTCTGTATACTTTTTTAGATTTCTTTTCTATGCATATTTTATTGGAGTATTAGTTTGTATCGCTAGTTTAACCTTTTTGGGAAATCAATTATTGAGTAAAAGTCAGGACAAAGGGGTGAATTGGATCCGTCTGTTGGGACTTGGTATCCTTTCAACGATAGTGACAATAGTTATAGCTGGATACTTATTTTTGATTTCCTGTATATATAATCCCATGGACCCAGCGGCAAATAAAAATCCCGCGGAAACGATACGTAACTAATTGGCCGGTCGTAACAAATGTTTAAACAAAGAAGAACCGGTTTAGGTTGATGTTATATAATATCAAAAAACGAAGACTAATTTTATTTAAATAGTTTCAAACAATATTCTATATGATTTTTGAAGCAAGTACAGACAGTTTTTGGTGTTATTGTATAGTTGGTTATTTCTTGGAGATTATATCTCGCTTTATGTAATTGGGGGGTACGCAGCGACGGAAATTCTTGGTCCTTTGGCCTGGGCCTAGCTTGGGTTTTGATTGCTGCAATGCAATAAGTGATAAATTTGTAAGAAGACGAATTAAGTTTATGAGAATTACTGTACTATTTCCGGTAGTAATGTTGCTAACATTTAGTTGCAATGAGGATAATTACCTGAAAAATGTTTCCATTAAACCAACGATATAATTGGTTAGTGACACAATGTTTCTTAAATGGAATTTAAAAAATTCTACTGATAGTAATCTTATTGTTCCTACTTTGTTTACATTCCGTCGTCTGGACGGTGAAGACCATAAAGCTTATACTTTTAAGGAAGACACTCCTATAGGTTTGATGAAAATAGTTACAGTTCCTTACAGGTATTTGAGGCAAATACCTGATTTTAAATTGGATTATTCACTTCATACCCAGGCTAAAAATATCCATAATGGTCTTTCTTTAGAAACATTTGTTGAGAACTTTTATCAATATATAACTAATCGCAAAGACTGTCCTCAGATTATTTTTTTAAAAGCACATTCAGAAAAGCAGTTGATATTCATATTTAAGCAAGGGATAAAGGGTAAATATAGATGTGGATATGAGTCGAAAGGATCTGTTGATAAAAGAGATTTACCGATTTGGGGCGATTCTTTGGTTAAAAGAGGAGTTCCCTTGTTTCAACAGCAGATAGGTCATCATATCAAAACGTATACTTTTGAATACGGAAAATTTGATGATGATTCAATTGAAATTGATCTAAATATCTGAGAAATCGTCATTCGCTTGGACTTTAAACGGCGAAATGAAAGTGTGTTTAAATGATAGTAACAATAGTATTAAGCCTGTGTGATACGGAGCTTAATATAGCTGAGTCATCAAGCTTGCCTGACTTGTTACTTAGTGTTATTGGGTCATTTAGAATTTTATGTCTTTTAATTTAAAAGGAGTGAATCAAAATAAGGATGAGACAGATATGATAAAGCTGATTCATTTTAGTCACCTTCGCATAGGGGAATGAATTAGTTACCTGGGATAATGTACCGACTCAGATGACAAACCACCGCAAATGAATGTTTTTCAAAAAATATTGGGGATAATTTTTCCGCCATACAAGTTTGCTGTTCTTCGCAGGGAACAGGGCCAACTTTTTACTGCAATTATTTCTGTTCTACCTGAAAGCATGGCCTCGATTAAGGAAGTGGCCCTTTCCGGGAAATTTTTTGGATTTAGTGAATGGAAAGAATATCCGGACTTCAAGTTTTGTGAGGTGAGTTATTCTCAAACACAATGGACTAGCGGGAATAAGAGGGGAGAGAATTTTAAAATTTTAGGATTTCAGCTTTATTCAAGTCGTACAAATCAATTTGAGGATATTGAGATTTTAGTAAAAAACAATTTGGTGAATGGGTTGAAGATCACTAATTCTGAATATTACCTAAGTGAATTTGGTACCCTTAAGTTTAAATCAGATAGCATCCATAAACTGGATTTTCAGTTTATGCCTGAAAAAATTGATCTTTTTTATAATTCGTTAGATTTAAATATCAAACAGAGAATTATGCCAAGTGATCTTTTTGAAATTGAGTTCAATGGTCGTGTCTATTATGCGTTTAATGACTTGGAAGATGGAAACTATTTAGCAGTTAATGAAAGGTTAGAAGTTTATTCGTTGGTTCATGATTCGAAACCTATGGCGAAAAAACAGAATGTCAGCTTTGATAAAATATTGTCAGACTTACAAACTAATAAGTTTGATAAGCAGCATTTCAAAGACCGTTATTTAGGTTGAGGATATCGTCATTTTTCTCAATAAACGACAGAACAAACACTATTAAAAAACCAGATTTATGACCTTTCCTATATAGATATAAAGAACACATGGATAATTCAATCCACCATTTTAACTACATTATATCTCAGAATGCACAGTTTCGTATAAATGCCGTAAAAACGCCGCAATCAAATCACTCAGGAATCTCTACATTTGGTTCAAAAAATTTTACAAATGAGCAGATTAACCACCTCCGATCAAATCCGGACTTTGCGTAAAAACAAAGGACTATCACAGGAAGCACTGGCAGTAAATGCAGGAATCAATCTGCGTACTTTGCAGCGCATTGAAACTGGTAATGTAGAACCGAGAGGAGAAACCTTACGAATGCTGGCACAAGCCCTGAATGTTACAATTGAAGAGCTGCTGCCTGTTGACACTCCGCTTTCTCCATCGATTGAGGAAGATCCTGGTTTCTTAAAACTTATGAATCTTTCTGCATTAGTATTCTGGTTTATTCCGCTAGGCAACATCTTTATTCCGCTGGCGCTCTGGATTTACAGAAAAAACCAAATTCAAGGTGTAAGAGAGCTCGGCAAACGCATTGTCAACTTCCAGATTACCTGGTCTCTAATCACCTATGGGCTGGCATACTTTAGTGTATTTGGCGGCAAGATTCAGATCAATACTTCTACGATGTTATTTATAATGCTGGCACTGTTTGCAGGCAATACTATTTTTATCATTTTTACAAACAGCAAGATAACACGGGGCGACGAGGACGTTTATCCATATAGCCTGAAGCTGATTAGCTAGCAGCTCAACTTATTCAGATGATTCAAGCCGGAATCTTTTGGTTTTTTTATATCCAGTATCGAATAAGAATTAAATAACTCATTAAGCTACTGCATTTAACCGCTTCTGCTTTTAACGCAGTAAACAAAAATTTAAAATAAATCTTCTGCATACAACCATTCTGCTCTTTTTAAGCCACCTTACTCACATCAGGTTAAAAACCAACTTTGCAGTCGACTTGCTTTTTAGTCGATCAGAAATCGGAGGCAAGTAAAATCCAAAAAGCCACAGACGAGTCAAAAAAACCTTACTTGCAATTGCTTAACGAGAAGTAGGTGTAAATTTTTTTCAAACTCCATACAACCATTCCCTCCTTAACTTGCCTCTTTACTATAAAACACCTAAACCCTTCCTATGACGACGGAGGCAGAATTGATAACGGGTTGCCTATTACACGACAGAACAGCACAGCGGCTTTTGTATGACCTTTACAAAAACGCTATGTACACACTTGCTTACCGGATTACAGGTGATTACGATGATGCCAATGATGTGTTGCAGGATTCGTTTATGGAGGTTTTTCGTCACCTGGACCAGTTTCGGGGAGAAGCAAAACTGGGGGCCTGGATCAAACAGATTGTTGTGCGCAAATCCACCAAAAAGAAGCGGATTGTTATCTGGCAAAATGTGGAAGAGGAAACGGCAGAAAGTATTAACTGGGGAGAAATAGATATCAATGTGGCACATCTGCAAACAGCGATTCTGGCTTTACCCGATGGTTTCAGGACCATATTTGTACTGGCCGAAATTGAAGGTTACACACACCGGGAAATAGCGGTGATGCTCAACATTTCGGAAGGTACATCCAAATCGCAGCTGTTTCACGCGAAGAGGAAATTAAGAAGCATGTTAACCCAGAGATGAATTTGAAGAATATGGAACATCATAATAATAATTTAAAGGACGCATTGGCAAAACTTCCCTCTTTTCAGCCAGCTGATTTTATCTGGACTGAAATCGAAAGGAATCTTAATGAAGAACCTTTGCAGAATGCTTTAAAAAATCTTCCAACGCAGGAGCCACAGGATTTTATTTGGGAGAATATCGAAAACAAAATTGGCAGAACATACAGCAGAAATAATGTTTGGTGGTATGCAGCAGCCGTTTTGCTGGCAACCGGATTTACCGGATTTTTATACAAATCCAATAAGGCGGATTCTAAAATTTCATACTCGCAGGAAGTTATTGATATCCGTTTGCAAACTAAATCTGAACCTGTTACTGATCAGCAGTACGAAAAACTGGTTTCCTACTGTGAGGCGGAAACGGTTGTTTGTAAAGACGAAAATTTCAGGCGTTTAAAGCAGGAATATGAGACGCTACGTTCGGCAACCCAGCAGTTGCAAAAGGCGATGGGGAGTTATAATACAGAGCCGGAATTGACCCGTCAGTTTAGTATTGTGGAACAGGAAAAGACAGAGGTTTTGAATGAAATGGCTAAGATGATTTAGGACAAAATTATGAAACCGAAAGACAAAAATATTTTTCAGAAAATACCGCTTTTTACAATCCTCCTCTATTGGGTTGTTTCAAATGGTTTTCAATGGGCTGAGGCGCAAAATGTGTTGCAGGTTGCTACCAAAGCTATTGAAAAAACCGTGGCAGCCCCTGCTATACGCACACTTCACATCAATGCAGAAAAAGCCGATATAGAGCTGATTGCCTGGGATAAAACGGAAATTTCCATTGTGATGGAGCTTTCGGCAAGACATCCCGACAAAATAACGGCGACGAATGATCTGGCCAAGCTACAATACATCGCCGACCGCAGCGGTAAGGATTATTTTCTGAGAAATTACATTTTGCTCAAAGAAGGAGAGAGCAAACCGCTGTCCAACCTGAAAGCGCGGTATACCATCCATCTGCCGGCATCCTGCGCAATTGATTTGAAAAATACTTTTGGGACAATTCAGATGAAAGGACTAACAAACAATCTGAAACTGAACGCGGATTTTTGCACGACTACACTATTAAATATCAAAGGAATCGGATTGTTGGAAACCACTTTTGGAGAACTGAGGGGGATTGAAATTTCGGGAAACTTTACCTTCACCAGTGATCACACGAACCTTCGTCTTGAAAATATCGGCGGAGCAGTGAAAATGAATACTTTGTATGGAAATGTAGACATACAGCCATCTTCCGGCTTGACAAGTCTAGCGATACAATCCAAAAAGGCTGTGGTGACAATGTTTTCAAAGAACTGGCAGCAATTTGATTACGACATCAATAGCGCTTACACAACGATGAAACTTCCGAACGGTTTCAAATGGAAACGAAATACCAGCGATTTTAAAGACGCTTTCTTTTCTAAAAACCAGATTGCCAACGTGCAGATCAGTGCAGAATTTGGAAATCTGACCATAAAATAATGCCGCTTGCCCAAACTATTAGCCATGAAAAAAATTATCCTTTGCTCTCTAATAAAACGTGAGGGACAACCGGGCGACAATTTAAAAAATGAGCTACAAAAAATTAATTCAAAATTTTTCGGGATATCTAATCGCAATTGCACTAATTTTCTTATTCATGATAATTTCAAATTTATCCTTTTTCTGGCCGAACAATAACCTGAACCATACTGAATCCCAATATCAGTCAGGCATCATTAAAATCCAGCAATATTTATTCCATCTCAACAACGGATGCAGACGCGGTGAGTTTGATGTAGCCCAGAATACATTTCTGGATCTTCAACACCACTGGCAGCGACAGGATGTAATTGCCAAGTCCTTGCGCATTCCGGCCTTTTCTGCAACAAGCTATTTTCCTTCAGATAGTCTGGCAACATTGGAAGGTTATTTAAACCAGCTGTATGAATCTTCAGGCCAATAATTTGATCCTGATTTTATTTTTAAAGAGATCGGAAGGATCACAGATAAGGTTGACAGGATGCAGCCTGCCAAATAAAATATCCGAATATACAGCTTAGCGTTTCAACGATCTGATCAATTTCTGCGGACAATTAAATTTCCATTATTTAGTGGAACCGGATGATTTCTAAAAGACTTTTCATGACCAATAATGCGTCGTATAATACTTATGGTTATCATTTATAATGACAGTCGCCTCTTCGATGGGAACGCCGCTCAAAAGGAGTTGAATTTAAAATCGGAATTCGTTTTGACAGTTTCTAAAAAATAACTCTCAGCAATTTCGCTGGCAGCTAACCCAAAATAATAACAAACCTGGCAGGATGGACGCTTTGAAGCCAAAGAGACATTTTGAAGGATCCTGGGTTTTCAGTGTTCATTATGGCTATGGAAGAAAAAATGTATTCACGGCAGTTGATAAAACGCTTGATTATACATTTCAATACTACAATATTAGTGGTTTAACCCCTTTCACGTTCGTTCCTTCCATTACTTATAATCTGGTGATTAAATAATTTTTGCTCCATACAACCAAATCCACCCGAAACTACCTCTTTGCAAAAGGAATGATTAAATAATTTTTATGAACACTTATTATTCATTTGCGTTTCGTCGTAGTGTGTCTTTTTTTATAAAGTCAAAACTGCCAGGATGGTTAACAGCCATCTTTACAGCCTTTATTTCCTGTATATTTTCATCTGGATTTGCCCAGGACAGTACTACAATCAGGTATAGTTTAGATCTGGATACGTTAACTGAGCAACGGTTCATAGATAGATATGAAAACGTGTTTATGACGAAAATTCCTACCCGGCATATGTTTAAAATAGGGATATCACAGTATTATCAACCCATTCAGTTTTCTCTGCTTGATGATAAGATATTTAATAATTCCTCTTTAACGCTCGGCTATGAGTTCAAGTTTTTACCCTCTGTTTCTGCCGCAGTATCTGCCCACCTGCCGTTTTATTCTGCCGAAATTCCAGGGAAGTATGTATCAAAAAGTATAGTTTACGATGCCCAGCTCCGGTGGTTTTTTGATATGAAAAAAAGGATTCGTAAAGGGCAAAGTGCAAATAATTTCAGTGGAAACTACCTGGCAATAAATTATACGCTTCCTGGTACCCATGTTATTTGGGAAAACGAACCAACCATTGGTCTGAAAGCAGGTTTTCAGCGCCGTCTCCTTAATTCTGGATTTGTTGATTATGCATTCGCGCTTCAGCAGAGAAGTCTGAGTTTTCGGTATGGCTTATTTTATTTCTGGCAATTTTCCACTCAGATAAGTTATGGATTCGCTTTTGGAGATTGGAAAAGAGCCAGAAAACACCCTTTGTGTGATGTGCTGCTTTGCGATGAAAATATTCAGCACCAGTGGAAATACAAAATTCCGGAAATCACTTTGGGCTATCATTTGTACCGGGTAAGACTTGGAGCAGCCTATGAGCATAAGATCAAATCATCTCCCTTCTCATTGAATTTTCAGTATGATTTTAATATCACCAAGGGTTATTCGTATGTCAAACAACCTGCCAACTACATGGCTTATGATACCTATGGATCGGATAATACAAAGGAGTTATCACAATTTTTCACATTTCAGCCCAGATATTATTTTTTGCAAAAACGAAATCAAATGGCCGGCAGGGGAGGGAATGGATTATCGGGGATTTATACAGGAATAAATGCGGAGCTAGGTGTTTACTTCGGAAAACATAATATTTTTAACGATTTGAAGTTTAGACGTAATACCCTTTATACCGGTGCACTTTTCGGTTTTCAACAACGACTATTTCGTCATGGATACGTTGATTTTAATACCTCATACAATTTTAAACATGAGTTTCGTCAATCTGAAAATTCCAGTGGATTCAGAGGAAATCTTGGGTTAGGTTTTGCATTTTAATACTATGGTTCATAGATAATTGTCCTTTGTCATAAGCACCGGCTAGTTTCCAAGCAGATGAAGTTCGACAATTACGTCGATGCTTTCTTCTTCAATATATTTTTCTCTTTGGTCTCTGAGAACACAATCTATAAAATTGATATAAGTAATAATTTATTAACCAAAATACCTGTTATTATAGATAGCTTATAGACAAATTTGGAGCGATAAAACAATATCGTTAACCAATTCAATATTTTAATTCTAAGATCACTAAATAGTTGAATGAAAATTATTCCTGATAAATTATTGATTGTTCGTGAGGAAGATGAACACGCTTTTCATACTGGCAGAATATCTGATCGTTATCAATTTTGGGGATACAATACATTTGCATTTGAATCAGGAGCAATAGGTATTCCCCAAAATTGGGAAAATTTAAGAAAGGAGTATATAGTGCTGAATCTTTTCGATGTTGAGGATAACATTTATCAACTGAGTTTTGGTACGATGGATTTACGAGCGAATTGAATTCGGCGTTAATTCCTGAAAAAATAGAAGGATGGTTACGGCAAAAAAGGAAAGTATGTTTTTACAAACATTGAGGTAGAATTATTTAACGGAATCGTTTTTGGGTTGATTCCGGATTTTCAAAACCAATCCAGTGAATTAATGCCAAGTTCAACTATCAGTTTTATAGATCCTTGGGATGGAGAGTACTTCACTTAAATGAATCGAAATAAGGCGATTGGAAAATGGTACAATTAAAAAGACAAAGTGGTCTCAAAAAGCGAATATGATGTGGGAAGAATTAAAAGTATATCAACAATTAGACAAGAAAGAAATTAATGCCTCCTTCAAAAAATTTGGTTTGAAAATCCTGTCGGAGCTTGAAGACTATAAAATAGACCAAACAAGTTCAATGATTAAACTATATAGAAATGTGAACCAACTTGAACAAGCTGTGTTTATCGAAAAATTAACTGGTTCTTATAATTTAAAAGTACTGACTTGCATAAAACCTGCCGATTTATACTTACACCACAAGTTCACGATGATAAATATCGTGTCGCTTGGTGACATTATGACCAACCATCGCAGAACATCTTATCCTTTGACACAGGAATGGCAGGATCTGGCAACATTTATTGCAGACAGAATTAAAATTGAAATTGAAAATTATTTTAGCAAGTATGATTCGTTCGACAAAATAATTTCTAACAGAAAGGATATTGAACCAAAAAATTCAGGGCTTGACAATAAATATGAACTTCTAATTTATGCAGCGATTAGGACAAAGAATAAAACTTTATTGGATTTTTACATTGACAAAAAATTAAGCAGACCTGTCATGCAAATCAGCAAAAGTGAGTATCTAAAGCCTGAAAATCGACAAATAGATGAGGTTGAATTTCTAAGCAAAATAAAAAAGTTGGCGTATGAAAATGACTTTGATGGCATTGAAGCCCTAATCACTAACATTGTTTAGACAAAAGATTTGCTGCTTTGAGGAGTTTATTTTTTATGGGCTGCCGAACAAATTTTTATATTTAATTTATCAAGTGGCTCTAAGTAGTAATTAGGCTATGAAAATTCTTCCACCACATTATGTCTTAAAGCGTTACTTGCAAGCCAAAACGATATACATCCTCATAGCGCTTATTTTTTATCAACTACAAGTTCAAAAATTTCTGAAAGATCTGGCATCAGTAAGTATTCGGGAAATTAGAGTTATAGTCCGAGCTGATTACACAAAGTTGGTTTGTACATAATCATTTTGTGTATTCTTGTGCGAACTATCCGCTGACAAAGCAACATACCATTTACAACTTTATAAACCTTCAAAATATGCAGAAAAGTCAAAAGTTGACTTTTTTCGTTTCTTTCAATAGTTTAATTGTAGCTTTGCGGCTTCAAAAAATGAGAAGATGATTACAGTTGAAAATTTAGCCGTTGAATTTAGCGGTTCTGTCCTTTTTAGCGAAGTTTCCTTCGTTATTAATCCTACTGATAAAATTGCCCTTATGGGTAAAAATGGAGCGGGTAAATCCACAATGATGAAAATTATTGCTGGTGAACAAAAAGCGAATCGAGGCCATGTACGTGCACCTAAGGACGCCGTTATTGCTTATTTGCCGCAGCATTTACTTACCGAAGATAACTGTACCGTTTTCGAAGAAGCAGCCAAAGCATTCAAGCAGGTTTTTGAAATGCGTGCCGAGATGGAAAAACTGAATCTTGCGCTTGAAACCCGCACAGATTACGATAGTGATGAGTACATGGCGATCATCGAGCAGGTTACCGAAATAGGTGAAAAATATTACCAGCTGGAAGAAGTTAATTATGACGCCGAGGTTGAAAAAGCCCTGAAAGGATTAGGATTCAGGCCTGAGGATTTTCAAAGACAAACCAAGGAATTCAGTGGAGGATGGCGCATGCGTATTGAGCTTGCCAAAATATTATTGCAAAAGCCAGACCTTATTTTACTCGATGAGCCTACCAACCATATTGACATTGAGTCGGTGATGTGGCTGGAAGATTTTTTAGTGAATAAGGCCAATGCAGTAATGGTTATTTCTCACGACCGTGCCTTCATCGACAATATCACCAACCGTACGATTGAAGTGACCATGGGACGGATTTTTGACTATAAAGCCAACTATTCCCATTACTTGGTGTTGCGTGAGGAGCGCAGGTCACATCAGATTAAGGCCTATCAGGAACAGCAGAAAATGATTGCTGATAATATGCAATTCATTGAACGTTTCCGCGGAACGTATTCCAAAACCAACCAGGTTTCCTCGCGCGAACGCATGTTAGAGAAACTGGAAATTATTGAAATTGATGAAATTGATAATTCAGCCCTGAAACTTCGTTTTCCGCCTTCGCCGCGCTCAGGGGATTATCCTGTTACCGTGAAAGATGTCTCTAAATCCTACGGAGACCATGTCGTATTTAAAAATGCGAGCATGACTATTTCAAGAGGAGAAAAGGTGTCGTTTGTAGGTCGAAATGGAGAAGGTAAATCGACGATGATCAAGGCTATCATGGGCCAGATCGATGTTGACGGGACCTGTCAGCTTGGCCACAATGTCAAGGTTGGCTATTTTGCGCAAAACCAGGCATCGTTACTGGATCCTAACCTTACCATTTTTCAAACTGTGGACGAGGTAGCAGAAGGAGATGTAAGAACCCAGATCAAAAATATCTTGGGAGCCTTCATGTTTCAGGGTGAGGATATCGACAAGAAAGTAAGTGTACTGTCGGGTGGAGAAAAAACGCGTCTTGCCATGGTGAAGCTTTTGTTGGAACCTGTAAACCTTTTGATTCTTGATGAACCAACCAACCACCTGGATTTAAAGTCAAAAGATGTTTTGAAAGAAGCGCTTCGAAACTTTGATGGCACGTTGGTACTGGTATCTCATGATCGCGACTTTTTACAGGGCTTATCCCAAAAAGTTTTTGAGTTTAAAGACAAACGTGTAATCGAGCATTTTGAAACGATTGATGCTTTTCTGGAACGTAACCGGATAAAAAGTATAGCGGATCTTCAACTTGCCAAATAGACAATGATTATAGCCTGATAATTGAAAGTTAATTGATTGTCAGGTATATAAGGTTTTGTTTTTATGTGGTTGGTCAGTGAAATGCAGTTATGACCTTGTTCAAAAACTGGAAAGCAAAAAAAAGCAGGTGAACTAATAAAACCTTACAGTAATTAGTTTTCGTTTACAATACTGTATGAATGAAACCGAGATCAAATCGCTGGTTTATGATTTCTATCCAAGAAATCTTACTTCATATGACGAAGGATACTACGAATCGAAGGAGTATCTTTTAAGAAAGCAATATTGTTCCCAGGCCAGGTCGGACAATAAGCGCTGGGAGGATTTTAAAGGTCAATTTCCTGAATTAAAAATCAATTTGTTTGATGGGCAAACGGCCAACTATTCTTTTTTAGGCAGTGTTCCATCATACGAATTTGCATTTAGTATCAGACCGGAAGGTTATCCTAATAAATGGGTGGTAATCTCTATATTTGTTAGTGTAATAGCGAAATATTGGTCTTACCATATCGCTGATATTTTTTTGGATAAACAGCCTGAGATCAGATATAATCTGGTTTACAAAGAGGAAAAAGATTGCATTTTAAAGACTGGAAACCTGATAGAAATTAATTTTCTGGAATATCAAATGTTAACCCCGGACATTCATCAAATGGTTATTGATGATATAGCCACCGACTTTACCGAAAGCCCTACGATTTTTCAGGCTTTATTTTATTAATTAATTTGCACAGCAAGACCAGTATTGAAAATCGATTATTTCAACGGATGAAGCATTTGGGGTTATTCTTCCAGATTTAGCAATTGCTTTTTCAATTCTGCGATATTGTTTTGATGCCTGGAAATCTTTTCTTTTGCCTCATTTGGATCAGTAGTATTTTTAAAAGCCACGGACTGACCTAAGGGATTCTGAATCTTACTTAACATCGCCATCGCCTTCTGGGCATCTAAGGTCTGTTTGAGCATGTTGATTTCAGCCTCTTCCAACTCAATATCATATTCAAGCTCTTTTCTTGATTTACTCATAAGAATTTTTTTTAGCCTGGTTATACTACGAATAGAATATAATTTTATTATTAAAATTTGTACTTTATTCTGCCTCATAAGTAAAGTTCGCTCAAAAATCGGTTTGAGTTAATAATAGCAATAAGGCTTGCTGCAAGCCGGCTGATTATCATCTTTTCCAACAAATGTATCACAAATGGACCGGAGAGAATTTCTTGCTTTATCTGCCGGCGTTTGCCTGGCACCTGGATCTGTGCAGTTAAGTGCAAACCAGCATACACCAATACCCATCATTGATACACACATACATTTGTTTGATACAACCCGTTCTCAGGGCGTGCCTTGGCCGGAGAAAAATGATAAAATTCTTTATCAACCCGCGCTCCCGGGCCGTTACCGAAGCATTGCAGAAAAGCTTGGAATTACCGGCGCCATTGCCGTGGAAGCCAGTCCATGGCTGGAGGACAACCGTTGGCTGATCGATACTGCCGAAAATGATAAAATTATTGTCGGCGTGATAGGTAATCTTGAACCAGGTAATCCGGATTTTGCCAAACAGCTCGGGCGTTTTCAGCAAAGTCCACTTTTCCTTGGCATCCGGTATGGAAATCTTTGGGGCCACGATATTGCAAGCCAACTAAAAAATCCCGGTTTTATTTCAGACCTTAGATCGCTTGCGCGGGAAGAATTGGTACTGGATACCGCAAACCCGAACCCAGCGCTGCTGGCTGCGGTAGTAAAGCTCACAGATCTGGTGCCTGATTTAAAAGTTGTGATTGATCATTTACCTCAGATGAGTCTACCGACAGACAAAGCGGTAGAAAAGTTGTACGAAGCAGATCTGCACGAGCTGGGACAAAGACCAAAAGTCTATGTGAAAATCTCTGAGGTTCTACGCCGCGTCAATGGCCAGATCCCAACGGAGCTGAGTTTCTACCGCGCGCGGCTGGACGGACTTTACAATACTTTTGGAGAAGACAGGCTGCTATACGGCAGTGACTGGCCCAACAGTGATCAATGGCTGCCTTTTGATATGGCCGGAATTTGAAGATAAAGGTGGTTTTTTGATATTAGACAAGTGGACGCCAATCGAACCTTACGGGACTGCCAAATTGTGGATTTCCGATCAAAAATTTATCATGTATCACCGAAAATATCTCAGGCTTGGAGCTACTGGTTACATGATGGATGGCAGCGGCTATGTTGCCAAATGTGAAGTGATCGAGTTGGTAAACCTGGTGTAGAAATTAAGGGTTGTAGATATTATTGGTTTTTTTTTAAAAGATCATAGATCAGAAAATGATGTCAAAAAAGATATCAATAATCATGACAATATTTTTTATTCATTACTTAAACTCTTTACAGGGTTTGTCAGTGTTGTTTTGAGACTTTGAGTGCAAATAATTATAAGCGTTAAAGTCAGCAGTAGAACCGGTGGAATAATGAAAACAGAAATGCCGGGAGTAATGTGAAAAGCATAATTTTTCAGCCAGGCATTAGACAAATAATAAATTACAGGAGTGGAGATAGCAGATGCAACACATACCATTTTTATAAAATCTTTTGAAACCAGTATAAGCAGACCGACCACCGAAGCTCTGAGTACTTTGCGAATGCCGATTTCTTTTGTTCTGAGTTTAATGACAAAACTGGAAAGTCCCAGCAGCCCTAAGCAGGCTATAATAATTGCCAGCATTGAGAAAAGAATGAAAATATTGCTTAGCTGACTGTCAGCTTCATACTGCCGGTTAAAGTATTCATCCAGAAAAAAGTATTCAAACGGGCTTCCGGGAAATGTTTTATGGTAAAGTTTTTCTACCTGGGAAAGGCTTTGTGCAGCGTTTTTTGCATTTAGTTTTATTGACAGGTACCTCCAGTCATTAATGCTGGGAGAATAGCATAAGATAGGATCAAATTTTTCTTTCAATGAGCGCTGGTGAAAGTTTTTCATAACGCCGCCAATTTTGCAGTTAACATCGTCACCCCATGTGAATACGATTTCCTGGTTGATAGCTTCTTCGGGCGATTTATAACCAAGCATTTTTGCAAGCTCCTCGTTGATTAAAACTTTTGTGCTCCCCGTGCTGTCCAGTTTTGAACTGTCGCTGCCAATAAGGTTTTTTCCGGCGATCAATTCAATTTGATATGTTGGAACAAAGTTTTGATCTATTTCCATCAGATAGGTTTCAAAGTTATGCCGCTTATCCTGATTTACCCTCCTGACACTTTTCCGGAAACGAATCATGTGACCGGGTATATCGGTTGTTGCCGTTGCATCTTTCACCGAATTGATGTTCAAAATCTCGTTTTTGAAAAAATGAAGGGCATTGAACATTGCTTCACCTTTGACCACAGGTGTTTTTACAATGACAACCTGATCTTTCTGATAGCCAAGCTTTCCATTTCTCATAAAATTAAACTGCTGGAAAATAACAACCGTTGATGCGATCAGAGTTATAGAGAGTATGAACTGGAAGGAAACCAAAACACGCCTCATGGATATTCCTCCACCGGGATGTGTTTTTAGTCCTTTCAGCACGCGAACCGGCAAGAATGAAGACAATACGAAGGCCGGATACGCGCCAACCAGTAAGGCACCAACCAGGAAAAATAATAAAACCGAAAACCAGAAAATGGGTTTGCCGCCCAAGCCATCTGAAAAGAAATCCGTCGTAATATCTTTTCCGATAAAGTCATTGAAGAAAGGCGTGCAGCAAAAAATAACAGCAAACGCAACGATGAGCGCAAACAGATTGATGATAAAAGATTCAGTGAGAAACTGCGTGATGAGTTGCGATTTTTCTGCCCCTACCACTTTTCTCAAACCGACTTCCTTGGCCCTCTCCACCGACTTGGCGGTTGATAAATTGATATAATTGATCCAGGCAATGAATAGAATAAATATGCCGATAATACTCAATAGTGAAACTTCCTTTTCGCTGCCATTTGCTTCGGCTTCTTTTAAGTAATTGGAATAAAGGTGAATATCTGTAATGGGTTGCAGATGAAAGGATAAGCGCAAATTCAGTTCTTTCATTCTGGTACCAAGGTATTTTTCAATAAACGCGGGAAATTTCGCTTCGAGTTTCTTCACGTCTGTCCCGGGGGCAAGTACCACGTAATTATAAAATTCTGCCCTGGACCAGTCATCATATCCGTAATTTGGCTTGATGGATGAAAATGAAACCAGCATGTCAAATTTGATATGAGAATTATCAGGAATATCTTTAAAAACACCCGTTACCTTTTCTAACATGCTTCCATTCATGTCCAGCATTTTGCCCAGCGGATCTGTATCCCCGAAATATTTTTTTGCTGTGCTGGCAGAAATTACAATACTGTTGGGCTCTGTTAAGCAGGTTTTCCTGTCACCGGAGATTAACGGATAAGAGAAAACATTAAAGAAAGAAGCATCAGCCAGATACATATTATCTTCATTATATATCTTTTCACCGCCCTTGGCATCCTTATAAGAAAGAGTGTAAGCGGGCATAAATAAAGACACGGAAGCCAATCGGGTAAAATCGGCGACCTCCGGAAAATCTGCTTTCATGGCTGGGCCTACCGCCGGATGATTCGTGGCTGTGGCTGGTGTAACAGACTCGCTGCCTGGGTACGAAATGGGCACCCGGTAAATATTTGCTGCATTCTTATGAAACTGATCATAAGTTGATTCAAAATATACATACTGAAAAATGAAAAAACAGGCTGCGATTCCCATTGCCAGTCCAAAGATGTTGATGGCTGAAGATCCTTTGCTTTTCCAAAGATTTCTCCGGGATATTTTCAGATAATTTCCTAACATCTCAATGTATGTTTAGTATGATAGATTTTTAATCTCTTATTACCAGTTCAACTTTTTTGCACTGCGTATACCAATTAAGTGTTTTATATGTAAAATTCCTATATATAAGTGATGCATTTATTTAAAATTGTGAAATTTCGACAGAATGGAAGTAAATTTCATTGTCGGGCATTCTTGAAGTAAATTCTTTAAAACATAAAAACGGAAAGGTTTGCATTAATTGGGAACCATAAGGTTTTATTCCTTTATGCCCCGGGCAAAACAAGTATGTATCTAATTATGTCGGCTTTTTGGGATTAGTAAGATTCTATCTTCCTTGCGTCCGCGGCAATCCGTAGTCTGCCTGCCGGATTATTGTATTATTTTTTTGAATTGATGAAATTAAACATCATTAAATAAACTGAACAATGGCAACAAGTACAGTAAAATTCCACAGAGTAATAAAAGCACCTGTTAGCAAAGTTTTCAGGGCATTTTCCAGTGCCGATGCGATGACGTTTTGGCTGCCACCGTACGGTTTTTTGTGCACGGTACACGAAATGGATTTCAGCGTTGGAGGAAGTTACAGAATGTCTTTTCACAATTTTACAACAGAAAAAAGCCATTCTTTCGGTGGTCGTTATTTGGAAATAATTCCAGGCGAATTACTGAAATATTCCGACAAATTCGAAGACCCCAACCTTCCGGGGGAAATGACCACCACTGTTCAACTCAAAGAAGTAATGTGCGGTACGGAAATCAATATAACACAGGAAGGAATTCCAGAGCAGATTCCCGCAGAATTTTGTTACTTAGGTTGGCAGGAATCTCTGGAAAAGCTGATAAAACTTGTGGAACCTGTAATTAATGACTAGGTGATTTGATGTAAGTAAAAAATTATCTGGATATGAATACAACGCCTGAACACGACGCACGCATTGCAAAATTAACTTTTGCATCGGTGTATCCGCACTACATTACCAAAGTAAAAAGTAAAGGCAGAACCATTGAGGAGCTGCATCAGGTCATAGAATGGCTGACAGGATTTGATGACCAGAAACTGCAAGAACTCATTGATGAAAAAGTTACTTTTGAAACATTTTTCGAGAGGGCCGAACTGAACCCTAATGCGCAGCTAATCAAAGGAGTCATTTGCGGCTACCGGATAGAAGAAATTGAAAATTCACTGACCAGACAAACAAGGTATCTGGATAAGCTGATTGACGAATTGGCGAAAGGCAAAAAGATGGAAAAGATTTTAAGACAATAATTAAAAGCCGGAGTGATGGGAAAGATCAAGACCGCCAGCACATCAGTAGATGTAAAAGATTTTATAAATGAATATGCTGACAGCGAACAAAAGAAAGCCGACAGTTTTCGCTTGATAGAATTAATGCAGCAATGGTCTGGCTTTGAACCCAAAATGTGGGGACCTACAATTATCGGGTTCGGCAGCTATCATTATAAATATGCAACCGGACATGAAGGTGACGCACCGATTCTTGGATTTTCACCAAGAAAAGCAGCGTTTTCACTTTACGTTTTTTCTGCAACAGAAAAAAGCAAAAATTTGCTAACCGACCTGGGCAAATTCAAAATGGGCAAAGCCTGCATCTACGTGAAAAAACTCTCTGACATCAATGAGTCTGCATTGCAACAAATGTGCACAGAGTCAATCAATTACATTAATGAGCACTATGCATGTGCTTGCAGAATGAATTGATAAAAAATCAGAGGGCGGAAAAATTCAATCATAAATCTATTATTTCTGATGATTGTTATAACTCCGATTTAGCCCTTGATGATACACGAATGATGATTACCGGTTATTTCGGGAAATATTAATATATATAGTAATCAGGCGTCACTTGGGAAAACGTAGTTTCTCTTAGAGCAGACATTTGCGAAGAAGAAATAAAATTACTTTCAATATATTCGCGGTTTGAGCCAATCTGTATTAAGAAATTTCCTGCCGTTAATGGACAATAACAAACTTGGCACAAAGCCGCATTATCAAATATTGGATGGACTTCGCGGTGTAGCGGCAATTATCGTGGTATTCTTTCACCTTACAGAGCCACTAGCCAGCAGCCATCTTGATAATGTTATTAACCACGGTTATCTGGCCGTTGATTTTTTCTTTTTGCTTTCCGGCTTTGTCATTGGATATGCCTATGACGACAGATGGGACAAATTAACCATCGGAGGTTTTTTTCGGCGCCGGTTCGAACGGCTGCAGCCGCTCGTTGTGTTGGGTATGACGCTGGGCGCCATAGGTTTTTACTTCACCGACTCTACCATCTGGCCGCTTATTCATACCGTTCCTTTGTGGAAATTGATCGTGGTTATGCTGATAGGTTATACAATTTTGCCCATCCCGCTTTCTATGGACATACGCGGCTGGCAGGAAATGCATCCGCTCAATAGTGTTGGCTGGTCATTATTTTTTGAATACATAGCCAATATTCTTTATGCGCTGGGTATACGGAAATTATCTAATAAAGCCTTAGCGTTTTTTGTAGTGTTGGCAGGTGCACTACTTTTGCATTTTGCGGTTACTAATACCAACGGAGACGTTACAGGTGGCTGGACACTGAATGCTGAGCACATGCGTGTTGGGATAACGCGCACCTTGTTTCCTTTTTTTGCAGGTCTGCTTTTATCGCGCGTATCTAAGCCGGTCTATATCAAAAATGCTTTTTTGTGGAGTAGTCTTCTGGTTGCAGGTGTTTTGCTTATGCCCAGAATTGGCGGTGCACAGCACCTTTGGATGAATGGTTTGTACGAAGCTTTTTGCATTATTATTGTTTTTCCGCTCATTGTATATATCGGCGCCAGCGGTGTAGTGCATCATCAAACGGAAAATAAACTTTGTCAGTATCTTGGCAATCTTTCTTATCCCTTATACATGACGCACTATGTGCTTGTCTACTTTTACGTGGCATGGGTAAGCAATTACAAAGGCATTACTTTATATCAGGCTTGTTCCTATGCGCTGCTCACTTTTTCCGGGGCTATCCTGTTGGCATACGCAAGTTTAAAGCTGTACGATGAACCGGTGAGGGCTTGGCTACGAAAAAAAGTAAAATAGCATAGATGACAATCAATACTTAATTCAGAACAACTAGCCTATCGTTTGAGAGTCGGGCTTTGAAGATTAAATCGTATGATATTATCTGGCTCATTAACAATTGATTGTAAAAATGTGTATAAGGTTTTACAATCAAAAAATTTGTTCGGCTCCGGTTTTCTTTGCCGGTTTTTATCATGCCAAAATTCTCTGAAAGCATAATTAACGACTCATCATGGCACTTTTAAGCAGACAATTTGTTTAATTTTTAACTAGGTTAAAATAGAAGCTTGGGAGACAAAGTATGAAGAAAATTGGATTTTTATCGTTTGGCCATTGGTCGGGCCATCCTGCATACAGCACCCGTACAGCAAGTGACACATTACTTCAGTCTATTGACCTGGCGGTTGCAGCTGAAGAAATTGGGTTAGACGGAGCTTATTTTCGTGTGCATCATTTTGCTTCTCAGTTAGCCTCTCCATTTCCTTTGCTTTCGGCCATTGGTGCCAAAACAAGTAAAATTGAGATTGGGACTGGTGTAATTGATATGCGTTACGAAAATCCGCTGTATATGGTGGAAGATGCCGGGGCGGCGGACTTAATTTCGGAAGGACGACTGCAGTTAGGAATTAGCAGAGGATCGCCGGAGCAGGTAATCGACGGATGGCGTTATTTTGGATATGAACCCGCCGAAGGAGAAACAGACGCGGATATGGGACGGCGAAAAGCGCTGGAGTTTTTGGACAAGCTAAATGGTATTGGATTTGCCAGGCCTAATCCAAACCCCATGTTTCCAAATCCGCCGGGCCTGCTGCGCTTGGAACCGCACTCAAAAGGTTTGAGAGAACGTATTTGGTGGGGAGCAGCGTCTAACGCAACTGCTGTTTGGGCTGCAGAAAATGGTATGTATCTTCAAAGTTCCACTTTGAAATACGATGAAAATGGTAAACCCTTTCATGTGCAGCAAGCCGAACAGATCCGGTTGTACAAAGAAGCGTGGAAAAAAGCGGGACACAAGCGCGAGCCAAGAGTTTCGGTGAGCCGGTCTATTTTTGCATTGGTAAATGATCAGGACCGTTATTACTTTGGTCAGGAAGCCAGTCGATCAGACAAGATTGGAATGATTGAACAGGACAAACGCGCCATTTTTGGAAGAAGCTATGCAGCAGAACCAGATCAGCTTATAAAAGAACTGGCGCAGGACGAAGCTATTCAGGAAGCGGACACATTGCTTTTAACAATTCCAAACACATTGGGAGTTGATTACAATGTACATGTTTTGTCTTCAATTTTAGAGCATGTAGCGCCAGGACTTGGCTGGCGTTAAAAGTCTTACGCCTTTCGCTGTAATTCTAATGTGCGTATAGTTACATATTAAGGATTAGTTTGATTGGGCTTCAAGGCCCAATCAAACTATAAGTGCTCTTATTTCCCTCAGTTTATTTCAATAACCACCTTGCCGGTTACGCCACCTTTTTCAGCATATCGGTATGCGTCGACAGACTCCGTAAAAGAAAAAACTTTATTTATTTCAATCTGTAATCCACGGCTGACCGCATCAAGCAACGTTTCCATTTTTTTGGAAGATGGATCCGAAAGAACAACAATATGCTTTCTACCTGTAAACAGATTTTTAATCAGCGATAGGGGAATTTCGATGGGCTTGGGCGTAGGGTTCAAAAACAAAGATTTGGGTTTCATAATCTGTCTGGCATTTGCGTAACCCATTTTGCCTGACAGGTCAATGACAATATCATAAGTTTTCTGTTGGGTCAGTACATTTTCTTTTGTATAATCAATTACTTTATCAGCTCCCCATTTTTTTGCAAAGTCCAGTGCATTTGTGCTCGCCACAGCGGTTACGTTGGCTTGTTTTTGTTTTAATAATTGGAGCAGAAACATCCCAAAGCCGCCGGTTGCCCCGTTTACCAGAATTTGCGTATCGGCATTGACCTCACCTAAATTTTCCAGTACGCTCACAGCAGCGGCGCCGGTAATAGGAATGCTGGCAGCCTGGGGGAAACTAACGGATGCAGGCTTTTTCCAGACGGATGCTGATGAGACCGCCACATACTCTGCCAGCGCACCTTCTTTCATTGAATTTTTTCCAACGCCAAAAACCTCGTCTCCTTTTTTAAAATTCGTAACAGCGGTTCCGGTTTCTTCAATGATCCCGGCAAAATCAACTCCGGTGTGCTTTGGAAATTTTGACCCGGACATCAGTTTCATTTCACCTTTTCTGATTTTCCAATCCATAGGATTGATAGAAACGGCTTTTATTTTAACCAATACCTGATTGGATTTAATAACAGGTTTTGGTTCTTCTACTGTTTGTAAAACATCTGTGTTTCCGAATTGTTGATAGGCTATCGCTTTCATTGTGCTTCTTTTTAAATTGTTTATTTTGATAGCACAAAGTTGGAAACAGCAGCACTAATAAACTTGTATCAAATCACTGTTGTGTTTTAAAGCTTTTGGCGGCATGCCAAACATCTCATACATGTATTTATTGAGCTGAGGAAGGTCATAAAAGCCTGTATCATATGCAATTTCGGTCAGACTTCTGTCTTTTTCGGAAAGGGTAAGATAAATGACCTGACGAAGCCTTGTCCAAAGCAAATATTTAGATAAGCTGCTGCCGGTTTGTTCTTTAAAAAGCGCAGCAAGGCGGGAAGGGGAGAGAAAAACAATGTCAGCGAATGTGCCGGGCGTTATAACCTGCTGAGAGTAATTGGCATTGATGTATTCAACGATTTTTGTTACCCGCTGATCATAATGAAGCGTCGGCAATTTTGAAAGCAAAGCATCAATGATGTTGTAAATGTCAAAGGAGTCTTTTGCTGTCTGGAAAAAGGTATTTGTTTCAATTGGCGAATGAAAAACGATGTAGTTTTGACCGGTATCAAACCTGCCCAAAAGCTCCAGACCAACATTGGAATATGGCTCTATGTTTAAAATATTTAACGTTCCTTTTTCTGCGACACAGAAATGCGGAACCTGGGGTTTGATCAGAAAGCCGTAAATCCCTTCAAACAATTGCCCATTAATGGTGGAAGTAAAAGTAGTGTCGTTTGATAAAACGATTTGATAGGCGGAATGGTGATGAATTTCAACGGTAAGGTTGTAGGCTCTAAGCGCCAGAATGAAAGGATTTTTTAATGGTTTTTTCATCATGCTAATTTTTCTTAAACTTATAAAAAACCTGTCTTACTTCGGGCTTATAATTTGCTGTGTACCTAGTTTTCACATGTGAAGTGTATATAATTTCCTTTGAGTATACTCACCTATAAATCAAAAAGTGACTCCCGTTCTAAGGAAGTCACTTTTTGATTTATATTATTTCTTTTTTATTAATTAATTGTCAAAACACGTTCTGTTTTTTGTTCTGTCAATTGAAGTGATTTTGACTGAGTTTCTCCATTGCTGGTCACCTGGATTTCGTATTTTCCTGCTTCCAGATCATTCAGATTTAAAGCGCGTCCGAATTTTTGGTTTCCTTTGCCTATCACTTCGCGGTAAACAATATCTCCGGCGCTGTTTTTCAATACCAGAACAGTTGGTGTTTCCTGATTTACTTTGTCAACCAGCACATTTATTTTTCCGCCTTTGGTTGGATAAATTCCGGTGCCGAAACCGGTAGATTTTTTAGTTGCTTTATCATCTGCATGGGCAGAGAAAGCGAAAGAAGCAACAAATGCAAAGGCAACAGCGATATTTTTGATGTAAGTTTTCATGGCGATTTTAATTTTTTTTATGGCTAATATTTTTCTTATGAATGGCTAATAGAGTATTCGTTACTGATGCTTATTTGATTGTCAATGCACGTTCTGTTTTTTGATCTGACAATTGGAATGTTTTGGTTTGTGTTTCGTTTTTACTTGTTACATCGATTTGGTATTTACCTGCTTCAAGATCCGTAACGTTCAACTGGCGACCGAATTTCTGATTTCCTTTGGCTACAATTTCGCGGTAAACGACGTCTCCGTTTTCATTTTTCACAAGAATGGTTGTTGAAGCGTTATCATCCGCTTTGTCGACCAACACGTTGATTTTTCCACCTTTGTTGATATAAACCCCGGTTCCAAAGCTTAAAGCTTTTTTAGTTTCTTTATTTTCAGCGTTAGCAGCGAAAGCGAAAGAGGTAACAAATGCGAAAGCAAGAGCGATATTTTTGAATGAGTTTTTCATGGCTAATTATATTTGAATGTTCTGTTGTAATTGTTTCCCTTATTGATGAATCAAAGATAGGGTGATGGCAGGTACTATGTATAACAAAGTACACGAATGGATGCTTTTCAGTGATAAGTGGTATGGGGAATAAATGAGCAATTAAGCGGTTGAAAGATACTAATGTTAGTTTATAGAAGAAGATGGTTAGTTGGATTAAATTGACCATGCCTACGGCATTTACAAACGACTAAAATATCGGTAATACAGGGATTGAAATCCCTGGCTACAATGTCATTCATGCCTATGGCATTTTTCTAGTGCCGTAGGCACGGCCGACATTGTAGCCAGGGAATTTATTCCCTGGAAATGAAGCAGATGCCGAGCGGCAGCAGGTTATTGGTATTGAAATGAAGTGATGAAATAAAGATCGTATTGCTTTTTGAGGTCTTGCACTGCTTAAGAGTTTTTCCACATCAGCGCCAGAGGCATTAGCTGCGCATTTTCAAAGTGAAAGATCTGATTTTTGACAGGATTTAAAATAAACGATAAATTCAGATCCCTGATCCTTTTCGCTCCGTACCTGAATACGGCCATCATTTTCCTCAATAAATTGTTTAATCATCACCAGGCCCAGTCCGGTTCCGGGTTCACTGTTTGTGCCGTTTTCCGATATTGCCACGCCCGAAGATTTAAATAACCGGGCTAATTTTTCCTCTGACATACCTTTTCCGCTATCCTTGATATGAATGGCGGAAAAATCATCCTGACAGCTATAAAACAAGTTAATTGTTCCTGTTGGCGGGGTAAATTTGATGGCATTGCTAATGATATTTTGAAGGATGATTTTGACATGATTTTCATCGGCTTCAATATATACCGGCTTTTGATCCTGGTGTATTAAATGCTGCTTTTTTTGTTGAGAAACCGGCTTGTATAATGACAAGACGCTCCCGGTTACCTCCGTCAAGTTTATTTTTTCATATTTTACCTGAGCACCGCTCCGCTGGCTGCTTGCCCAGTTGAGCAGATTATCGATCAGCTCTGAGACGTGCAATATTTGCCGGTGGAAGTCTTGGAGAATATATTTCCGTTCCTGTTCGTCCAAATAGCCTTGGGTGATCATATCCAGCGCCTGAACAATTGATGCAAAGGGGCTACGCAGATCGTGGCCAATGACAGATAATACCCGGTCCTTGGTTTGATTAAGTGAGATCAATGCTTCACGCTGGGCCTGAATCTCTTGCTTCTGCTGACCAATCGCATCATTGCTCTCCTGAAGTTTTCGGTTCAAGACATTCTTACGGGAGATATTAAGCCTTAGTAAAAAAAGTGCCCCTAAAAGCAGAATAGAGAATAGTGCGGTCAGCGAGATAATGATCCGGTTGTTCTTGATTACCTGCCTGCTGTTCTCGTTTTCTCTGGTCAGGTCTAAATTCTCGGCTTTCTGATCCTGCAAATGCAGGTAGTTGATCTCCTGTTCCTTATTTTGATTAAGAATACTGTCGCCATAGGCCCGCGCAATGGCCTGGTATTCATAAGCCTTTTGATAATCTTTTAATGCTGCGTAACATTTTGATAAAATATTAGCTGCCCGCTCTGTATCCCAGTCGGCTTTCATCTGTTGCATCAGTGCAAAACTCCTGTCAGCATAGGCCAGTGCTTCGTTGTAGCGCTTCATTTCGTAAAGCGTTTGGGCCAAACCAGAATAAGCGAAACCTTTCTCCCACCTGTCCTGATAGGCAGTAAAATGAAGGGCCGACTGATAATAAAATAGTGCCTGTTTGTAATTTCGTGAATGAAAATAGGTCTCTCCGATTCTGTTCAGGGACATTTGATTCAGGTGTCCGTCTTTGCATTGTTCTGCAATCAAAAGTGCCTTTTTCAGATTTGCAAAGGCATCCTTAAACTGGTGAAGTTCATCATGGCATAAGCCGATATTGAAATAATTTGCTGAAATCTTTGCGCTGTCTTTAATCTGTTCATTAATTGCCAGCGCTTTTTTAAATTCAGGTATCGCCTCCTTAAATCTTTTCTGACCAAGATAGATGACGCCCCTTGTGTTGATGGCAATGGCAAGCTCCGACTTCCAGCCTTGCTGCTTGGAGATAACCGAAGCAGAATCCGCATAGGAAAGAGACTCAAAAAATGAACCATTTACATAATAGATTTTTGCAATGTTGTTGTAGGCTCTTACTGTTTCTTTAAGAAGACAAACTTCTTTTGCATATTGTAAGGCGATCGTTCCAAATAAAAGAGAGCTATCCGTGTTATTAAACAGGTACTTTTCAGCCAGTTTATTGCAAATAGAGATCTGTACCGAATCCCGTGGTTCCCCTTTAAATCTCTTAAAAGTCTTTATCAGATCTGATCCGTCCTGGCTATAAGCCGTAGCCGATGTAAGTTGAACCAATAGTATTACTATGGATATTGTGATCAGCTTAGACAACGTTGTCATTTTATGGCATCAAAAGGTTTAATATGAGGAGGTTCGGTATCGCTAAATATTAAAGATAAGATCTTTAGTAATATATTCAATATTGCCTGCTGCAAAGATACAAATTCGCAATTGGTCACGATAGGGTGCAGGAAATTTTCTCATTGCCGAAATATATTTTAACAAAACGGGCATAATTAAGGCTCTGAACTCCCGTCGCCCTGAACCAAAACAAGGTCAAATAAATTCTATATATGCTCTTTCATACCTGAAGATACAGGCGAACATCTTTTGTGCATCAGAGCAACAAAAAGTAAATCTAACAGGCGCGAAGCGCGACTTTCAATGTGATATTGCCGGAAAAATTTTAAGCAGTAAGTGATGTTGGGAGAGATGATTTAGAAAGAACATTCACTCATAGCTGACCAGCCTTTGGCGTTAAAAAAGTTTGATTTTAAGTAAAAAGCAGTTTTTAGTTCTTTTAAAAAAAGTTCTCATTACTCAACTTTCACTTTCCCCCCATGATAAGATGTTTTCTTTTCGTCGGTTACAAACAGTTATTGCGTCATGAATAGATACCAAAAACTCTTTTTTATTCTGTTGGTTGTCTTCTTTATTCATGGATGTATCAAGCAGTTTTCGCCACCTGGAATTGATACTTTGGAACAAAATCTTGTTGTAGATGGATTTTTGAACACCGGCGCGGACACAAGTATCATTCAGTTGAGCAGAACCCAGAACTTAAGCCAGACAGAAGAGCCTGTCAAGGAAACAGGTGCGGCGTTATCTGTTGAAGATGAATCAGGAACGACATTTTCGTTTAAAGAAACGGGTGCCGGGAAATACATTTTACCTCCTTATGGGTTTGATCAGGGGAAAAAATACAGATTGAGGATTAAAACCGCAGCAGGAAAGGAGTATCTTTCTGAATATGTGGCTGTCATAAAAACGCCGGCAATTGACAGCGTTAGCTATAAGATTGAACCAGTCAGAAATGCAGTAGTTTTCTATGCTAATACCCATGATCCTAAGAACCAGACTCATTTCTACCGGTGGAGTTTTGAAGAAACCTGGGAATATCATGCCACCTACGCGTCTGCGCTTGAAGTCATTGCAGGCAAAGTTGTTCTCAGGGAAAAAGATATCAATAAATGCTGGCAAACCTTTAAATCCAGAAATATCCTTCTGGGCTCAACTATTAAGCAAAGCAGTGATATCATCAGTGAGGTGCCAATCAATATAGTGCCTATCAGCACAAACAAACTATATATCAAGTACAGCATTTTATTAAAACAATACGCTTTATCCAGTGAGGCGTTTGAATACTGGACAACCCTTGCAAAAACGACTGAACTAACCGGAGGACTTTTTGACCCGACACCTTTTTTGCTAACCGGTAATATCAAAAGTACGATTAATCCTTCTGAACTTGTCTTCGGTTATTTCAGCGCAGGCACAGAAGAAAAAAAACGGATCTTGATCACTCCGGGTCTTGGAAGTTTTCCACGATGCGCGAAAACGGACACGATACCAATTGAATGCCGTTCGCTGGATGAACTATGTGCGCTGCGAACTGAGCAGTTGCTTCTGACCTATCACGGAAAAAGGTCTGACTCGGTCACGGTGGCAAGTGCAGAATGTACGGATTGCAGATTAAGGGGAGGGACAACACTAAAGCCAGCTTTTATGAATTAAAAGGAATTTTGGTGGTAGTTTAAATTCGCGTTAAATTAATATTCCACACTATATGAAGCTGGATGATGTCTACAAGCGGATTCTACTTTATAAATTCATTAATTTATAAAGTAGACGAAGGAGGCTTTGAAAGAATTTTTTACCTATGACATGACTGATCTTTCCGGGGAAAAGCTCCACTGATAAGATTCCTAACTTTTACCGCTTATCAAAAACGTCAAGGAAGGAGCCGTAATTTCCTTAACTTTCAGCATATCAAATAATACTGTTATGAGAACAATACTTAAATGGACTTTGTCTATACTAGTATCACCATTTTATATTTCTACGAAATGGATTGATATGACAAAACCAGCAAAGAAGGATTAAGTAGTGTTTGGCCAGACCAAAAACCTTTTATGAGTTTTAATCAGGGAAGAATACTCTTATTTTACCCGGTGGCTTTTAGCCCATTCCAAATAGTTGTTATCTAAAAACAGCATTTCTGCCCTCTTATAGTCTGGCGCACCAACAGTGAAATGGCAAGTACTGCTATCACGACAGCTCCGATTCCCCTTTTAATATTCTTTTCCTGTGGGCGCTTCCCCAGGAGTGCAGTTCACCAATCAGCGGGCTGAGCGTCCGTCCGTAGGGTGTAAGGTCATACTCGATCAAAACAGGAACAGTATCATGCACATGCCTTTCTGCCAGCTCATTTAGTTCCAGCTCTTTTAATTCCTTAGACAACATTTTTGGCGTAAGTCCGGGAATTTCTCTTTGTATCTGCTTAAAGCGTTTTTTTCCAAATTTTAAGGAAAGGATAATTTGCAGTTTCCATCTGCCGCTTAATATATCCAGGGCATCCCTAATCGGTAGGAGCATTTTTGAGCAGTCAGCTGTTGAAGCGTGCGCCGGACATTTTCTTTTATCTTCTATTGCTATTTCCATAGCTACAAAACTAAGAAAAACAAGCTTTCTTTTATATACCGCTTTCCCAAAGTATACCGGTATACTCCGGGAAACTCCAGGCAAACGCGTGTCTGGGCAACTTAGCTTTGTAAAAATTTAAAAGTATAATGACAATGAAAAAGATCTTAAATATTATTTCCAGTCCCCGTGGCGAAATGTCTTTCAGCAATAAGCTTGGTAATGCGCTGATCGGTAAAATAAGTGCAGAATATCCCGGAGCAGAAGTTATGGTCCGGGATTTGACCCATGGTATCTTTCCGCATGTACATGCAGGTCAGCTAGAAGCCTTTTTCACGCCGTCTGACCAGCAGACAGATTTGCAGAAAGCATCTGTCCGGCTTTCAGATGAATTGATTCAGGAAGTTTTTGACGCTGATATTCTTGTGCTGAATGTACCTACCTATAATTTTTCAATTCCGTCTTCTGTCAAAGCCTGGCTGGATCAGGTCGTGCGTGCCGGAATTACTTTTAAATTTGACGAAAACGGTCCCAAAGGTTTTGTTACAGGCAAAAAGGCTTATGTTGCCATATCCAGCGGTGCTGTATTTTCCGAAGGACCCTTTAAAGAAAATGATTTTGTTGAGCCCTATCTGAAAACCGTTTTTGGTTTTATTGGCATCACTGATCTGAACTTTTTTAGGGTAGAGGGAATGGGAATTCCTGCTCTAAGTGAGACTGCACTGGAAAAAGCACTACAATCCATTGAGCAGTATCAGCTGATTTGATTTTGCCTGACAAGTTTAAACTCGGGAAAATATTGAGCCAAAAAAACACAAGCACGTCCTGTTTCTGAAAGTTCAACCATCCGTGCGGTTTGAGCCTCGTGGTTGAAATGAATTACCAAAAGGAAAATACGCGGATATTTTCCTTTTGGTTGAACAATCAAGTCTTACTTTTATCCGGATTAATTTTCCGGATTTCCGATTTAGTTGTAACAGTCAGGCCCACGAGTCAGACAGCAAATGCCAGATATTACTCAATTTTTAACCTGTCAACAGGATTGGCAATAGCGGCTTTGATTGCCTGGGTGCTTACTGTAAGCAGTGCGATGATTACAGCTGTCGAGCCCGCAACTGCAAAAACCGGCCAGCTAATTTCAATACGGTAATCATATTTTTCAAGCCAGCTGCGCATAGACCACCAGGCCAGCGGCGAGGCAATCAGACATGCGATTGTTACCAGCCATACGAATTCCTTTGAAAGCAGCAGCCATAGGTTGGATATCAACGTCCTTGAACACGACCGGCAGCTTGATCACGGCTCGATTAACTTGAATTTAAGCGTCATCCGGTGTTTTGAAAGATCACACCGTTAAGTATGACAAAAAAACGCAGGAATTTTATACTTCTTAAAATCCTTCGTTATCAAACAAAAAGCAATACGTTTGTATTTGAAATGAATGAAAAATAATACACTCAGGATTGAATTAAAGCCGATCTTTTGATTGTATTGACTTATTTTTAAATTAAAACAGTTTATCGCGAAGCGGTAAATATGGCAAGAATAACCCTTAGGCAGTATATGAAACGACAATTTGTAATGCTTACTTTTGATCTGGAAGAATTTGATATTCCCGAAGAGTATGGTCAGAAAGTATCTACCAAAGAGCAGTTTGATATAACGCTTGAAGGCATGGACAGATTGAAAAAGCTACTGGCTGTACATCGTATTCCGGTGACATTTTTCACGACGGGTAATTTTGCATTGAAGAATCCGGAACTAATTAAAAAACTTTCGCAAAGACATGAAATAGCCTCCCATGCGCTGTTTCATTCTCCTTTTCATGAGTTCAGGCAGGAAGACATACTTGAATCAAAGCAAATTCTGGAAGAGGTGACCGGAATAAAGGTGACGGGTTTCAGAATGCCCCGTTTGAAGCCGCTTAATATATCCAGACTCTCTGACTGGGGATTTCAGTATGATTCGTCTATTAATCCAACTTTTCTTCCCGGGCGATATAATCTGCTTCATAAAAGTGCGGAGCCAACCGTGGAAAAGGGCCTCATTATTCTTCCGTGTTCGACAAGTCCGACGCTGCGTTTTCCCCTTTTTTGGCTATCATTTAAGAATCTTCCCAGCGCGCTTTATACTGCTATTGCCAAGAGAACACTGCGCAAAAGGAGAAATCTCATGTTATACTTTCACCCCTGGGAATTTGCCGGAATTGATCATTACAAATTGCCGGGTTATGTTAAAAAACCTAACGGTGAAAGACTGATTCAAAAACTGGATTACCTGATCAGCGCATTGAAGGAAACTGGCGCAGAATTTATTACCAGTCAGGATTATTGCGCTTATCTGATCAAAACGGATAAGGCCTTTCAGTCGGTGGATAAAAGTGCAGCAGAATTTGATTAGGATTGGCAATTATTAACCATCAGCATATTTTGTGTCAAGTGTTTCAGTTTTAAAAAACAGCTGGACTTGTAAAATAAGCCATACCAAAACGCATGGCAAAGTCTTGGCAACCAAAGACGGCACAAATCCAAAAGGCCAGGAGGCCGAATAAATATCCTTGTGTGCGACGACACTAAAAAACAGAACAATAACGGCAATGATATCAGGCCAGTACGTAAACCGCTTACGGTTTACCAGGCAGAAAACGGCTATTCCCACAGCCGATATAATAAATGTTGGCGGCTCAGAAGAATGATTGAAAACAATGACCCACAAGGCGCAGTAGGCTAAAAGTAGCATGCGCTGACTTTTTTGAACATAAGCCTTGTTCAGCAAATTTATAAGCAAAGTGACTGCAAATAAAAACAATCCAATAAACTGCGTCGTAGTTAAATCCGACTCGGTGAATGACGTTTTACATAGCTGGAAAAGTCCCATCAGCGAATAGCCAAAATTGACAGCATGGTCGCTTGTAAGACAGGTCAGCCAGTCTTTGTACACCTGAATAAAATAGGCCGGCCCGGTGAATGGGAGCGGCAGAAATGCAAAGATGATGAGCCACAGAATGGAATAGGAAATGTACTTTCCGGGTTTTGGATAAAACAAAAACAGCGCCGCGAAAATCAGTCCATAACCCTTGATACAGAAAGCGATAACAGGAAAAAGAGCAGCCCATTTAGGCTTGCCTCTTTCCAGGAAAGCAAAGGTAAATAGTCCCAGCGCAGCGATAATTGAGTTGGTTTGCTGGCTATGCAATGTCGTGGCAAGTTCAATCAGAACAAACCACCAGAAAAATACTTTTTCGCCCGGTTTAATCGGAAGAAATTTAATGGCATAAAAAATAATCAAACCACCCAGTAACGTCCACAATATCAGCGATGCAAATACTGGCATCAAGCTAAACGGAATAAAGAGAATGCAAAATGTTGGATGGTATAAAAAGATATCGAAATACTCTGTGGGATATTCAACAAAGAGGTTTTTGTGATCGATGAGATGAAAAAAAGATTGGCGGTAGATGATCAAGTTGTTGAATCTGCGGGGGCCCTGGAAGTAAAAGACCAGGCCAATAACAACGCTCATTATCAGATAGAAATAAAAAATTACGCGTTCTGTTTTAAAAAATCTTAACACTGAATTCATGTAGGGGGTATCTAAGTTTTGCCGGCCAAAGATAATCACATCCGGAATGCCAAATCAAACCGATTCGGCCCATATCAAAGTTTTAATATTTTCTTAATTGTCTAACTGACTTGGCGGCGGCTGGCTAGTTCTGGCTGGGGCGTAATGTTGCGTAAGATTGTGGCGTATCAAGAATTGTAGATATACTGATGAAGGGAAGATTTTGCTAATTCCATAAAAGCATCAGGCAGTTATCATCGACAAAGTTGTGCATCAGGCTGAGGGAAATTACCGACTACTGAATTATCGGTGAATCAGGTTGCGTATGCCTTGGGTTTTGAGCATCCACAATCATTCAATAAATTGTTTAAAAGTAATACCAGTCAGTCACCATTGCAGTTTCGGAACTCTTTTAATTAGGTCTAAGCAGTTGACAAAGATTGGCTTCAGTGTCAGGCGTAACGATGTTGCCAGTTATATAGTTTGCTTTATCAGTAGCATGTTAGTAAAGAAACACAGCCAATGGCAATTAAGGCATAAAAAAAGAAACGTTGCTGGCAATTGCCAGCAACGTTCAGAAAGTAGACCACAAATCAATAAACCTTTCTGATTATTTTTCAAATTCTTGTTTGACTTTTTCGTAAAGGCTTATTACCTGGTTTGTCAGGGCAATGCATTCCTGCTGGCTCATGCGATCAATCGTATTAATAATTGCGTTAGCACGGATCTGGCCATCGGGACCTATACTAGGACCGTCTTTTCTGATCTTTCCGGTAATATTTTCCCATTCACCCATCAGGTTTTCTGAGAAGTATTTTGGGGTAATTATATTGAAATAACCTGCCTGAGATTTTAGTTGTTGTTTAATTCCTCCACTAAGGTTTGTCAGACTGGCAGTAAGCTTGGACAGCTCCGTATATACAAAAATGTTTGACTTGCTCATAAGTATGGAAGGTAAATTCTGTTTGAATCATAAGCACTGTTTCTGTTACAACCTTTGGCAGATTCAACAGGGGGCGGCTTTTAGTAATTCAAATGTAACTGATAGAAACGAAACGGTTTGTAGTTGATTTACGCAATTTTTGTAGAAGTTTTTCGTCTTTGTTGTCGATTTCCCAATAATGAAAGAAAAGGAGCACTTTTAAATCTTCTTTTTCTGAATATTACTGTAAACCAAGTTGTTGGGTTTGGCTAAATTTTGTAAAAGTCTAGATTGCAATGAAGAAGAAGGCAGGGGTAAGAAGGAATTAAAAAAATTGAAGCAGGAAAAGGCTCTGAACAGATATCCGTTTTAGATATTGATATCTGAAAGAAGAAGAAAAGGAGCAATGTCATTATTATGCAGGTATTTCAATGCGGTCATGCCGTCTTGGAAATAAATCCTTTTATTGGGCAATGCAGTGTATTAAACACTTTTTCAAAAGGTACTGATCATCTTCATCATCCTTTATAATAATTATTTCCCCATTTTATTCAAAAAAGTATCTTTGGTCTTTCGTATAGATCAAATTGGCCCGGTTGTAAAATCAGTGTCAAACCCATAGCAAGAAGGGTGTTTACAGGCACCCTCCATGCGATGGGGTATCAATCTAGTTGGTTTTGAAAAGCATTTTAGCCATTTCCAAATGATGTTTTAGAGCCGGCAGTTTGGCAGTTGCCCATTTCTTTAAATCGGCATCTTTTCCTCCGGTTGCTTCCCGCTGAAATAGCCCAATTGTCTCCTCGTGTGAAGCAATCATCATATTCATGTAAATCATATCAAAAGTGTTACCACTTTTAGAGGAAAGGCTATCACACATCATTTGTTTGGCACTGCCAAATGTTGCAGGCATATCAAATTTTTTCTTTTTTGACAAAGTCATCAGTTCTTCATTTTCCTTGGTGTGGTCATCAACCATCATTTTTGCAAAATCCTTTACTTGTTTGGCTTCTGCTTTTTTCAGGGCAAGCTGGCCAAGATTTACTTCAAGCATTCCACCTTCCGCAGCCTTCTGTACAAAATCGGCATCCTGATTCTGAACGGATTGTGCGTATGAATGTTGTGAAAGGAATTGTGATCCTGCTAAAATTAGCGCGTAAATAAAATAGTTTTTCATATTGGTTTTATGTTAAATTGATAATTGAGTCGAGTGCCCTTATCAATGATTATACCCGACACGAAATGGTAATTCTTTTCCCTTTTTAAATGCCAATTATCCCGAAAATGCATATGTGGGAATTCACGTTTTACGGATGAGGCGATTTTTTTATTGCCTACTTATGATAAATCAGAACGGAAGAGCAATGCCAACGATATCACGTTTGAAAAGCGAAGGCGGCCATGCAAAACCAATCGAATTTTTAATAAACTTTTTAATATAGGAATTAGAAATATTCAGCAGGTACCCAATTATAAAACCGGCCCTTAACTTTGCTTACCGGTACAGAATTTAGATAGGTACTTATTCATCTATGCAGCAGCCTGTCAGCTTTTGTGATAATCGTTGAAGAAAAAATTAAAACATACAAGTGAACTGAAATTATTAAAATTGATCATTTGCCAAATTAAATATTAGATTTAACATTTTTAACTTAACTTTATTTTGAAATAAATTCTTAAATCCAAATTAAAATATAAGTCTAATAAATCCTTGGAATTGTTTACTTTCTTTTAAAACCTAAACTCAGGCAATTGCTAAATACATTACAGGCATGGTAGATTACGACGAACTTTCCGACGACGAATTAACTACTTTGTTAAAAACAGGAGAGAATGCAGCTTTTGAAGAAATCTATAACCGCTATTGGAATAAAATGTTCCTGATGGCGCATCGTATCGTAAAATCTTCGGAAATAGCTGAGGAGATCACTCAGGATGTATTTTTACTGTTGTGGACCAAGCGGGAAACACTCAGCATTGCAAGTCTTCGGCAGTATCTTGCTGCGATGCTGCGTTATGAGGTTTACCGGTCCCTTTCCAAAATAAAAAAACAACAAGTTTATGAGAACGAGATCAGAAACACTAGCTCGCCTTTTGTTTCCATTGAAAAGGACATTGAAAACAGATTATTACTGGAAATTATAACAACACTGACCAACCGGCTCTCTGAAAAATGCAGACTTGTATTTCAGTATAACAAGTTAGAGGACAGATCCCTTACCGACATATGCGAACAGTTGCAGATATCTCCTAAAACTGCCGAAGCTCACCTGACAAAAGCATTGAAAGTAGTGCGTGCGGGGCTAAGTGGTTCGATAAATTTTATTCTGCAAATAATTATTTTGACGCAATTATAAGCGCCAATAAAAAATAATCTAAAAATTTTCAATTACTACTAAGGGGTTTTGCTTACTTCCATACTCTGTGCTTACAGAGGAATAATCCCGGATAAGCATGAACCAAGAATATCTAAAAATATTAGCTCAAAAATTTCTTGATGGTACTGCCAGCGAAGAAGAAAAGCAGCTGCTTCATAGCTGGTATGATAAAACAACACTATCCGGTGAATCGGAAATCGTTGTTTCTGAAAACTATGAAACAGAAGAGCAGTTAAAACAAAGCATTTTAGGAAGGCTAAAAGATAGCATTGCGCAAAATGAGGCAGAACAAGAACCGGTGTCCTCTGGTTTATTTCGCAGGCTTGGTATCTGGGCGGCTTCTGCGGCGGCCGTAATAACGCTTGCCATATTTGCTTGGCATAAAACAAGGCCGGCTTCTGAAAGCGTGATGCAACTGGTCCATGCACCATTCGGTCAGACTATCTCTATTCAGCTTTCCGACGGCTCCAAACTTTGGCTTAATTCCGGATCAACGGTCAGGTTTCCGAAAATCTTTACTCAAAAACTGCGTGAAATTACACTGGTAAACGGACAAGCCTTCTTTGATGTCGTTCACGAGTCAAAACGTCCTTTTGTGGTAAGGACAAAAACGCTGGACGTGACCGTTCTTGGAACTTCATTTGATGTAAAAGCATATGACAACGACGGCCAGTCGAAGGTTACTGTAAAATCCGGAAAAGTGGGTGTAAGCCTTCACAATCAACCTGGAAAACCGGCCGTTATGCTATTACCCGAAAAGCAGATTATTGTTCAAAATAAAAAGTCAGAAATTAAAATCAGCGAAATCAGCCCACCTGCCATCGCACCTTGGAAAGACAACCGGAATGTACTGGAAGATGAGCCGCTTTCAGAGGTTTTTCATGCCCTGGAAAGAAAGTACAATCAGCATATTGTTGTAGAAAAGAAAGCACTTGAAGAAGAAAAAATATCAATAACACTTGATAACCAGCCATTAACGGATGTGCTGAAAGTTCTTAGTTTTTCCAAAAAATTTAACTATTCACAACTTAACGACAGCACCATCGTAATCAGATAAAACTACAATCAGGTCGGCTTTCTAGGAAAGTACTACCAACAAAAACCGGGAACACTGCAAATGTCCCCGGAATGAGATCCTCTCCTGCTGTGCAATGCTTCGAACCATCAACAGTCAGAAGGGTAACGTTTAACAGGTTAATCATTAAACATCAGACAAATATGGTGAATTATTACCGTAAGGGACTCCCCTTATTGAAAAAATGTATGCGCATTTCTACGCTAATTTTAGGCATTAACCTATTGACTGCGGCATTACTGGCGGCCAGTCCCAGTGAAGCCCAGCATGTGCATATGGACGTCCGCCAGACGCGGGTCAAAAATGTGCTCCGGCAAATTGAGCAACAGGCTCATGTTACATTTGCTTTCGACGAAAAACTGATTCGAAATACGCCCCAGGTCACGCTTTATGCGATGGGGCTGCCGCTGAATGACATACTGAAGCTCATCGAGAAGCAAACTTCTCTGGAATTCAAGCAAGTGGGCAGTATGATTGGTATCACAGAGAAGACAAAAGCTGAAAAGATCCAGGAGGCAAAAAATCTTTCCTCACAGGTAAACATCCGTTTGATAAAAGGCAAGGTAACCGACGAAAAAGGCGAATCTCTTCCTTCCGTCGCCATCCGCCTAAAGGGCTCTAATGAAGGTACAATGACCGATGTGGAAGGAAATTACCAGATCAATATTCCCGGCGACGAATCGATACTTATTTTCAGTTTTATCGGTTTTATGGGACAGGAAGTAATGGTGGGATCGCGCGGTGTTGTCGATATAGTGTTGAAACCTGATGTTTCTACACTGTCTGAACTGGTGGTAACGGGTTATAGCTCGCAGCGTAAAAAGGATTTGATCGGTGCAGTTTCAGTGGTTGATGTTGAACAGTTGAATCAGACGCCCAGTGGAACCGTAACAAGTCAGTTGCAGGGCCGCGCTTCCGGGGTAACAATTTCGGGCTCCGGTCAGCCGGGAGAATCGCCCCAAATCCAGATCCGCGGAATTAACACTTTTGGAAATAATGCTCCCTTATATGTAGTGGACGGCGTTCCAACAACTTCCATTTCTGATTTGAACCCTAATGATATCGGTTCCATGCAGGTTTTGAAAGATGCGGGATCGGCTTCTATTTACGGTTCCCGTGCTGCGAATGGCGTTATTATTATTACAACCAAAAAAGGAAAAGATAAGGTAAAAGTAAATTACACCGCTTACTATGGAATTCAAACGCCTCCTGGCGGCAATGTATGGAACACTTTATCACCGCTGGAACAGGCACAACTTAAATTCAAAGTTCAGCAAAATTCTGGCTTAACCGTTGGTGATGATCAATATGGTTATGGGGCAGCGCCGGTTTTGCCAGATTATATCCTTCCAACAGGCGCCAAAGAAGGAGACCCGGGAACGGATCCATCGCTTTACTATGTCAATCCAAATTACACTTCCGTTGACGATTTCAATACCTTCAACCAAATCGTAAAAGCAAATAAAGCGGGAACAGATTGGTTTCATGAAATCTTTAAAAAAGCGCCGTCAACGAGTCATAACATTTCACTAAGCGGCGGGAATGACCAGGGAAATTATCTTTTCTCTTTGAATTATTTCAACCAGCAAGGGGCCCTTACAAACACTTATCTGAAAAGATATACGCTGCGTTCCAACAGCCAGTACAATATTGGCAAACACATCAGAATTGGTGAAAACCTGGCATATTCCATCAGCGACAATCCACGAAGCTATTTATCTGATGGCGGTTCTGCAATTGCATTTTCTTTTCGCATGCAGCCGATTGTTCCGGTCCATGACATTATGGGCAACTATGCGGGAAGCCGCGCTTCTGGCATGGGTGATGCTTTTAATCCGGTTGCTATGCGTGAACGTACACGCTACAATAAGGGTTTGAGCAACCGTCTGTTTGGAAATGTTTTCGCTGAGTTTGACTTGTTCAAATATTTTACCTTCCGTTCCAGTTTTGGTGGTGAAAATTACTCAGGAAGATCCAACAGCTTCGACTTCCCAACTTACGAAAACAAAGAAAACAGCAATACCAATACTTACTCGGAAGATTCGTATTCGGGTTATAACTGGACCTGGTCAAACCTTGTGACTTTCCACAAAAGCATGGGAAAACATGAGCTGACTGTTGTTGCAGGCAGTGAAAGTTACAACAGCAAAGGTTATGATGTGGGTGGAAGTACCCAGGGCTATTTTTCTTTTGATCCCAATTATATGAATCTTTCAACGGGTTCGGGCACAAGAAGTAATTATAGCAGTCGTTCAGGCGATGCGCTATATTCACTGCTGGGGCGGGTCGATTATATTTATGCGGATAAATACCTTTTCGGTGCCGTAATTCGCCGTGACGGATCATCGAAATTCATCAATAAAAGATATGGAACATTTCCGGCTGTCAGCGCGGGCTGGCGGATTTCCCAGGAGAATTTCATGAAAGGAATTTCCTGGCTGGATGATTTGAAACTGCGCGTCAACTACGGTGTCATGGGTAATCAGATCAACGTAGGATCAGGTAATGCATTCACAACATATGGATCCAATCGCCGCAGTTCTTATTATGATTTGAACGGTACCGGCAACGCAGGCGCTTTGGAAGGTTTTGAAAAATCGCAGATCGGAAATCCTGATGCTGTTTGGGAAAAAAATATAAGTACCAATATTGGTGTTGATGCAACTTTCCTGAAAGGTCATCTGGACATTATCGCTGATTATTATATCAAGGAGGTAAAAGACCTGCTTTTCAATCCCTCTCTGATAGGAACTGCCGGAGGTGGAAATGTGCCTTTTGTGAATATCGGACAAATGAAAAACAAAGGAATTGATCTTCAGGTTAATTCAAAATTTGATCTGGCCCGCGACTTGAAATTAAATGCCACTTTAACGTTTACAACCTACAACAATAAAATTTTGAAGGTTACCAACAGCGCGAATTATTTCGATCTGGAAGGTCGTGGATTTGACGGAGCGTCGATTGTCAGAAATCAGGTCGGTAATTCTATCGGCCAGTTTTTTGGATATAAAGTTGATGGATTCTGGAACACGCAGGAAGAAATTGACCAGGCAAATGCTCTGGCAGTTAAGCAAACCGGCAACCCGGATGCAGTCTATCAGGAAGGTGCGGCCCTTGGCCGTTTCCGTTACGCAAACACCAATGGAGACGGGGTTATTTCTTCTGCCGACCGCACGATGCTGGGTAATCCAAATCCGGATTTTAGTTACGGTTTGAACCTTGCGTTTAACTATAAAAACTTCGATTTCAGCATGTTCCTTTACGGGGTCCAGGGAAATGAAGTATGGAACCAGACACTTTGGTGGACAGATTTTAACTCATCCCGTTCAGGCGCGAAAAGTAAAACAGCTTTGTACAATTCATGGACACCAGAAAATCACAATGCAAAAGCACCGATCCAGGAAAATGCCAGTTCTTTTAGCACGATCAACGTTCCAAACTCATATTTTGTTGAGGACGGGTCTTATCTGCGCGCTAAAAACATCCAGATTGGCTATACTTTTCCTCAGGGATTGTTGAAAAAAATTAAGGTGCAGCAGCTGCGGCTTTACCTTCAGGCGACCAATTTATTTACAATCACAGGTTACTCGGGACTTGACCCTGAAATCAGCAGAAACAGAGATAATAGCCCAACTGTCATCGGTCTGGACGAAGGTTCTTATCCTTCTTCACGCCAGTACACTGTGGGCATTAACCTTACTTTTTAATTTGATCAGAGCGACAGATATGAAAAAAATATTCAACTATATAGGAGCTATTTGTTTGGTCATCTCCTTGCTTTTCTTGCAGGCTTGTCAGGATGATTTTCTTGACAAACCAGTTCAGGGAGCGTTAGGTGATGATGTTTTAGCAAACGCAAAAGGTCTTGATGCGCTTCTTACCGGTGCCTATGGCGCGCTGGACGGGCAGGGAGATTTTACAGGCGGAAGCGGCTGGGAGTCTGCACCGGATAACTGGATTTACGGAGCCGTTGCCGCAGGTGACGCGCACAAAGGAAGTGACGGAGGGGACCAGACGCCAATTGCAGCAATCGCGACTTTTACTTCCGGAGCCGACAATGGTTTTTTTAATACAAAATGGAAAGCGTTGTATGAAGGTGTTACCCGCTCAAATACGGTTCTAAGAGTTTTGGCACTGGTTAAAGACCTGCCGGAAACAGAAAAAGCACCTATTGAAGCACAAGCCCGTTTTCTTCGCGGCCATTATTATTTTGAGCTGAAAAAAATGTGGAACATGGTTCCCTGGATTGATGAAACCACCACGGATTTCAACCAGCCAAATGATGTAGATATCTGGCCGATGATTGAGGCTGATCTGAAATTTGCTTATGAAAATTTACCAGCGACACAGTCGCAGGTGGGGCGTGTAAACAAATGGGCTGCCGGCGCTTATCTGGGTAAAACTTATCTTTATCAAAAGAAATTTGACTTGGCACTTCCGGTTTTTACTGATGTGATTGCCAGTGGGGTAACTTCCAACGGGTTAAAATACGGACTTGTAGAATTCAAGGATAACTTTGATGCTTCGACCAAGAATAATGCAGAATCTGTTTTTGCAATTCAAATGGTGGCCAACGACGGAACACTGGATATTTACAGTGCGAACATGGGAGGGATGCTTAATTTTCCATATGGTACAGGAGCTCCTTTCAGCTGCTGCGGGTTTTATCAGCCTTCTCAGGCACTTGTGAATTCATACCGGACGGATGCAAACGGTCTTCCGCTTTTGGATGGTCCTAACAGCAGTCCGGTAAAAAATGACATGGGACTTACCTCATCAACGCCTTTTACTCCGGATGCAGGAACGCTTGATCCGCGTCTGGACTGGACTGTTGGGAGAAGGGGCATTCCTTATCATGACTGGGGACTTTTTCCGGGAATGGACTGGGTAAGAGACCAGGCATATGCGGGGCCATATGCGCCGAAAAAAAATATTCACAGACAGAAAAACCAGGATATTTATGCAGATCTTAGTTCCTGGGCACCGGGAAATGCGATTAATGTGCTGGTAATACGTTTTGCTGATGTTCTGTTGATGGCAGCCGAAGCAGAGGCAAATGCTGGAAGTCTTCAAAAGGCAGAGGATTACGTTAATCTGGTAAGAGCCAGGGCAGCAAAACCATCCGGATGGCTTTATCAGTATCTGGATGAATCCAATCCTATGGCAGGCTTTTCAGACAAACCGGCAGCAAACTATGCTATTAAACCATATCCGGCGGGTAAATTTGCTAGTGGGGGTAAGGACTATGCTTTAAAAGCAATTTATTTTGAAAGAGGTATTGAACTGGCCATGGAAGGACACCGCTTTTTTGATCTGGTACGCTGGGGAATTGCCGATCAGAAATTGAATGCATTCTTCTCGTATGAATCAAAAATTACCACCGATTTAAACGGAGCCAAATTCACCAACAGCAAAAATGTTTATTACCCGATTCCACAATATCAGATCGATATGAGTGTTGTGGGTGGCGTAGCAAAGCTGAAACAGAACCCTGGCTATAACTAGGCAGGGTTTTTAATATTTGCAAATCCCCCCGCAATTCAGTTTGAGGTGGGATTTGCAAACATTAATCTCATCTGATTTCCGCCGTTAGGGATTCTGGTAAAACTTTCAGCAAACCAGGATCATCCAGTATTGTTTTAAATTTTTCAGGATTTGGGTAGGAAATTTGCATTCGCGGTTTTTTAAGTATCTTTTCGTCGCGTGTTTTCAAGTACAATTGTATATTTTTAGTCTGTATCAATCTGATGGCCCGGTCATTTTTCATCGTTTCGATATCGCGGGGAAGCCTTTGTGCATGGCTGAAAAAAAGTGCACCAAAAAAGATGATTGCCAAAATCCTGAATGCCATCAATGACTTTCGATTTTGTCCAAAAATTTCGGCCGCCCGAATGACGAACCATGCATTGCCAGCCAAGCCAAGTTGCAAAAGGTCTGTGTAGCGCGAGGAAACTTCAAATAGCTCATGACCTCTTCCGTAGGCAAGTGCCAAAACCTGTGCGCCGGTCCATATAAAACAACCAAACATTAATAAGTCACAGCGGGTAAAACGTCTGGACATCAAAAGTACAGGAATTATTATCAGCACAGGTAACCAAAGCAAACCGATGTATAATTTATGGTCAGTTAGGGGCCATCCCATGATTCGAATGGTCGTTTTAACCATTTCTGTGATATTTTGCGCATGAAGGAAGTGGTGCCCGGCTACATAAGGCATCGTTAGATATCCGGTCGCAGGAATCATTATCAGAATAAAAATGATAACCAGCGATTTTACTGACCAACTTTTTTTGATATAACCATCAACACTATAAACAATGGCCACCACAATAGGTGTAATAAGTCCGGAAGCCATCGTCAAAACGCTCAGACCGCAAAACATTGCTACAATGATCATTGCCCGGATACTTTGTGGACGATGTACAGAAAGTGCAAGCGCAGACAAGCTTAAAAGATTAAGAAAATAAAACTGGTTTTGAAAACCTATCAGCATATTTTCCCATGAAAAAGGAAATGTTGCCCCCGCAACAATTACTGCTGCGATAAGCCACCTCGGCCCGTGTAACGCTTTTAGTTTGTAGAGTAGCCATAGCAGTAAAATGGGCGTTAAGGCGCCCAGAATGATGTTCAACCTTGTTTCGGTCAGGTTACTCCATGCACCGGTTAGTTCAAAACCAAGCAAGGTCATTAGCCGGGTCAGAAATATTCTGTGCTCATTGTGACTATTCCAAAGGTCAGAAAAAACCAGTTTCCCTTCGGTCCAGGGTTTTAACAATCCAATCCATTCGGCATCCCATTGATCCAGAAAAGGTAATGCAACAGCAAATTTTTCTACGTAATACCACCTTGCGAGAATAATGAGGATGGAAATAAAAGGGAGTATTGATGGCCAGTTAACATCCGTTTTAGATGCTTTTTTAACGGGCTTAAAAGTAGGGACATATTCAGTCATTTTTATTGGAAATCAAAATGACTATATATCTTTTTATACTTTTTCCGGCAAAACGGTCCGAAGATAACCGCAAGGTCCTATCAGAAATCAATGTCATCACTTTTAAAATTGTTAAGCGGTAGTTTTGAATCATGCTTCGTTGTAAGCAGAATTATGATTCGAATTCATATTAATGAGTCGGAAAATGCCTGGTTGGTTGCAATGGTGAATAAATTTTTCTTTATACGAATTGCTTAAATCGCTGCTGAAAATTAAAAAATCTAAGCGGGTATTTAAAAAAATCTAACCGGGTAGTTAAAATATTCTACAAGTCAAAGGTTTGGCGGAATTCCAGTGGAGACAGATTTGTTTTTTGTTTGAACAATTTGTTAAAAGACTGTGGATGCTCAAAGCCCAGTTCATAGGCGATTTCAGCGATAGTCAGACTGGTATTACTAAGGATTTTCTTGGATTTTTCAATCAGTTGATTGTGGATATGCTGCTGCGTACTCTGTCCGGTCAGCGATTTTAACATATCCGTAAGATAACGGGGTGAAACGTTCAGATGATCAGAAACTTCCTGAACAGTAGGCAGGCCGGACAGATATGATTTCTGCGTATCAAACCGGTCAGATAGATATGCATTCAGCCTGTCGATCAGATCATGATGAACAGATTTTCTGGTTATAAATTGTCTGTTGTAATAGCGGTTACTGTAATTTAAAAGCAGTTCGATCTGGGAAACCAGCACATCCTGACTGAAATGATCAATGTTATTATCAAGCTCCGCGGCAATGGATTCAAACAAGGCAGCAATGACCAGTTTTTCTTTTTCCGATAAAAACAACGCCTCGGAAACAGAATAAGAAAAAAATCCGTATTTCTGAATCGCGGTGCCTAGAGGATAATTTCTGATCAGATCCGGATGGAAAAACAAGGCGTATCCTTCATATCCTTTCTCATCATCAGACATGGTGACAATCTGGTTTGGAGCAAGAAAAGCCAGTCCGCCTTCCGAAAAATCATAGTAACCTTGTCCATATTTTACCTGACCATTGAAACTGGTTTTGAACGATATTTTGTAAAAATCAAGAGCCAGCTTGTTGCCGGCATCCGCGAGTGAAATTTTTATCTCGTTATAATTGATCAGTGCAACCAGCGGATGAAAAGGTTTGGGCTGTTCCAATTGCTTCATCAATTCGGAAATACTGTTGTAAGTATGCAGTGTCGTAACAGCTTTTTTCATATCTGGTAATTTTCAATGGCAAATAAAATTCAGGCACGAATGCAAAAATTAATCCGTGCCTGTGTAAAGTTACAAACTAATCCTGAGCCGTAGGGCGGATGACAATATCGCCGACATCAACATTGGAAGGAAGTCCGATCGCGAAGGAAACCGCGCTGGCCACAGCTTCTGGAGCTATTGCGATAGCTTCCATTCTATCAAGAACTGCTGTTTTCATTTCTTCATTTTTGATACTATTTGCAAAGGCTGTTTTTACAAATCCTGGTGAAATTCCTGTTACCCGCCAGCGTCCGTTGGATTCCTGGCGCAAGGCTTCACTGATTGTCCGAACCGCATTTTTTGTCCCGGCATAAACGCCCTGCATCGGAACAATTTTTATTCCTGAAGTTGAAATAATATTAATGATATGTCCTGAACCTTGTTGCTTGAATACGGGTAACGCCGCAGCTATTCCGTACAACACACCTTTAAGATTGATATCGATCATTTCTTCCCAACCTTCCACATCAAGTGCATCGATATGCGATAACTGGCTCACGCCGGCATTGTTGATCATCACATCAACCCGGCCGAAATGGCCGCAGCCCAATTGCACGAGTTTATTTAAATCCTCCCTGGATTTGACATCGGTTTCTGCATAAACTGCATTACCGCCATCTTTTTCAATTTTAGCTGCAAGCGCTTCCAGAAGATCTGACCTGCGCGCTCCAAGTACAACTTTTGCTCCCTGTTTGGTAAGCATCAACGCAATCGCTTCCCCGATTCCGCTGCTTGCTCCGGTAATTACTACCACCTTATCTTTAATTTCGCTTTCCATACAATTTGTCATAAATGATGAAGCAAAATTCCAGAGAAAACAGGTGGGAAGTGTAGCCAGAATCGTAAAGGTTGTAGTCTAAATCCCCGGTTAGGGAAAATATCGGAAGCCAACTTAAAGAGATAATCAAAATTGCGTTTATGGGCTAAGGTTATATTGATTTGGCAACTTGAAATGAAATGGTAATTTAAAATAATTGTTGAAGGGGAGGAAAATAAGCAGTTTCTAAAAAGGGCTGTCCATAATTGATTAGAAAAACGTAAAATTGAAGTATAATTTATCCTTATTTTTTCCTGACATAAATTTCAACAATCTCCTGATTAATATTCAGGCTATCAATTTTCTCAATTCCGGTTTGAATCAGGGAATCATTTTGGACGCGGAGTTTGAATTTAAAATCTCTGTTTTCCCAGTCGCGGTAGTTGCAGTAAGCCAGATGTTCAGAATAGTCGCCATCTTTCAGCTCATAAGTTCCTGCACCGGAATCAAATATCGCAGCTTCACCTTTACCTCCATTAAGATCATGTTTGAAAAACGCAAAGGTATCGTCGTTGAAAAGTTTTATCATTTCCTGCCCTTTAACCGGAAAGGTAGAAACGGTATCGCCTTTGGTGATGACCTTGCTTGAAACGAGTGACCAGGTTCCTGCAATCGACGTCTTGTTTTCTGATTTTGTTTCCGTTTTTTCGTTACAACTGATCAGGCCAAAAGCCAGCACAGAGGCGAGTAAAGTGATTTTCATTTATTTCGAATTAAGTAAAGTGTTTAAGATTAATGAATGCCTGGCTGCGAAGTATCGCAATTTAGTTTTGTTTCGATAAAGTTTCAGGTAATTACAGAATCTTCCCGTTTATCAATCTGATTTCTTGACGAAATGTTGATCAAATTTTCTGATTTCATAAGTATTTTTCGATGGTTGAAGGTTTATGTAAATGTTCTTAATTTAATATTCGAAGATAAAAACATAGCCATCTATATTCAATGAAGAAATTTTTTCTGCTTGCCGTTTTAATTTTTTTATCGGTTGCATCTGCGCCCCGGAAAATAAACTGGGTAGCCATAGGAGATTCAATTACCTATCTGAATGACCATAAAGATGAAACCGGAAACCGGGTCACAAAGGGCTACATGACATTAATTACGGAAAAACACCCTCAGATCGAATATATCAATCAGGGGCATAACGGCTGGACTTCCATAAACATAGCCGACAAAATCGAATCGCTCGGATTAGTCAAAGCGGATGTCTACACGATATTTCTGGGCACAAATGACTGGTGGCAGGGGAAAACCTTGGGTTCAATAGATGATTACGAAAACAATTCCGGAACTGGTACTGTTTACGGTGCTTTTCGAGTGATCACTTCAAAACTTAAAAGTCTGAATAAAAAGGCGAAGATAATCCTGATCACGCCCATGCAGCGGGGAGATTTTGTTTATATCAATAGCGCAAAAAATAACGCATACGGCTCATACCGGAAGAAAAATAAACAGGACCTGGAAGAATTCGTTAACGCGATTGTAGAAATCGGGAAACGTGAAAAATTGCCGGTTGTCGATTTGTATCACGACAGTGGCATAACACTGGATAACATGGTGAATTTTAAAAGACTAAAAGATCCGCAAACCGGAAATTATGAAAATTACGGATATCCAGCCTACACCGCCGTTCCTTTTGATCCTGAAAAAGATGAATATCCATATCCCGTTGAGGCGATTAATATGACCTACGACGGACTGCATCCTTCGGATAAGGGGTATGAGGTGATTGCGGGGATGTTGGAGAAGGTGCTTTTTTAATCGGCTCCGTCGCTGCGGTGCCAGGGTACATACGCATGAAGAATTTAAGAAGATTCTGGGAGAAAAACCCCTGGGTATTTTTGTCAGATCTATTTTAGGGCTGGATATTAATGCTGCACGTGAAGCTTTCTCATCGTTTTTGTCAAACGGACCATTAAGCTCAGTTCAAATTGAGTTTGTCAAGGATCTGATCAACCAGTTAACTCAAAACGGAAAAATAGATCCGGAAATGCTTTTCGATGCACCTTTTACAAAGTTTCATGAACAAGGAGTAGCGGGGGTATTTTCTTTGAATGATGCCGAGAAGGTTATTGAGATGGTGAAAGAGGTGAATGGCCGGGCGGTTGCGGGTTAAAAGTGTTGCTTTAACATAAAAATTATTTAGAAGATAATTCAGGTATGCCAAACTATAAAAAAGAGAAATATAATTTTTTGATTCCAACAATCAAATTTTCAGTAATTGGATTTTTCCTTAGTGGCTTACCTGCGATCATATTATTAGGTGTAAGCCAATTTTTTGAAAACTGGGTTACAAAAAATGATTGTGTAAGTGCAATGATTTATACATGGTAGACCAGTTTCCTGGGTAGTATAATGCTTCCTGTTTTGTTTTTTATATATCTAAAAAAGTTTGAAGTATATAAAAGACAATCTCTTCAATTTAAGTTGGCACTATTTAATTTTATGGAGTATGTGCTAATTACGGGCAGTCTATGCATTGTCTCATCTAACCCAAAAATACTTTGTTATGGGCATGATGGACAAATTGGATTGGAAATAGTTTTTATGGCGTGGTGTGCAATTCCATTCTTAATTATATACAGCTTTGTTCTTAACAGACAATCTATTATTGCTGAATACTCTTAACATACCAAGGTTTGTAATTTTATCAAAAGGTGATTGTTAATCGATTTGAAATTAAATGAAGACAAACATGAAAAATTCATCTATATCATTTTTCTTTTTCCTATCAACTCTCACCCTCCAACCCCAAACCCCCACCCAAAAAATCTACCACCAAACCTTCTCTGATCCCACCAACTTCACCATCATGTCCTTCATGGACAACAAACAGCCGGAGCATATTTTTGTAATGGATACGACATTGTACTGGCCGGCAGAAATATTCTGGCCAGGATGGACGGGCGATGAAACGCTTTTGGAAATCATGAGCCAGCCGGGGGAAGTACATGAAAGTTACGATCCCGATTATCTTTACAGAGATCCGGTGATTTTCAGATTGTTTTCGGCAAAAGAACGGGTCTCTTTGCGGAAAAGAGCCGGTGGGATAAAGCCAAAGAAAATAAGTTTGAAAGACAAAAATTACTCAACAATTCATTCAGCAAGAGGAGCAGGGCAATTTTATGTTATGACGACTGAACCAGTTTTTACATCAGACGGAAATCATGCTTTTATTTATATACAAGTGCATAACAAAAGCAATTTGCCCCTCATGTCACCTGGGGATGTGCTACCACTGAGTGAATCGCTTTTTGGGATGGTTACCATTATCTTCCAAAAACAAGCGGATCAATCCTGGAAAAAGATCAAGCTGATCAACCGGCTGTTTTTGTAATTTTGCTAATCATTTGTAATCTCAAAATCAAGATTTACCTTTTCTTCCCCATTCACAATAATCGAAAGCTGATGAAGCCCGGGATAAAATGTCCGCGTTGTGATCAGTCTGAAAGATTGTTTTCTGGAAACTTTGATTTTGGCACCGGCTTCATATTCTTTTTCACTGATCTTAAATACTTTTCGGGCCAGGTGTCCTTTGGATTTTTGGTAGTAGATTCCATATTCCAGTCGCACCGTTCTTTTGCTGTCATTCTCGTTGGTGATGTTAAAAGAAAACTCTACACTATCACCGATTTTTACTTTTGGCGTTGCGATTTCCAGATTTGTCACATTAATATTTTTCCCATCCAGACCGTAAACTTCCAGTATTTGAGCGTGACCTTGTTTTAGCAATGTCCGGCTGCCTTGTTTGATGATCGCGTCGGTTTCTTTGCTGCCGCCTCTCCATTTTTTAGCGATCGAAAGCACAATGTCCGGATGATCTTTGGCGATGTCGTTCAGGTTATTTGCTACACTTCTTCTCACAAATTCGGAAGGATCGTTTTTGAGATTTTCCAGAAGCGGCAGGAGTGGGGATGGATCTTTTTTCAAAGCCGGAATCGCCATCGCCCAGGGTAATCTTGGCCGGCTTCCTTCACTCGAAAATCTTCTTACCTTATAATTTTCATGTTTCGACCAAAGTACCATTTGATCAATCATCTGGTTTCCATATTTTAAAATAAACGGCCGAACTGCAAATTCACAGCTGATAAACTGGGTGATGAATTCCAGTGCTTTTACAGAAGTTTTAAAATCACCCAGTCCATAAGCTTCCACATAATCGGCCAGAAATATATAAGCCAGACTATCTTCGCCGGTATTTTGTTTTCGAAGCTGTGTGATGATTTTTTCAATCAATATTACAGCTTCGGGAAAATCGCCAGGCAAAAATTCATGAAAAACCCGTGTGGTATGTTTCATCCGCTCTTTCCATTCCATCGTTTTGAATGCATCTGTAAAAATCTGTTTGATGAATTCTTTTTTGTTGAAATCGGGAACGGTCAATAGCATGACCTCAGCGAAACGGTCATAAAAAGCGGGAGAATAAATATCTTTAATCAGGCTCATCGGAGGTGAAATTGTTAATGATGCCTGCAAAGTTAAGGTTTAGTTCCGGGAAGTTGAAAAGGGAAAATTTTATCCCTATCAGAAATCCTGCGACCGAATGCATAAGCGCAGGTGCAGTAATGGATGCGCTATATGAACAAATTGTAAAGTCATTTTAAGAGCCGCAAGATTTTCTAATTTTACGCACTAACAAATCACCTTCATGAAAAAACTTATTACTTCCTGTCTTTTTGCTTCCCTGGCATTTAGCGGCTGCCAGACTTCAAAAGTTGCCAAAACCGTTTCTGGTGAGTCAAATGCTGTTACGACCATTGCTTTCGGTTCATGCAGTGATCAAAAACGTCCGCAGCCACTTTGGGATGATATCGTGGCGCAAAAACCGGATGTCTGGATTTGGCTCGGCGATAATATTTATGGCGATTCAGAAAGTATGGATACGCTCAAAGCGAAATATGACAAGCAAAAATCAAATCCGGTTTATCAGCAGCTCCGCAGCCAGACCAAAATTATTGGCGTCTGGGACGATCACGATTATGGCGTAAATGACGGCGGAAAGGAATATCCAAAACGAAAAGAAAGTCAGCAGCTGATGCTTGATTTTATGGATGTGCCTGCGAATAGTCCGCTGCGTACCCAGGAAGGCGCTTACTCCTCAAATACTTATGGTCCGAAGGGTCAACGTGTAAAGGTGATTTTGCTTGACGGCCGTTATTTCCGTGATCCTTTAATGAAAAAAGACAAGGATAATATTCCTAATCCAACAGGTGATATGCTGGGCGAGGCACAGTGGGCCTGGCTGGAAAAACAGCTGACTAATTCGGATGCAGATGTACATATCATCGGCTGCGGTGTTCAATTTATCGTAGATGAACATCCTTATGAAAAATGGGCAAATTTTCCGGTAGCACGTAAACGTTTTCTGGATTTGATTGGAAAAACAAAACCAAAAGGCGCGATGCTGATCAGCGGCGACAGACATATTGCTGAAATAGCAAAAGTAAAAGTGCCTGGCCTGAACTATGAACTTTACGATGTTACAAGCAGCGGATTAACCCACGTTTCAAAACCGCATGAAGAACCAAACAAATATCGTGTAGGTGAAATGATCGCGAAATTGAATTATGGTCTGATCACAATTGATTGGAAAGCTAAACCGTTGAAAGCTGAGGTCAAGATCAATGGAGATAATTCGGAAACGTATCTGGTTCAGGAGATTAAGTTTTAAACAGATTTGTAAATATTGGGCAAAAGTATCTTTGCTTTTCAAATATTACTGCTTTCATCGTCATAAAAGTCCGTTTATCTACTGGATTTTTATGACGATTTTTTTTGTGGTAATTCTAAAAAACCTGCTTGAAAATTACCATCTTACGTATGTCATTGAGGATTTTTAAAATAATCGGCGTTTCCGTTCGTACTAATTCTGAAAATTTGTTGTGAAAAGTCTATTTATTTGCCTGAAAGGTATTCTAAGTAATAAAAATAGGCCGCAACCAACAAAATTTCTATATTGGTAACCAATTAGCCTCAATACAATATTATACTAGATGAAGAAATATTTTTATTTGCTTGCTTTACTAATCATTACATTTAGCTGCTCTAAAAAGGAGCAAAAACAAGAAAAGGAGCCTGACAAACAAATTGGCAAGGTTAACTTTTTTATGGAAACTTCGGCAAGTATGGCTGGCTATTTTAACGGCTCGACTCAATTTGTAAAAGACATTCCAAATCTTCTGGTTGATATTGAAGGAAAGGAATCTTTTGGCAAAGGTCCTCTGAAAATCTTTTATGTTGCTGATTCTTTAACGCCATACACGGGTTCGACCCAGGATTTTATCCGTGAAATTTCCACCACAAAAGTCGCTGACCAGAAATGCTCGGAAATGCATAAGATTCTGGAAATGATTGCCAGCAAAACAGATTCGAATGATATTTCTCTTTTTGTTTCTGACTGCATTTTGTCTTATCCAGATAATGTCATCAAAACCAATTCCGAAATTAATAAACAAAAAGCACCAGGGGAGTTGAAGGCATTGGTGAAATCTACTTTTTTGAAACTGAAAAGAGACAATATTTCAGCTTCACTTTACGGGTTTAACTCTGCTTTCTTTGGTAATTATTATACTTATCAAAATGCTAAATTGAAGCTCAACGGGCAGGAGAGACCTTATTATTTATGGGTAATCGGTAACAAGGAACTTGTCGGGAAATTCAATAAAAAACTGGCTGATCTGAATAATTTCAAGCCAGTTCTTGATCTTAATTTTGGATTGTTTGATAAAACAATTGACGATTTTGAGACTTTCTATACTTATGAAAGGGAAGGGAATTGGAAAGCGGATAACAAAAGTATATCTGATCTGGAAGCCTCTAAAAAGAAACCTTCTGCTTTCGCAATTGCGGTAGATTTGTCGGCACTTCCAAATTCAATCAGTGAACCGGATTATTTGAACAAGCATCTAAAAACTTCATCGGAAAATCTTGACTTCAAGATCAAAAATATTCTATTGACAAAGGATCTGGATAAGTCTAAATTAAAGCCAAGAGAGAAGGAATATCTTGAAAATAATACCCACGTGATTGTCATAGAAGTATCGGATATCTATAAGGACAAAGGAAGTATTGATCTTAAACTTCCGCTGGTTTATGACAATGGATACAAAGCCATGTCGACGATGGATGACAGAAATCTGGATTCGATTCCGGGAAAGACCTTCGCTTTTGAACACCTGATCGATGGTGTGCGCGAGGCATATGAAAATTCAAATGACAACTTTATTCACATTTCAATACCTGTAAAAAAATAGCTTCCATGTTTGAATTTCTTTATGAGCTGCTTTGCGGACAAAATCCGGATCCCATTTTTGCAACAGACATTTATCCTTTTGTAGGTTTGTTTACATTGGTTTTTGCCTTTGTTTTCACGCTTGTATTTTACATAATTTTGGGAAGAAGCAGGCCAATCTGGGACAAAACCGTGCACTGGGTGATCACAATGATCATTTTGCTGATCATCGCTTTTGGCTTTGCCTATAATCACGCGCAGACAGTTACGGAAGAGGAGGAGAATTCTTTCTTCTACACTTTTGCAATGGTCAACACGCTCTACGCGTTTATTTACTACATCCTGTTTTCAATCTTGTTGAAAAGATTCTCAATTTTCGCCAAGCGCACTCCCTTTTAACCCGTCGATTTAGCACAGATTATGCCTACAAGAAATACGTTTGTTTTTGGAATTGGAGGAACAGGGGCGAGGATCGTTCGCTCGCTGACAATGCTGCTTGCGGCTGGTACAAAACTTAATGATACAAATAAAATCATCCCCATCATTATTGATGTGGATGCCGATAATGCAGATACGAGCCGTGCGTTGGCAGCGCTTAAAACCTATAAATATATACGCTCACACGGTTACAGTAACACCGAAGAAATTCGAGACGGATTCTTCAATGCGAACCTGAATACACTGAGTTCTATCACGCCTGAAAATGATTATTCAGAAGGTTTGGATGATTCCTTTCAGCTGCAATTTGAAAATCTGGAAAAGTCGTTCATCGAATACCTTGATCCAAGAGGTGAGCTCGTAGGCGATATCAATATGGATTTGCTGGAAGCACTTTATGATAATTCCAGTCACGACGATCCGAATACGGAACTGAACCTGAAATTAAACCAGGGTTTTAAAGGAAATCCCAATATCGGTTCCGTTGTTTTTAATAACCTTTCCAATACCAAGGAATTTAAATTTGTACTGAAAAGTATCGGCGAAAATGACCGGATTTTTATTGTCAGCTCCATTTTCGGAGGAACAGGTTCTTCCGGGTTTCCGCAGCTGGTGAAACTGCTGCAACAGGAAGAAAAGCTGCGCGGAAATAAATATGGAGCACTTACAGTAATGCCGTATTTCAACGTGACCGATGATAGTAAAAGTGCTATCAATTCGGACATGTTTAATTCCAAAACCGAAGCGGCACTTTCTTATTATCTCAAATACCTGAATGGTAAAATCAACTGTTTTTACCAGTTATGGGACCGTCCGTTAAAACAATATGAAAACAAACAAGGCGGGATCGAGCAGAAAAACAGCGCGCATTTAATAGAATTAATTGGAGCCACTGCCATCATCGATTTTGTTAACAAACCGGATGGAAATTTCGCTTCAAAAGGTCAGACGCAGTATTTTGATTTTGGAATAAAAAAGGAGGATCAGGTTATAGACATCAGGCATTTCTATCCAAACACTGCCATAACGGTTATGGAACCGCTGACGCTTTTGACTTATGCGATGAAAGTTTATCTGGAAACAATTCCAGACATGCGTAACGAAGCTTTTTACAAGGAATTAGACCTGGGTGATAAAATTCCAAACAATGCATTTTATCAAAATCTCACCGCTTTCTTTTCGGTGCATTACAAAAACTGGCTGGTGGAAATGTCAGGAAACGAGCGAACATTTCAACCTTTCAACCTGACGCAGGATTTGAATGCTTTGGTGCGGGAAAAACCGATTGAGGTAAAAAAAGTGCTTGGGATCGTAACCAAGCCGGGAATTTCAGAAGCGTTTCTGAAAACTGAACTTGGAAAACTGGAAGATGAATTAAAGAAAAGTATTCCCGATCAGGACAAACGTTTCTTTAAACTGCTCAACCGTATTTCTATGGAATGTTACAAAAAACTGGAAGCACTTCCATCCATGATCTAAATTTCAAAGCCATGTCTTCATACATTTTTAGAAAATATCCGGGTTATAATCCCAACGAAATACAAGATTGGAGCCAAAGCACAGGGATTGATCCTGCCAGTTTTGATCCTGAAAATATAGCTTTTGGCAGAGGTGCGTCCAAGGCGGGAACATCCATTCCGTCGCCCATGGCAAGACTTGAACTTTTTGATACCGCCTTTCAAATCGTCGCTTCGGACCGCGGAAATCTGGATGGGAATACGATTTACCACCAATTGGTATCAGATTGTCTGGATGTTTTTCAGCTTTTGTTTAATGCGAAAAATTCGGAGATAGGTCCCGGCAAAAAGATCTGGTTCAAGGAATGGAAAGTGCAGGAAAATATTGGCAGACTGAAAGAAAGAGGAAAAGATCATCCGCATAATCTGCTGGCCAAATCGCTTGAACAGATTTTCAATGATAGAGACAGCGGCAGATTTTCGGAAATGGACAGTCTGTTCCTGATTTTTTATGAAAATAAATTATTGGGTGGAACCTCGCCACTTTCGCTGTTTTTTACAACGCCAAACTGGGCAAGGTATATTAAGAATAATGATATCAAAACAGTTCCGCAGAGCGCTGACGGGAAGTTATTTTTCAGTAATGATTACCGGCCGCTTTACAAAAGAGACCAGGAATTCATTGAATATATCTACAAACTTTCACTTCAATTTAAACCAGCTTTTGCCAAAGCAGACGGTTTTCGAAAGTATCTTAACAAAACAGTAGACCGTTATTTTTCAGAATTCAGACATCAGTTTCCTGAATATCAGCAGGCAGGAGCAAGTTTGATGGATAATGAATACAGCAAAATAAAAACGAATGTTGATGGTAAATTTTTGACTGTCAACGGACTTTTCTTTTTCCATCAAAAAGAAGAAAAAGAGAAAGAAAAAATCAAATCGGTCAGTGACTTTATTATCCGCGCTACCGAATCAAAATATAAGGATCAATACAACGATAAAAACGAGCAGCAGCTTGTTGAACCGCCATTGGTTTTGGTGGACGGGATGAATATTCCGGGAGATTACATGGAGAAAAATATTCCATGGAATTCATCGACAAGAGTTAAAGATTTTTATCATCGGGGCGTTCCTTTGTTTGAAAGGAAACTGCCGCAGGGAAATGGTTTGACGACGGTTACTTATCCATTTCTTACCATTGACGATTTTCTGGAAGATGCGCTGGTAGAAATGCCTTTTAACATCAACAGAGGGAAATTCTATACTGGTTTTGGTGGAGATTTTAAATATCTGTTACCTGTCAGAAAGGAATATTTCAACTTCTTTAACCTGGCCGATTTGAAGAATAATCTGTCCATTGAAGTAAATGACGGACAGGTTACAGCAAATCTTAAAATACCTGTAAAAAACCGCAAAGGCGTTTCTGAAATCGTTTTTTCAAGAAAATATGAGAAAGGTAAATCCATTGTGGAGTACCGCTCAGATCTTGGGATTTTTCCTTTTTACCAGATTAGTGATTCCGATCCGAGATTAAAAGATCTGAATGATTATACCATTCTTTTGGCGGAAAGAAATGAAAGAATGACCCTTAAAAAATTGGAGTTTTATTCTTTCAAAAACTTTGCTTCCGATACTAAGAATCTTAATGCGACTGTGGATGAGCGCTCAACCTGGTCTGATATTAACGCGGGGAATTCGGGTTCAACATCAAGGTTTTATAAAATTAAAGAAGCTTTTGATTACATCCAGTTGGCCTACACGGATCCAAACGGAATTGATTCCGGAGGACTGATTATACCGAACTTCGAAACAAAAACTTTTAACAAAGATAATCTTACCAAAGCGTACACTTTCGCCATCGATTTTGGTACGTCCAATACACATATTGCCTACATGCAAAATGGGGAGGCATTGCCAAGGCCTTTCGATATCGGAGAGCCGGATCAGCAAATGGTACTGCTTAATGCGCCGGGACGAAATGAATCAGGCGGAAATAAATTTGACTCCTACGGGAATTCCGGCTGGATGGATTTGACCTTACGCCGTGAGTTTTTGCCGCCTGTTATGGGAGCCGGACAAAATATTTCCTATCCGTTCAAAACGGCAACCTGCGAAATTGTTTCATTCAATAACATCCAGAACAAGTCGCTTTTTAGTCACATCAATATTGGTTATTATATTGATCAGGAGGAAGTTCAGGCCAGTAACGTGAATTACACGACCAATTTGAAATGGTTGCTGGAAAACGATAATAATGATTCAAACAAGAGCCGGGTCAGTGCATTTTTAAAGCAGCTTCTACTTCAAATCAGGGCGAAAATAATCCTGAATTATGGGAATCCTGCGGATTTGAAAGTGGTCTGGTCGGTTCCGTTAAGTATGGAGCGCGGGATTAAATCTGAGCTTAGAAAAGTTCTGGACGGTGCTTTTAAGGATGTATTTAAAAATTCCGGCGCCAGATTGGTGGACCCGATCCCAGAATCTGTCGCGCCATATTTCTTCCTTACAAAGTCGGACACCGACATTCAGGATACTGCCAACGTAGTAAATGTAGATATCGGCGGTGGAACGACGGATGTGATGATGTTCATGGAATCTTCCGGTAACCGGACTGATAAATATTTAACGACATCTTTCCGATTTGCCGGTAGTGATATTTGGGGAAATGGGTATCGTAACAAGTTAAAGGATAATGGTTTTATTAGGAATTATCTGGGCTACCAAAAGAAGAATTACATTAGTCCGAATGAAATAAAATATTTTAACAAAGTTAAGGACGATACAAATCTTAGCGCGGACGATCTTGTAAGCCTGCTTTTCCGTTATGACGATTTCAAATTCAGCGATTCCATCACAATCGGGAATCCGGATTTACTGATCATTCCTTATCTGCATTACAGCGCGATCATTTTCCATTTGGTGCAATTGATCGAGATAAAAGATTATCCTTTGCCGAGATATTTGTCTTTTACAGGGAAAGGAAGTCAGTATATAAAACTGCTTTGCGGTGGAGATGAACGTGATCTTGAAGATTTTACCCGTCTTCTGATCAATGCCTATACATCAAAAACGCTTCAATCCGGATTTAAAATTCATCTTAATACGAATCCAAAGGAGATTACGGCCAATGGTTCGATTCTGTATGCGCTGGCTTCGGAAGATGAAAAGGATAAATATAGAAAAAACATGGATTTCATACATCCCGGTTTTGATCCGAAAACGAATGCTGAGCTGGAATTGAAGCTTTCAACGGGCACCGGGAAATTTAATATTTCCGATACTTTTGAAATTGACAGTCCGCTGAATGTTGCGGTGCTTAACAATCTCAATGAGTTTTTGGAGAAAACACTCAGTAACCCGGAAATCTCTAAATTCCTGAAAGACTTCAAAATAAACGGTCTTAAAGAATCACTAAGACTCTTGCAGTGGAACCATAATATCTTTAACGGTGAAGGTTTTATCTACGATAGCTACCGGAAAGTTTTACAGGATCTGCATAAACAGGAAGGTGAAAACGAGATTTCAGAATCATTGTTTTTCTTCGCTTTAAAAGATGCCTTGTATCGTCTTTCAAAAAGTATAACAGAAATCAAACCAGTTGTTTAATGAAAAAGTGGGTGATTTTATTTGTGCTTTTGGTTTTGCAAATATCGGTAAAGGCTGAAAATGGAGCCGGTAAGCAAATTAAAGATGCGAAATTCCAGATTGTAAAGGCAACCATTGAGTTTTTGGCTTCGGATAAAGAAACGTTTAAGGAAGCAAAGGAAAAGCAATGTATGAATTGTAAAGGTTATGAAGATCTTTTAAAATTCGTAGAAAAAAATAAGATCAAAAAAGCGGATGCGCTCATTGGCGACTGGAAAAAAGTTTCTGTGGATACGTCTTTTTCTAATTGGGAAAAAAGTATAGAGAAATTTAAAGATCGTGTCGTCAGCGATATTACATCCGGCTCAAAAAGTAAGCGCAAGAAGCTTTCCGGTTATTCTATTTATGAAGACAGGCTCAGCTCAATCATAGAAAATATTTCCATTTCTGAACCGATTGTAGATGTGCCCGATATTCAAAAAATTGAAGAAACACCAGAACCTGTTGTTGTACCAAAAGTAACGGAACCAGTAAAAATAATGTCAGAAAAATCTTCGGAATCAGCCAGCTTTTTTGCGTTTTTGCCAGACATTTCAAAAGATATGTCTTATGTTATTATCCTGCTTCTTTTGCTTGGAATCTTGTTTTTGTTATGGGTACTCCGTAATAAAAATCAGGAAATGGAAAGGAATGACAGAGCGCTGAAAGATCAGCTTCACAGAAACGGAAGCACGGAATGGCAATCGAAAAATATGAGTAACGAGCTCAAATCTGTTAAACAAAAACTGAAACAGGCAGAGGCTGAAATTGCGATTCTTCAGGATAATATCAGAGCTGAAATGGAAAGAAATGAAAGGCTTTCTGTTGTGCCGGAAATTGAAAAACCGGAAGAAGAAATTGCGGTACCTGTGCTGGAATCACCAATTAAATACGCCAGATATGCAGATCAGGGAGATGGGTTTTCTGTTCAGGAGTTACTGGAAGAAGAGGACAGTGAAACCATATTTGAGCTAACGATTTTATCTCCAAATACCGCTTCTTTTAAAATATCAAACAATCAAAATGCGCAGCGTTACGCGCTTTCAAACTCTCCATACTTTCTTGGGAAAACAAGCCAGTATGATACATTTCCATCCGGTAACAGTTTGATTAATACGGATATACCTGGTGAATTAAAACTTCAAGGTAACAAATGGCTGATAGTGAAGCCTGTCCAGATCAGTTTTAGTTAACGGAAATATTCACAAATAATGGCGTCAATAGAAAGTCTGAAACAGCAGTTGAAGGATCTGCTGATTTTAAATCATGGAGATATCAAAATTACCGAATACCCCAATTTGGTATATGAGGGGAGAGAACTTGATTTTAATCTCGGACAGTTAAATCAGCTTATTCAACAGGTTTATACAGATATCGACTGGCGGCCTTATGAGATCATCAATACAAAACTTGAACTGGTTTTTAGAAAAGGCATTCTGTCCACAGACCAGTTTGAAGAAATCGTTTCGCTTGTAGGCGGCACTATCAATAGAAATATCGTTGAGCAATATGTGGTTGCTGAAATAAGCAAAAGAGATTTTAAACCACGTGAAATCAATCATGCCGACCCGCTCTCGATTCAAAATAAATGGATGACAGATTTGGTCTGGCTGGATTATAAGGAAAGTCTGATCGAAGTAGAGTGGCTTGGCGAGAAAGCCAGTTCTCTAAGCAAATTGGGTGATATCTCTTTCAACAATAAAGATGACGCGAAATATTTTTTAAGAAATGGAAATTACCTGCCTGGTCTGATCACTGCTTTAACAAAAAGCGCGTCGAAAGCGGATGAATTTGCCAGAATAATTGAAGATGAATTTGACTCGGAAAAGCGTTATTTACGGATTCTCTACAAGTTGAATCCCCGTTTGCCGTTTCGGTTTGAAGATGAATTATATACCGAAGTTTCAGTTTTACTACAAAGTGCCTGCGAAACTCCAAGGGGATATCAGGCTTTACTGGAATCTTACCGAAAAGGGATACTTCAGATCTGGATCCAGGAAGCTGATCCCGTAGCAGCTTTAAATCTTTCTGCGCAATATGATCTTAACAGCTTTCTGAGATTTATATATAAAACAGATTCTACGCTTCCATTTTTTGTTGAAAATCATCGTTTCTTAACGCCTGACGCATTGGCGGATTATGCAAAAAAAGATTTTTCAATCTGGCTTGCTGTTGCAGAATCCATGGCTGCTAAAAATATTCATGAATGGTTTATTGGTATTGGTAAGCAGGACTGGAATGATCAGATAACAGATAGTTACGCATTTCTTTCGCATGCCGGATATTACACCGAACCGGAAATAAGGCTTGCGATGGTTCAAGCGTTATTTCACATTATCAACCTGCTTTCCGATAAGCCAAGACTCGCAATTGATCAGCAAAAAGTACAGCTTTTGTCCGTAAATGGGGGTGTTGTCTTAAACCATCGTATCAATATCAGGTTGATAAATCAGGGCTATGTAAAAGTAAAACTGTACTTCAAATTCATAAAAGACGGAATTTCGCTGAGTAAGGACATTCTGGAATTTAACAATCTGGAAGGAAAGGTGAGTGAAAACATTGACATCATTATTGATACTTTTTTACTTCAAAAAGATCAGCTTTATAATCTGGAACTGGTGGTTTCCTCGGTTTATGAAGACATTGTCATACCGGTTGAAATAAAAGTTATTTTCCCGAAGAAAGCCTATATCACCAAGCTTGTGCTATACGGTTTTATAACCGCATGTTACTTCGGCGGTTTAAGATTTCTGCTTGGGATTTTTATAGATTATAACGGTTGGCTGGTGCATAATCCGAAAATTGGAAGACCGGATGATGTGATCGGCAATTCGCCGCTGTGGTCCTTTTTCGTATTTGCTATGTTTATTTTGGGAGGTATATTTTCTTTCAGTCTGGTTAAAAAATACGAGAAGATATGAAAGATGGAAAATCAGTATTTGTTGTATTGGCGCTGACTGTTTTTGTAGTCTACGTGATGCGCAATTTTCTGGGTAAGCTAAGCGCTTTTTTCTTTGTTCCAATCGATAACCTGTTGTTCATCTCGCACAGTATTCCTCCTTTTTTAATGTGGATGGTTTTGGGGTTACTAATCGGACTTATCTACGGTTCTTTCGTTTCGATTAAAAAATTTAAGCTTGATTATAAGCTACTTGTGTATCCGGGTTTGGCTTTGCTCATTGGTGTTAGCTTGATTTTACTGGCGTCATTTGTTGTCAAAAAAGTTAAAGGTGGGAATGAGTCGGATAGTATCAGCGTGGAGACTGAGGATAAAGGAAACCGCAGGTTCTTGACCGCTGCTAACCGGGCTAAATTGAATAAAATATTGGAAAAAGGTATACAGGCTGTGGAGAATGAAAGGTATGAAACCGCTGAGGAGCTTTTTATTAAAGCGGCATCTATCGGAAAAGGTGATTCACGACTGGACAGTCTGGCCAAGGTTTATATCAATATCGGACATGACAAATGCACACTTTTTAAACGAGATTCCCAACTCAAATACATACCTAACTATTACTATAAGTACGCAGCTGCCCTCACAAACAGGCCTCAGGAAGTTTGTAAATGAAATTTGCCATCTGTTTATTTTTTAAATTATAGTAAACAAATAGCATTCAAATTTTCAAATTTGTTACTTCTAACTAGTTAATTTCCAGAGATAAACACATAATTTCATATTAAATAAGGTCAACTATAAATTATGTGGTTAGGAAACATCTTCTACTTTTAATATCTGTTTTTTCGGCTCTGACTGGTTTTTCACAAGAAATTACTTCCTGCGGTTTTAGCTCAGTCCAACAGAGAAAATTGTTACATAATAAAAATTATAAGTCCGGTTTAACTGATAGTGAGTCAAGGCTGAATAACTATTTAAAATCAGGAAATTCGTTAAGAACGGCTGCAACTGTCTACACACTTCCGGTAGTTTTTCATGTGGTAACAAATGGAGGTGTGATTGGAGCTGCTGATAATCCTTCGGATGCAAATATACTTGCAACGCTAAAACTGCTTAATGATACGTGGAGCAAAAATCGTATTTCCTACGGCGGAGCTGATTTGCAGATCCAGTTTGCGCTTGCCCAGCGATCATTAACCTGTGGAAGTACAAATGGGATTAACAGGGTGAACGGAAGTGTTGTTCAGTGGGAATCCAAAAGTAAATGTTTTTCCCAATCCGGCGGTCAATAACCAATTCTTTTTGCAAACTCCAATCACCACAAAAGTGAAAGTTTACAACATGATCGGACAGGAAATTTTATGTGAAACGGCCAGCGAAAATGCAGCGCTTGTAAAAGTTACGGCAAAGCAAAAACTGGTTTCCGCAATTTATCTGGTCAAGCTGACCGGCGGCGGAATTGCAAGATCGATTCGTCTGGTAATTCCGTGATCAGTAATGATTTTGACAAAATACTTTTATCAATTTGATAGTAAAAATGAATCACCAGCAGTAAAAATACTAAACTGCAAATCTTTCATTTTGATCAATCCCTGTTCTGTAACTTTCAATTCCAAAGGACGTTTCATGACAATAACCTGACTTTGCCCAACAACTTTAACATGATTACCAGTTACACTAATCGCAGTTGATTCGTCAATGCCAATGCAAGTAAGCTCCGGATATTTGGCAATAGCCGAAAGCAGACGGTTATAGCGGCTTCTGACTACAAAATGCTGATCAATGATCGCGTTGGTCAGAAGACCCAGGCCGGGTTTTATATCAAGGTTTTTATCTTGAAGTTTTCTGAATGTGGATTTTAATGTGGTATCTCCAACGAGCTCATTTCCGGTAATCATTAGTTTGCTCATCACAGCCGCACCAGCGCTGCTTCCGGCGATAGTCGCGCCTTTTTGATAAGCTTTATGAATGGCAGCATAAACGGGCGTGTTCAAAACAATTTTCATAAACCGCTCTTGATCACCGCCGCTGATGAAGATCAATTTGGCCTTTTCCAATGAATCAAGCCACTTTTTATTGTTCACGTCAGCTGCTTTAAAATTCAGGTTTGCGATAACATTTTTACAGACCGGTCTCATATCCTGATTGAAGTAATAAAAAGCAGTATCGGCATTGAGTCCTGACATAGGTAACAGCATTACATAATCCGCAGGCTTTAAACGGGAGGTGGCGACCATTTCCTGCATTAATGATGCAGGCCGGTCGCCACCTCCTATGATAAATAGATTTCCTTTTGCCACTTGCGCAAAACCCACGCCGGAAAAGAATGTCAATATTGAAAATAATGCCGTCAGAAGATGTTTCATGCCTAAATATAGCATAAAACCTGATTTATCGGTCGGCTATTTTGTTGGTCTTTTGAAAATTGAGTCATCAACTTTTCCATTGATAATAACTTTGTTGGTCACGAAAGTTATATTTCCCTGAGGACTTGCAATATCCATCGCGTTCGGGAATTTTACACCTTCAATTTCCTTGTAATCAGAAAAGTCGATCTCGCCATCCTGACCATTCATATTTGCCTTGATTTTGGTAAGCAAATAAGTAGTTGCATCAAGATATTCATCAATTGTCTGACCTTCTTTTGTGGTCAATTTTAAATGATAAACGTCTTTTTTGTCAATTTTTTCTTTTCCAACCAGGTCAACTTTATTTCCTTTTTCTTTGTAATTAACCAGGCCGCCGAAAGGATCAAGCTGTCCAACCTGCTGCTTCACCTGATCTGCCGGCATATCTTCCGGTTCTCCGGTACCGCCCATCATAGTCGGACGGATCATCCAGCCGGTTGTTCCATCCACAACCTGCACCATGGAATTTCCCATTACGGTAGATTCACTGCGCATGGATTTTCCAACTACAATCGTTGTTTTACTAGGAATTTCCATTCCCTGCACCGAAAGCGAACGCTCGGTGATTACGTTATTAACCGCTTTGATTTTGTCCAGTCCGCCGAGGGCAGAAACATGTTTGTCGACGATTTCATCTACCGTCTGGCCAAAGGAATTTGCAGAGATCAAAGCAGCAACAACCGCTACAAAAAGTCTGTTTGTTTTCATTGTGAAGTTGATTTAAGTATAGATTAGTTTGTTAATTGGGTTCCAAAGTTATAAGATTATTTCGGTGTGCCACCGCCTGGTGCACCTCCGCCAGATTGCGTTTGTCCGCCGCCTTCACTTTTTACGTCATCATTATTTACAGATTTCGCTTTTCTCTTCGGTGCGTCCATGGTCATTTTACCAATTTTGTAACTGAAAGTCAGGCGGATACCACGGTTGTAAAGATGCACGTCATTGACCTGGTTGAACAGATCAGAGTTAAGTTCGGTATGGATCGTGTATCTTTTGGCCAGGAAATTTTCAGCAGCAAGTCCCAAACTTCCTTTTTTGTTTTTGAAATCCTTTTTCACACCCACCGTGTAAAATCCAAAACCACCTTGTTTTCCTTGCAACTGGATCGTATTTCCCTGCATAAAACCAAAAGCCTGGGCTCCCCAGCCATTTTTGAAAGTTGCCTGAGAGAAAATACCGCCGCTGATATTCATACCTGAGTTAGAAATTTCCCGCGAAAGGCCATCTCTTCCGGCCGTTTGACCGGTCAGTGTGGAGTAAAATGCGTTCGTGAAAAGTCCGACGTTTATTTTTGTTGTCGCCGCCAAATTTGCAAAAAGGTTGACCCCGTAAGCATGCTGCTTTCCAACATTTTCATAAGTTGTAACCACAGCACCCGAAATAGAATCCGACGGCTGGCGAACCTGAGAAATTGCATTGTTGGTAATCCGGCCAAAAAATGTCGCATTTACGAAGGTCTTTTTGATGTTTTTACTTACTCCAACCTCAAAGTTATTGGTAAGTTCCGGACGCAGTTTCGGGTTTCCTATCGTAATGTTCTGCGGGTTGGAAGCATTGTAGTTAGGATTTAATTGTTGTAATCCCGGACGCTGGATACGACGGTTATAACCCAGTTTCAATGTTGCCCCTTTAATTGTTTTCGAAGCATTAACACTTGGAACCAACACACCATAATTTCCTACACCAAGCGATCCGCCATCTTTCGTACTGGCATCAATAAAAGTATGCTCATAACGAAGACCTCCTTTGAAAGTGTAGCGCTTTTTGGTAGTATAAGTATAGGAAGAATATCCTGCGGCAATGTTTTGGTGATATAAAAGATCTCCGGCTGGCTGATCCTTGTCAGTTTCATATTCACCGGTTGGCGATGCAAGCAGATAACTATAACCACTCGTTACTTTTCTGAAAATCCCTTTTCCACCAAATTCAAGCAACTGGTTTTTCTTGATTGGCGTCTGATAATCCGTTTGCAAAGTAAATTCTTCGTTGATGCTCTTGTTCAGGTTGCGCTGGCGACTTGCGACTTCGCTGTTGCCGTTCAAAATATCCGCATCAAAATTGTTAGTCAGATTATTGCGACTGTAAAGTGTCGAAACGCTCCATTCCTGCTGTGGTTTGAAAGTGTGCAGATAATCAATATTTGCATCAACTGTTCCGGAAAGGTTTTTGGTATCAACGTTTCTGCCTGATGTTGAAGTCGGGCTTCCGGTTTTGATAAGATTTGTAATCAGATCCTGCTGGCTTAACATATTTCTTACGCCATAACGCACACCGGCTGTAATACTTTGGTTTTTAGCAAGGTCATAATCAAATCCTAAATTATATTGGCCAAATAGTCCTTTGCTTGATCCTGAACCTTTTTGATCTGTTATCGTTGTAACATCGTCAACAATGCTTGTCTGATAAAGCGATGTTGTCGTTTTCGTATTATAATTTCCACGACCAAAACCTCCGAGGCTGAAACCTGCTTTTCCTTTACGGTAACTTCCGTTCAAAGAAAGCATCGATCCACGGTTACCAACGCCTGAATCAACATTCAGGTTTAATCCCTGCAAACTGTTCTTTTTGGTAATGATGTTGATGATACCACCCGAACCTTCGGCATCATATTTCGACGATGGGCTTGTAATAACTTCCACCGTTTTGATCTGATCCGCCGGAATTTGCTTTAATGCATCCGCAACGCTGCTGGCAATGATCGTACTTGGTTTGTTGTTAATAAGAACCCTGATGTTCTGGCTTCCGCGGAGAGAAACGTTTCCATCAAGGTCAACTGTCAGAAGAGGTACTTTACGCAATATATCTGTCGCATCACCACCTTTGGCAGCAATATCTTTTTCTGCGTTATAAACCAGTCTGTCCACTTTTTCTTCGATTAAAGCGGCTTGTCCGGTAACGGTAACTTCTTCCAGCGTTTTGGTGTTGGAGGCAAGTTTTATTGTACCAAGATCCAGTTCCTGTCCTTTGGCAAGTTTAATATTGTCAATGGTTTTGTTTCCATAACCGATGAAAGAAATCAGGATTTTGAAATCGCCGTTAACGATTTTGGTTAAGGAAAATTTACCTTTTTCGTCAGCAACAGTTCCGTCGATGGCTTGCCCGGTAGCTTTGTTGTAAAGGGCGATACTGGCAAATTCAACTCCTTTGGCAGAAGCAGAATCCAGAATTGTACCGCTTAATTTGGCAGATCCTTTTGGAGTCTGGTCGCCCGCAGTACCTGGAAGTGGTTTGGGTGCTGCTGCGCCACCCGTAGGAAACTGGGCAAAGGAAGGCGAAGCAAGAGCGGCCAGAAGAATAATAATAGTCAGGAGAAATTTAGACATGTTCATGTGATAAGTTTTTAACAAATCAAAGGTGCGACAGAAACGGGTTTAACGGAAATAAAATGTGACCAATGCAGCAATTCACTGGATGGATATCACATTTTGACCGATGGGCGTTTTTTGGCTTTTTATGATTTTTAAAGGGAAATCGTAGAGATAACCTACTATTTGAGACACTGAATTGTTTTTGGAAAAGGAACTTGCTAAATTACAATTGATTGGATTTTGAGATAATAACAAAATTAAAATCGGATATTTCGAAAAATTCAAGTATAAAATTAATATTATAATTATTGCCTGACAACGCTTAACTAATTTTTTTAATGAGCCAATCTGATGCCCGAAAAGGGACAAATTCTGTGTGGGGCGGAGAAACGGAGCATTTTCCAAACGGTGCCGTAACCTCCCCGATTTTTAATAGTGTAGCGTTTGCTTACCATGATCTTGACGAGTGGCACGCCGTGGCTACCGGAAAAACGGAAGGTCATATTTACAGCCGAAATACCAATCCTACGGTGCATGTACTGGAAGAAAAAATCCGGGTTTTGGAAAGCGCCGAAGCGGCAACCTCCTTTGCAACAGGTATGGGAGCGATCAGCAATACTTTATTTTCACTGCTTGGTCCGGGAAAAAGAGTCGTCTCTCTAAAAGATACTTATGGCGGTGCAAGCCGTCTTTTTTTAGATTTTTTGCCGGCATATGGTATTAACGTAACGCTTTGTGAAACAATTAATCATGAAGAAATTGAGGCTGAAATAGCAAAAGGCTGCGATCTGGTTTATCTGGAAACGCCAACTAATCCGACACTTAAAGTTGTTGATCTGAAAAGATTGTCCGCAGCTGCTCATAAAGTTGGTGCTATCGTCGTAGTTGATAATACCTTTGCTACACCGATCAATCAAAATCCGCTTTTGCTGGGTGCTGATCTGGTTCTTCATAGTGCTACCAAATTTCTTTGCGGACATTCGGATGCCATGGGCGGCGTTTTGTGTGGAAAGGCTGAACTGGTAAAAAAGGTGTTTTCTTTCAGAGAAATAAATGGTGCCAGTTTGCAGGCTGATCCGGCCTATATGATTGCCCGGGGAATGAAAACCCTGGAACTAAGAATTGAACGACAGAACGCATCTGCGTTGAAGATTGCAAGATATTTGAAAGCCCATGACGCGGTTGAGGAAGTATTTTATCCAGGACTGGAAACGCACCCCGGCCATGAAATTGCAAAATCTCAGATGTCGGGTTTTGGTGGTGTGATGAGTTTTGCCTTGAAAGGAAATTATGATACTGTAAAAGCATTTTTACCAAAATTGAAACTGGTTCATTTGGCGGCAAGTCTGGGCTCTGTTAGCACCTTGGCAGGACCGCCGAGAACTACGAGTCATGTGGAATTAACAGAAGAACAACGCGCCTTACTGGGAATTCCTGAAAGTTTAATACGCTATTCTGTCGGTATTGAAAATGTTGAAGATTTGATCAATGATTTGGAACAGGCGCTGGCCGCAATTAAAACTGAACAAATGGCTGTGTTATGATCGGGAGAACCTTATTAAAAACCCTAAAAATTTCTTTCGTTTGTACATTGCTGGCATATCAATCCGAGGTAATCGCGCAAACAATACAACCGGTACCAGCCTTATCCAATGTAACGAATTTAAGGCTGGATCATGAGCTTGAACGCATTGCAAAACTGGCAAAAGGGAAAGTGGGAGTTTCCGCAGTTCATCTGGAAACCGGTAAGCACATCAGCCTAAATCTGAAAGAATTGTTTCCAATGGCCAGTACCATCAAGGTTGCCATTGCCGTTCAGCTTTTTACCAAAATTGAAAAAGGAGAACTTTCACTGATGACGATGGTTGATCTTCAGCCATCTGATCTGCATCCCGGAAGCGGTACGCTTGATGTGCTTTTTAACAAACCCGGTGTTCAGCTTTCTGTTCAGAATCTGCTGGAACTGATGATGGTAATCAGCGATAACTCGGCAACTGATATTCTGCTTCGTTTGGTTGGAGGAACAAAGGCGGTGCAGGAAAGAGTAAATGCACTGGGTATTAAGGGAATGTCGATTGATAGAACGATTATTCAGTTAATCGCTGATGAAGAAGGAATTACACTGCCACCGGAAGATCAATGGAAACTTGGTTTTTACGACAAATTGTGGAGTAATACTACCCGCGAATCAAGGGATGCCGCGGAATTAAGACTACAAAAAGATCCCCGCGATACTTCTTCTCCGGAAGCCATGGTTAATTTACTGACCCAGATTTATACAGCAAAGGCACTGAAACCCGAAAGCCGCGACCTTTTGCTGGCTGTAATGGAAAGATGCAGGGGAGGAGTAGCCCGTCTGAAAGGTTACCTTCCGGCAGGAACTGTGATTGCGCATAAAACTGGTTCGCTTAATGCAAGTGCTACGGATGACGTTGGGATAATTACACTTCCTGATGGAGCCGGTCATGTTGCCATTGCCATTTTTGTCGCCGAATCCGGTGCTGAACTTCCTGAAAGAGAGCAGACCATCGCACATATTTCCCGCAGTATTTATGATTATTTTTTATTCAATTCTCCTGCTCTAACCACATCTTCCCGCTAGTATGAAACGTTTGCTATTTTGCATTTTTACACTTGTCGCGGGTACCAGTTATGCTCAGAAGAAGATTACACCGGCTCAGATCAAGGAGTTTGACAATTATGTGGACAAGGTCAGAAAAGAGTGGGATGTGCCCGGACTTTCCATTACAGTAGTAAAAGATAATCAGGTTATTTTCAAAAAAGGATATGGTGTAAGAGAACTTGGTAAGCCGCAACTTGTTGATACACAAACACTTTTTGCATGCGCTTCCACGACCAAAGCGATGACAGTCGCGCTGATGGGTATGCTTGTGGATGAGGGAAAAGTAAAATGGGATGATCCCGCGTCGCAATATCTGCCGGAACTTCAAATGTACGATCCTTATGTAACACGCGCGCTAACCGTCCGTGATCTGCTGACGCACAATACCGGAATTCCCGGAACCGATTTTTTTACCGGAGTGATGAATATTCCTGTCAATGAAATGCTCAAAAGGATGGCGCTGGTAAAACCGCAATATCCTTTCCGGGGCGGCTTTGAATATCAGAATATTATGTATTCAGCCGCAGGTCGGATTATAGAAAGAGTAACCGGGAAACTTTGGTCGGAGGTGATGCAGGAAAGAATTTTTGACAAACTTGGCATGACACAAACCGCTCCTAAACGTAAATTGATCAAATCGGAAAATGTGACAAAACCACATTTTAAAGTAAATGATACCATTCAGGTGATTGAATACGGACCGGATAGTGAGATCGGTTCTGCGGGAGCTGTCTGGTCTTCCGCGGATGATATGAGCAAATGGGTAATTTGTATGCTCGATAGCAGCAAATTTGCTGGCGGACGATTACTTAAACCTGAAACCTGGACAGAAATTTTCAAGCCTCAGGCTTTCTTTCCGGAAGAAGAATATCCAACGATGAGTTTGATTAAACCAAACTGGCGCACGTATGGGTTAGGCTGGTATCAGCATGATTACAAAGGGAAAAAAGTCAATTTTCATACCGGAAGTTTGTCCGGATTAACAGCGATCACAGCGCAATTACCGGATGAAAAACTGGGTGTTTATATTTTTGGAAATTATGATCACGCAGAAGTTCGTCATGTTTTGATGTATAAAACACTCGACTGGTTTGCACTGGGAGAAACGCGTGACTGGAATACGGAATTTAAGGCTTTGTATACCAATCTTGCTGAAAAAGGGAAAAAACGTAAACTGGATTTTGACGCAAAACGTGTTTTAAATACTTCTCCATCTTTGCCTTTGGACCAGTATAAAGGAAAATACACCAGTCCCTTATATGGAGAAGCCGAAGTTCTGGTAAGTGGAGATAAGTTGTCGCTCAACGTAAATAATGTTTTGAAAGCAAATTTATCCCATTTTCATTACGACACTTTTTCCGCAACCTTTGATAAAGCATGGTTTGGAAAGGTTATAGCGCGGTTTACTTTAAATAACATTGGAAAGGCAGATACGCTGATTTTTGACGGAATGGAATTCAAAAAAAGCAGTATGTAATTTTCAATCTCAACAAATGAAATCTTTTAAAATGTTAAAATCACTCCTTTTCTTACTTCTGATATTTTCAAGCGGGTCGTTTTCCAGTGCGCAAAGTTTTAAAATGGAAGACATTATCAGTTATCCGCTGGCTTCAGAATTAACTTCCTGTGCTTCCGGCTCCAAAATCGCCTGGACGTATAATGACCAGGGAAAACGAAATATTTACGTGGCTCAGGGGCCTGATTTCAAACCCAGGAAACTGACTTCCTTTGACGAAGATAACGGGCAGCAGCTTTCAAGCATTTCCATTTCTGCCGATGGGAAATGGGTTGTATTTGTCAAAGGCGGCGAGCATAGCGGTAATCATGATAATAGTCTAACGGTCAATCCGTCGTCATTGATTGCGATGCCCATAGTGGAAATTTTCAGCGTTCCTTTTGCCGGTGGCGAAGCGAAAACATTAACAGAAGGTGACTATCCGGTTATTTCACCAAAAAGTGACCGGATCGCATTTATAAAAGGTGGTCAGATTTGGCAGGTAAGTCCAGATGGTTCTCCTGCTGCGAAAATATTGTTTGAAAGTAAAGGAACAAATAGTTCGGTTCAATGGGCACCGGATGGCTCAGGATTGGCCTTTGTTTCTTCCCGTGGCGATCATTCCTTTATTGGAATTTTTGCTGATAAAGAAAAAACGATCAAGTGGATATCTCCTTCTTTCGCGAAAGATGATATGCCGAAGTGGTCTCCTGATGGAAAGAAAATTACTTTTATCAGAAGACCGGCAAGCGGCGGATTACCAGATTCCATTTTGCCAAGAAAGCATAACGCATGGAATATTTTGGTAGGCGATATTGCAACTTCTACGGTGCAGAAAATCTGGTCGGCTCCTAAAACTTTGAGCGGCTCTTACCCTACAACCGATGGTGGTGCTAATTTGATGTGGTCGTCTGCCGGCAGAATTACATTTTCGTCCTATCACGACGGATGGCCTCATTTATATTCAATAAAACCCGAAGGGGGAGAACCTTTGCTATTGACGCCGGGTAATTTTATGTGTGAATATATTGAAATGAGCCATGATGGAAAATGGCTGATTTTTGCAGCAAACACGGGTCCTGATGTTTTAGACCTTGACCGGAGACACATCGTGAGAGTGCCGGTTGATATGTCAAAAATGGAAGTTTTAACGCCCGGAACAGGCGTAGAAGCTTTTCCGGTTGTGACGGGCGATGGTGCAAATGTTGCCATGATCAGTTCGTCGGCAATTCTTCCTCCCCAGCTGGCCGTAATGTCATTCAATGCAAATCAAAAAATCAGAATTCTTGATAATTCTTTATTGCCTGCCAGTTTTCCAACAGGCAAATTGGTAACTCCCAAGCAAGTAACATTCAAGGCATCTGACGGAACTTTGGTGTACGCACAGTTATTCGAACCAGCCGCGGACGCAGTAAAATCTAAAAAACCTGCTGTTGTTTTCGTACATGGAGGACCGCCAAGACAGATGCTATTGGGCTGGCATTATGGTGATTATTATGCCAATACCTATGCAATTAACCAATATCTGGCAAGTCAGGGATTTTTGGTCTTAGCCGTAAATTACAGATTAGGAATTGGTTATGGTTTTGAATTCCATAAACCGGCTAATGCGGGAAGCAATGGCGGCTCTGAATATCTTGACGTAAAGGCAGCCGGAGAGTGGCTGGCAGCCCGCCCGGATGTCGACAAGAAAAAGATTGGTATCTATGGCGGTTCTTATGGCGGATATCTTACTGCAATGGCTTTGGGAAAAGATTCAAAATTGTTTGCCGCAGGTGTGGATGTGCATGGCGTGCATGACTGGGCATTTGTCAATGAAGGTAGTAAATCGGCGCCGGATGCTGCGCTGGCGGCCAAAGTGGTTTATAAATCATCACCGATAGCCTATGTCAATACCTGGATGTCGCCGGTTTTATTTATTCATGGCGATGATGACCGCAATGTTTATTTCTCTCAAAGCGTTGATCTGGCAAGAAGACTGGAACAAAGAAATATTCCGTTTGAACAACTGATCATACCGGATGATACACATCACTGGATGAAGTTTTCTAATCAGGTTAAAGTTGATCAGGCGATTGCTGAATTTCTGGTTAGGAAGTTGATGAAGTAAGTAAGATTTATTGCTCGGAATTAGTTTTTAGTACCCGTCCGACGGCGAAAAAGCCGTCGGACGGGTCGCCCGTTGCAAGTATGATGATGGTATTAACTTCCTTTTCTTTATCAAATGCCGAAAAGCCATCAAAAAGAATCACCGGTCTCAATTATGAAAAGCGTTGGATCGATTCACCCGTCGGACGGCTTTTCCCTCCGTCCGACGGGTATTAAAAGTCGTTTACTTAAAGATGCTGAAATCAAGAACAAAGTATTAAAATTAAACAGCTCATCAATTCCAGCAGAAACATTCGCTAATCTCAAAATTCAATTTGAGCCCTGATTTCCCCCGCAGGAAGAGCTGCACTATGAATATTAAAATAATATTTCCCTGCCAAAAGATCAGTTTCATTAATTGCAGTTCCATCAACCAGGAACGAGTTGGAAAACGATCCTGATTTAGCTTTTTGAATTTTTGGAAAAAAATCAAAAATCACCGTCGCATTGGTTCCTTTGGGTGCAATACCGTGAATATGCGAGCCGGTAATGATTTCGGACAGGTTATTCCAGGTAAGGAAAAAACTAAACAATTTTGTCGTTTTATTATAGGAATAATCAACCGTTCCAGTAGCAGTGCTGGCGTTGACAGGAACCTCATTCGCACCGCTTAAAACAATTCCCTTCTTACTGACAACATTACTTTGATCGTAAAATTCAATCTGTCCACGCATTTCTCCACTAGGATTATTAGACGTATGAAAATTGAAATAATACAGCCCGTTCAGCAGATCTTCTTCTTTTAAAGTTGTACCGTCTACCAAAACAGACTGGCTGTAATTTCCAGAGGTTGTTTTAGTGATGGCATTAGCGAAGTCAAAAATAATCGGTGCGTTAAGCCCTCTTGGGCCTGTTCCATGAATATGCGCGCCTGTTGGAACATCAGTCAAATTGTTCCAGGAGATGTTAAAGGAAAGTATATGAGTGTTTTTGTTGTAGGATACATCCGCAGCTCCGTAAGCCGGGCTGCTGTTAAAAGTAATTTCCTGTGCCGGGCTAATGGTCAGGCTGGTTTGGGAAATCTGATTTTCAATGTTGTGATCGACGCAGGATGAGAGTAGTGCGAGCAATCCAAATACCGGAAACAATTTGCATAGTATTCTCATATTTTTGCTAGGTTAGTTGATTAACTGCATAAAGTTAGCAGTTAATCAAGCTAAAATATCCTCGCTAAAATAATTTTAAACCTCTAATTGTCAGTTATTTATTAAGTGGTAATAGCAGGTTGTTCTAACAATTCTAATTTTTTATAACAAGATCTTTATAGCCAATCAGCTGGATGCCTTTTTCCTTAATAGCAGCTTTCACTTTTTCACTCGTAAAAAGATCTGTTACGCCTTGCCTGTCTTCCGCCACATTTTCATAACCAATATGTGATACGGCTTTAAGTTCTGCATCGTTCAATCCGGGATGATCCAGGAAAAGATAGGTTTTTCCTGATTCCAGTTTGCCAAGCATGGCAATGAAGCTGTTTATTTTTTCTTCCGAAGTTTTATGGGCTCCTTCGTAGCCCACATATTTATCAATCTTCGGCTCGGGATCAACAGGAATTTTATATTCTTTGGCCAGTCTTTTTGTCAGCGTTTTTACTTCTTCGCTGATACCGGTGCAGCCCATATGCGATGACAAATGGCTGATTCGCGGCAGTTTCTTCAAAGCCATTTCAATCTGCGCTCTGAATTCCTTTTCAATATCAGCCAATTGCCATTTATTTTCCATGATGGCACGCCCCTGATAATTTTTGTTTGGATAAATCATAGGAAAAAAATACCCGTCTTCGTCTTTTAAACTCGCACAATCCGTTAATGGTCGCCATTTTATATTATCCCATTCGCTGGTAATCGCCAGATGAATACCCACATCGGCACCAGGATTTTCTTTCAGCATTTTCACAGCTTCCGGAAACCAGGGTGACGGAACAATAATTTCAATTGAAGTTTGAATTCCTTCTTTGTAACATTTGATCAGAGCAAGATTTCCAGAGTGAGAATATCCCATATCGTCCCCTCTAACAATAAGTTTAGCGCCTTTTTGTGCGTAAGAAGCTGTTAATGTGAGAAAAATTATAAGAATGTGAAATACTTTTTTCATAGAAATTGTGGTCATGGATACATGATAACTACGCATTTTGCGCCTGTTCTATAAAGTAAGAAGTTTACATAATCTATGCTTGTTTACCGAAATATTATCAGCTGCGACTTTAAAATGAAAAAGCAGGTACCTTCCCCAATTAAGAGAAATTACCTGCTTCAACATTAATTCCTATAAGATCAGGCGCCTAATTCACCTAAGATTCTTTTTGTAATCATAACATGCTCAGAAAATGTAGCGTGAGCCAAAGTGGCCAAGTGTCTGCCCTGACTTTCTGCCGGATCCGTTTTTCCTGCTGCATGTGTTAAATAATTAGCAGCCAGATCTCTCAAAAATACGTGATTCTCATATTGCGCCTCGATATATGCCTTATCAAATTCTGCACCTTTTTTTGCCATTTTAAGTTTTTCAAGCGTTCCTTTTGCTTTGTCGTCCATAGCAGGCATTGGCGTTGCCAGATCTTTTAGTACCGCAGTTACCGATTTGGCTTCTTCCAATTCAAAACCAGCAAATTCTTTGGCATTTTTCTGAGTGCATTTTGAAACTGCCATTTGGCTTGTTTGCAGGGAAAGGGTTGCCGGTCCAAAAACTTTCATTCTAAATTCTTTGTCTGTTGCAGCCGTTGGCGCATCCATAAAAGCAACTTCCATCGCTTCCGCAGTAAAAGATGGTAACATGGTTGCAACGAGCGACATACCTGCACTGATGGCCAATGTATCCCGAAGTGATTTTTTAAAGAAAACGCGACGAGGTGTTTTTTGATTTAAGTTCATGATTTAGAGTTTGTTGATGAAGTGACTTTTTCAAATCCAAACCTTGATATCTTAAATTCATGCCAATTCGTCAACCAGTAGATATGCTAACGCTTTGAGAATTAATTACAACTTTGAAGAATACTTAAAGCGGAACTGGGGATAAATGGCATCTCAGTATGGGCAACGAAATTAGTAAAGTCGAAATTAAGTAATTTAAAAAGGGAGAAATTGGATGGTATGATATTAGCTCATGGTGGCTCTTTTCAATTAAATAACTTTGCTGCGTTCGTTATAATAACATTTTGATGTTTTTATTTTATTTCAATCAAGCTCAAATTCCTACTTTTGCCTTCGATCAAAATATGAATCCATGGATATAAAAGTTATAGCCTTCGACGCCGACGATACGTTGTGGGTAAATGAGCCTTATTTTAGAAAAACAGAAGAGCAGTTTTGCGAATTGTTAAGCGAATATCTGGAGCGCCACGCATTGGAACGCGAACTGTTTAAAACCGAAATCGACAATCTGCCTCTTTACGGCTACGGAGTAAAGGGCTTTATGCTGTCCATGATTGAGACCGCATTGAAGATTTCGGACAAAACGATCAGTCTTGAACATATAGAAAAAATCCTTGATTTGGGTAAAAACCTGCTCAATGAACCGATTGATATTCTGGAAGGCGTAGAGGAGGTTTTGGAATCTTTGAAGGGAAAGTATAAGCTGGTTGTTGCTACCAAAGGCGATCTTCTGGATCAGGAAAGAAAATTGAAAAAGTCCGGATTGAGCCATTATTTTCATCACATAGAAATTATGTCAGAGAAAGATGATGCGAATTATCTGAAACTGATTAAACATCTGGATATCATGCCGGAAAATCTGTTGATGATTGGAAATTCACTTAAATCAGATATTCTTCCGGTATTAAATATTGGTGGATATGCGGTACATGTTCCGTATCATATTACCTGGGCGCATGAGCAGATAGAGAATACAGTTGAAAGCGAAAAATTCAAAAGTGTAGAACATATCCGGGAAATTCTGCAAGATCTGTTATAAGATTACACATAGGATTTTCCGGTGATTACCGGTGCAGGCACTGTATTTTAAGTCAATGACTAAAAAGAAATAACTCTGATCATTAAAAATCGGAAAATCTAATAATCAGCTCACTTCATCTTTATGACAACAAAAATCAAATCGTTTGTTTTCGTTGCGCTATTATCTCCTTTTTCATTGAAGGCGCAGCAGTTGATTACCATGTCAAACAAATGTTACAAACAGGTTCAGGCTGGCAACCAGCAAAATGACCAGGGACAATATCAGGAGGCTTTAAATACTTTCAGCAAAGTGCTCAAAGATTGCTCGGCCAAGGATGCCAAAGAAGAAGGGAATGTCGGGAAAGCAATTGCATTTAATGGATTGAAGCAATATAATGAAGCCATTACAGCGGCAGAAAGTGCGATTAAAGTCAGCAAGCAAACAAATGTAATGGCGTACTATGCAAGAAGTTATGCATTGAATAATGTGGGTAGGACAGAAGATGCCAAGGCAGATATTGTTAAAATCACGGATCTTACTAAAAAGAATAAAAACATAAAAGCCAGAGCAACCATGTTTGCTCAGCTTTCGCATCTTGATTTTCAGCTGAATAAATTGGCTGAGGCGGATACCAACCTGACCAAAGCAATTGAGCTGGATCCGACAAACCCTGCTTTTTTTGTTCAAAAAGGTGATATGATGATCAAAATCAATAACTACGATGACGCCTTTGCTGCTTATGACAAAGTGCTGGATCTGGGCAAAAATGATCTTGAAATTTACCAGATCAGAACAGAGGCCCGATTGAAACAATTGCAGCAAAAATATGTAACGACTGATATCAATGAGTTATCAAAACGAATGACAAAACAGGAAAAAAGCACTTTGTGTGCAGATATGAAAAAAGCGCTGGATATGGGTTTGCGAAACCTGCAACTGGACTTGTTGTCTGCTTCAATCTGTGAATAATTAAATCATCAACTAAAAATCAAAATTGTGAAAAGAAATAGCATTGTAATTTTATTGTTAGTATTTGCACTTGGCTGTAAAAGCCTGAACAACACGCAGAAAGGTACAGGAATTGGTGCCGCCGGAGGTGCCGCCGCCGGAGCTGCCATTGGTGGACTTACCGGAAAAAATAGTGTTATCGGTGCACTGATCGGTGCCGCGGTGGGCGGTTCTGCTGGTTATTTCATTGGTAAACATATGGACAAACAGGCAGAAGAACTGAAACAAGCCATTCCGGATGCAACTGTCGAAAGAGTGGGAGAGGGAATTAATTTAACATTTAATTCAGGTTTGCTTTTTAAAATTAATTCTGCGGATTTAAGTGAAGATGCCAAGGTTGAACTGAAAAAAGTAGGCGGCATTCTGGCCAAATATGACGACACACAGATTCTACTGGAAGGTCACACAGATGATACCGGCTCTGACGATTTGAATATGAAATTATCTGAGCGCCGCGCCGAAGCTGTTTCTTCTTATCTTGAATCAGAAAATATTCCATCATCCAGGTTAAAAACAAAATGGTATGGTGAATCTCAACCTAAATTTCCAAACGATAGTGAAGCAAATCGTATAAAAAACCGCCGGGTTGAAATTGCGATTTATGCGGATCAGGATATGAAGAAGGAAGCTGAAAAAGGAGAATTAAAGTAAAAAAAAGGTTTCACGCCAAGCAGTAAGAAAAAAACGCAAAGACCGCAAAGTTTAACTCTGCGGTCTTTGCGTTTTTACCATTTCACCTTTACGTGAAATATTTTATCCGACACTCACTTGATGAGGCAGGACAACTTCCGGTTTCTTCTTCTCAAAACGTGCCTTAATTCTATCCACAACAAGATAAGCCGAAGGCACCAGAAGCAAAGTCAAAATCAGGGAACTTGACAATCCGCCAATAATTACCCAGGCCATACCATTTTTGGTTTCTGCGCCCGCTCCACTTGCAAGGGCAATAGGAAGCATACCGAAAACCATTGCAAGTGTTGTCATTAAAATCGGACGAAGACGTTCTTTTCCGGCTTCAACCAAAGCATCGACAACATCATGTCCCTGTTCTTTCAAATGATTCGTAAAATCGACAATCAAAATTGCATTCTTCGCAACCAGACCCAAAAGCATAATCATCCCGACAATTGCGAAAACGGTCAAACTTTCCATGGTTAATGCCAGAGCCAAAAGTGCTCCAATCAAGGCTACCGGAATTGAAAAGAGTACTACAAAGGGATAAACGACACTTTCGTAAAGTCCAACCATGATAAAGTAAACCAGCAAAATTGCGATAACAAGCGCCAGCCCAAGACTTCCGAATGCATCTCCCTGCTGTTGAAGCTGACCAAGATATTGGATTGTGATTCCTTCGGGTAGTTTCAGATTTGCTACTTTGGCCTGAATATCAGCACCCACAGTTCCCACTGGACGTCCAACTACCTGCGCGTTGACAGAAATAGAAGAAAGTCTGTCAATTCGCTGCAATACGCTTTCACCAATTTGCTCGTCAACTGTGGCAAATTGGGATAATTGAAAGGATTGTCCCTGATTATTGACAAAAAGTAATTGACGAATATCCGAAGCGTTCGTCCGGTCAAACTGGTCCAGACTCACCAGAATGTCATACTCTTTTCCATTTTGTTTGAATTTTGAACGGTCATCACCACGGAAACCGTTTTGCAGTGCAACTCCCACTTCCACTGCATTGATACCAAGCTGCGCCATCCGGTCACGATCCAGAATCACTTTGACCTCAGGCTTGGGATCCTGCACAGAATATTTTACATCCTGTGTTCCGGGAATGGATTCCGCTACTTGTTTTACCATCGCAGAAGCTTTTCTGATAGATTCAAGATTTGTTCCTTTTACAGCAATCTGGATAGGCGCCTCTGACGTTCCTACCAGACCCACAGGGCTTACCGTTACTTTGGTGCCCGGGATTTTTGCGATCTCTTCTTTTACGAGAACGCTGAAACCTTCGGTAGAAACAATTCTATCTTTTTTATCAATCAGCTTGACATTTAAAGTTGACAGATTGCTGTTAGACGAAGATGTCAGGTTATTGCTGCTATACCCGATATTGCTGAAAACGTTCGTTACTTCCGGATGTTTTAACAGCATTTGCTCAGCAATTTGCGTTACTTTATTGCTTTCATAAATTGAAGCGGTTGGGGCAAGTTCAATTTGAACTGTAAATTCTCCCTGATCCGTTGCCGGCATAAAAGCTGCTCCGATGAACCCTGTCGGAACCAATGCAACAGCACCGATTAGCAGAGCAAGCACGCCCAGAAATACATATCTTTTATGGCTCAAAACCTTTAAGAGAATCCGTCCATAAGCATTTTGTAAACGCGTCAGAAGATTTTCAAAACCAATATTCAGTCTACCCCAAAGAGAAGTTTTGCTCAACACTTCCAGTTTTCCAAAACGTGAAACCAGAAGCGGCGTCAGTGTAAATGAAACAAACAAACTCATCAAAGTAGAGAAAACGACTACCAGAGAAAACTCACGAAGAATATTACCGATCAATCCACCCGTCATGGCCAGGGGAACAAAAACCACAACATCCACCAGTGTAATGGCAAGGGCGGTAAAACCGATTTCGCTACGACCGTCAAGAGCTGCCTGCCAGCGGCTTTTTCCCATTTCAAGATGTCGGTTGATATTTTCCAAAACCACAATCGAGTCATCCACCAAAATACCTACAACCAGCGAAAGTGCCATCAGCGTCATCAGATTCAAGGAAAACCCTAACAGATACATCAAAATAAACGTAGGAATAATGGATGACGGAAGCGCAACCAATACGAAAAGCGACGAGCGGAAACTGTGCAAAAACAAAAGCATCACAACCGAAACAATCGCAACCGCAAGAAATAAATCTTCCACAACCGCATTTGCAGAAGCCAGCGTATAAGTAGATTGATCCGCAGCAATATTGAATTTCAATCCGGTTGAAGCATACTGTTTTTCAAGAGAAATAATTTTCGCTTTTACCTGCTTGCTTACCTCCACAGCATTCGCATCCGATTGTTTCAAAACCTGCAAACCAATGGAAGGTCTTGCATTAATGTGGTTAATGGCTGTTGGTTTTGTGGTAGCATCAACAACCTCGGCAACATCTTTCAGCTGTACTTCCCCGCCATCTTGTGTTCTGGAAATCACCAGATTTCTGAAAGCATTTGTGTTAGCAACCGAGGCGTCAAAACGAATTGATAATTGTGATTCTCTCGTTTCAAGCTGGCCGGCCGGATAACTTGTATTGGCATTATTGATTGCATTGGCAACCTGACCAATTGAAAGATTGTAGGCTCTCAATTTCTGGGCATCAACGTTAACCTGAATTTCTCTTTCATTTCCACCGATTAAATCAATACGTCCTACACCGGCAGCGTTTGAAAGCTGCGGTTTTAGTTCATCATCAATTAAATCGTAAAGTTTGGCTGGTGAAATATTTGCCGTCACACCCATCCGGAGAACCGGAAGTTCATCTGTTGAAGATTTGTTAATGGTAGGACGATCTGCTTCGTCGGGCAGCAAATTGATAATTTGTTCAACTTTCCGTTGTGCATCCTGTTGTGCAAGCGTCACATCAACACCATTTTTCAACTGAATCACAACAATAGAAGCACCTTCCTGAGAAGTGGAATTAATCCGGTCTAGTCCTTCGATGGAAGCCAATGCATCTTCAATTCTTTTCGTAACATTGGTTTCAACTTCATCTGCCGAAGCGCCACGATAAGTTGTTGAAACACTGATCACATTTGCCTCAAATTTTGGCAAAAGATTATATGAAAGCTGCTGGTAACTGATCACACCGAAAAGAATCAGTACGGTGAAAACAGTGGTAATGAGCAGCGGTCTTTTAACTGATAATTCGGTTATAGACATAATGGTATGTTTTAAAGATTTCCGAAATGTACTTCCGGTCTATTTTGAGATCTGCACGGGTTTTCCGTCTGTAAGATTTAACTGGCCCGTTGTAACAACCTGGTCGCCGGGCTGTAATCCGTAACGTACTTCGATAAGATCTCCCAGTTCACGTCCGATTGTGATTTTTCGCTGATGAGCCACATTGTTATTCACCACGTACACATATGGATTTTTGATACTTTCAACCAAAGCAATTCGAGGAATCTGCAAAGATGTTTCATGCGATTTTTGCGAAAAATCTACATTCACAAATGTTCCGGCTTTGAGTGGTCCTGCATTTGCCACAGTAATTTCTACCTGGTAACTATGTTCTTCATTTCCTCTTGGCGCGATGTAAGAAATTTGGCCCGGATAGATTTTACCAGAAAGTACGTCCGCACTAACTTTCACTTTTTGTCCCTCATGAAGTTGGTAAACATCTTTTTCATTTACCATAACCTGAACTTTCAGCCTGGAAACATCCAGGATCGTTCCCAAAACAGTACCGGCATTTACAAATTCACCAACCTCGATATCCTTTTTAACAATCCTTCCGCTTATCGGCGCTTTTACAGTCGCGTCCTGAATTTGCTTGGTGATTTGTTCCGCTTTATTTACAGCACTTTCATAATCGTATTTTGTCTGGTTTAGCTGTAATTCTGTCGTGGCATTTCCTGCGTAAAGCGTGTTGTAACGCGTAACATCTTTTTTCAGTTTGTCAATATTCAGCTGCGTAGCCTGCAAAGCCAATTGATTCAACTTATTATCAATCTGAATCAGCGTCGAACCTTTTGAAACCTGAGATCCGAGATCAAAATTCACATTTAAAACTTGTCCCTGACTTGTTGCCATGATGGAGGTTTCACGAAAAGGAATCAGATTTCCGGTTTTTAGCAGCATCTGGCTGACAGTATCTTCGCTTACTGAAATAACAGTTACCGGAATCGGGGCGTTGGAAATGCTTACCGGTTTATTTTTTTCGTCGATGGTTTTCTTATTGGAAACCAGCCGTGCGCCAATTAAAACTACAATGGCTAATACAGCTAGTGTTACGATTAATGTTGTTTTTTTCATTGCCTTGTACTATTTGTAATGTCAAAGTTGATTAAAGAAAGGTAGTAGCGTGCCCTGGGCTTGTTCCAGATCAAGCTTGGCCTGATAAAAATTGATCAGCGAATTCACATAATCAGTCTGGGCCTGACGGTAAGAATTTTCGGCGTTGATAAGATCGGTAAGCGGAGCAGTTCCCTGTTTATATTGAAGCGTGGTCATGTCGTATACTTTCCGTGCCAGTTTTACATTCCGGTCGTCATTTTCTACATTAATTTGAGATTGCTGAATCTGCGATTGGGAATTATTGAAGGCAAGGCGGTAAGATTGCACATTCATTTTCTGCTGTTCTTCCTGGGTAACGACCTTTATTCTGGCTTGCTGAATTTGCGCACTTCTGCTGAAACCATCGAAAATTGGAATATTTAATTTTAATCCGATCGTTCCAAATCCGATAAAGTTTTTGAAAGAATTGCCAAATTCATTAGTCAACGCCATTTGACCATAGCGCGCATTAAAACTTAATCTTGGCAAATATCCGGCCTTGATTCTTTCTTGATCAAGGCGGTTCAGCGTTAGCTGATTTTCGTTTAACTGAAAGCTGGCGAGATTTTTGGCATCAAACTGCGACTCAGCAACGGTCGGAATCTGGGTCAGCAAAAGTGAATCCTTCAACAATAATTCCTGCTCCTGGTCAAGTCCCATTTGATATTTCAACCGGTTCATGGCAAGTGTCAGATTGGTTTTTGCCAGTGAAAGCTGAGATTTATTACTGTTGTAATTAACATCTGTACGGTCATAATCAACAGGTTGGATTACCCCGTTATCGCGCTGTAATTTAAGGATATTGAGTACCTGCTGGGTTCTTTCAAGGTTATCCTGTAACAGTGAAATCTGCTGCTGGGAAACAAATACCTGATAATAATTCTTGGAAACCTGGTAAATGATTTCCTCCTGCGTTTGTCTTTCGTTTAGTTCAGCACGTTCCTGATTCGGTTTATTGGCTTTAATCCCGGTTAATAGCGACTGGTCAAAAATTACCTGCTCGGCAGAAGCTGTAAAATTGGTTTGGTATTTCGAACCAAGTGCAATTCGCGTAGGCTCAGGTCCGAAAATTCCGGCAGGCAAAACAGTTGTCTGCAATTTCAGGTTATCATCAAATGTACCAGTACCCGAAACCTGAGGCAGATAACCGGACAAAGCCTGACGCGACTGTTGCCGTGCATTTTCTTTTTGGTACTGCGCAATTCTGACAGTTCCGAAATGTTTAAGGCCATAATCGATACAATCTTTTAAGGACCAGGCGGTTTGTGCTTGTGTCAATGAGGGTAGTACAAGCAATACAAACAGTTTACAAAAAATTCTTTTTTTCATACTAATAGGTTGATGTGTCTACTGTGGATATATCAACTATATATCCAAATTTTTTTACTCTTTCATTACTTTTGAAATTTTGCTGACGATTGAGATCAATGAGTCAATTTCTTCTTGACTAATAGAGGCAGTCATACGTCTGTCGATATCTTCAATAGATTCCATCATTTTGGTCGCTACCATTTTACCGGCCGGCGTAAGCTCGATAAGGTTTTTACGGCGGTCGCTGGAATCACCTACAATTCTTACGTAACCGTCTCTTGCAAGCGTCTGGATTGACCTCTGGATGCCTCCTTTGTCCTTTTGCGTGAAATTTGCGATTTCCTGCTGCGATGGTGAATTCCCTTCGCGAAGGTAAACGACGAATAATATCTGAAGCTGTTCAACCTGCAAAGTGTAGCCCATTTTGGCCAGCTCTTTGTTGGTATTCCGGCCAACGAGGTGCGAAACAGTAATAATGTTGAACAACATCATCCGGCTCAAACGCTCATAATTGGCTTTATTCAGTTCTTTAATTTCTATATCCATGACACAAATGTAAAATAGGTAGACATATCAACCAAATTAATTAACTCAATTTTCTGAAATAATTTTTGAAGATTGAAAAAATATAGATATACCGGGAATTAGTTGAAGTAAATATTTAGAAATTGCGAAAAGCATTAGTAAAAAAGTTTAATTAAATCCTGTATTTGATTAACTTACGAAGTTATTTGTCTTATAGGACGACGGACTTGATATCCGTTTGACTTTCAATGACAAACCCTGGATCAATTATTAACCATTTTCTTTTGAGATGAATCGTAGAGAAGCCGTTCAAAAATTAACCCTTCTGATGGGAGGCGTTATTTCTGCACCTTTAATGGCTGGTGTAATGGGAGAAAAGCTGAATTTCGGGCCTTCTCTTGAAGTTTCTGCCGAGCAGGAAGCTTTGCTTGCGGAAATCGCAGATGTTATCATTCCAACAACAAAAACGCCGGGTGCCAAAGCTGCCGGAGTTGAAAAATTTATCACGCGTGTGATGCGGGATTGCTACGTTCAGGACGAACAGCAGAAATTTTACGCTGGTGTAGAAAGGATAAATAAAGACAGTCATGATCTTTATGGAAAAGGATTTGCTGCGTTGGATACAACTCAGAAAAATGAAATTGTAAAACGCAGTACAACGGCAGACAAGCCTTTCTTTTTGCAAATGAAGGGACTTACCGTTACCGCATATTTTACATCTGAAATAGGAGCGACCCAGGCGTTGGATTATTTACCAATTCCTGGACGTTTCGATGGCTCATATCCGATGAAAGAAGGACAAAAAACCTGGGCACTTTAAGATCTTAACCTTTCCAAATTTATTAAAAAGTATTATCACCATGGCGAATTTAAATGTTGATGCAGTAAAAGATATGACTTACGATGCTATCGTAATCGGTTCGGGCGTTTCGGGCGGATGGGCAGCAAAGGAGTTGACTGAAAAGGGATTAAAGGTTTTGATGCTTGAAAAGGGAAAGCCGCTGGAACACGTTACAGGTTACGAAAATGCGTTGAAAGCTCCCTGGGAAATGCAGTACAATGGTCGCCTGACTGTAAAGCAGAAGGAGACACATCCGTTTCTTTCAAGAGATTACCCTTACAATGAGATGACCGAAAAGTACTGGATGAACGATTCGGATTCTCCTTATGAAGAAAAGAAAAGATTTGACTGGTTCAGACCCAATATAGTAGGAGGGAAATCGATCATGTGGGGGCGCCAGTCGTACCGTTGGAGCGATCTTGATTTTGAAGCAAATTTGAAAGACGGAATTGCCGTTGACTGGCCAATCCGTTATAAAGATATAGCACCTTGGTATTCTTACGTTGAAAAACACGTCGGCATCTCTGGTGAAAAACTGGGCTTACCACAACTTCCGGACAGTGACTTTTTGCCACCTATGGAAATGTATCATGTTGAAAAAGAAGTTCGTAAAAGACTGGAAAAACAATTTCCGGGCCGTACGATGACGATTGGTCGTGTGGCAAACCTTTCGCAGCCGGATAAAATCCAGTTGGAAGGTGGGCGTTCTCCGTGTCAGTATCGTAACCGTTGTTCTTATGGTTGTCCATATGGCGCTTATTTCAGCACACAATCCAGTACATTGCCACCTGCTGTAAAAACGGGACTTCTGACGCTTCGTCCGGATTCTGTCGTGAGAGAAATTGTTTACGATAAAGCGAAACAAAAAGCTACCGGAGTAAAAGTGATCGATTCTGTTACTTTGCAGGAGCGTGAATATTTTGCCAAGATTATTTTCGTCTGCGCCAGTGCGATTGGTAGCACACTGGTTCTTTTGAATTCCACATCTGACCGTTTTCCAAATGGATTGGGAAATGATTCCGGAGAGCTTGGTCACAACCTGATGGATCACCATTTTCGTACAGGGGCGAGTGGTGTCTGGGAAGGTGATTTGGATAAATATTATTTTGGCCGTCGGGCTAACGGGATTTATGTTCCTCGTTATCAGAATATTGGTAATGACAAGCGTGATTACATCCGTGGATTCGGATATCAAGGTGGAGGCGGCCGTCAGGGATGGCAGCGTAATGTTGCTGAACTTGCCTTCGGTGCTGATTTCAAGGAAGAATTGACTACGCCTGGTCAGTGGACAATGGGTTTTGGTGGTTTTGGTGAAACGTTGCCCTATCACGAAAATTACATGTACCTGAATAAGGAGAAAAAGGACAAGTGGGGTATGCCTACTGTTGTTTTTGATGCTGATTTGCGCGAAAATGAATTGAAAATGCGTAAAGATATGATGCATGATGCAGCTGAAATGCTGGAAAAATCGGGTGTTAAAAATGTGAAGACATATGACAACGGATCTTATCTTGGTATGGCTATCCATGAAATGGGAACTGCTCGGATGGGTCGTGATCCTAAAACCTCGGTTTTGAATGGAAATAACCAGATGCACGCCGTGAAAAATGTTTTCGTTACAGATGGTGCTGCAATGGCTTCTGCATCTTGCGTGAATCCATCATTGACTTATATGGCACTTACTGCAAGAGCTGCGGATTTTGCGGTTAAAGAGTTGAAGAAGAAGAATATCTGATAGTTTTAGATTCAAAATTCATTTCCGCCAATCGAAATTCTTAGGATTTTTGTTGGCGGTTTTTTTTGCCCGATCATGCGTGGCGAATGGCATCCCCGTTCATTCGCCGCCACCGCGCGTGCCCAGGGTTGAAACCCTGCGCTACAATTTCGGCCGTGCCTACGGCATTTTTTTAACAAAATAATCCATTAACAAAATGCCGTCAGGCATGCCTGCGCGGCCCGGACCTACATCGTAGCCCCGGAATTTATTCCGGGGTTTAAGGATCTGTCATATCTCCATGATTGCCGTAGGTACGGTCCGTCTTTACCGTCAATCATTTTCCAAATTGATAAAATCATATCAAAATGATACGCCATTATCAGACTCTTTAACAAAAATATTATTGCAAATAATTGATAATCAATAAAATAATTTTTAAGTAAAATGCTGGACCATTGTTGGTATCTACCTTTTCATATTAATTCAAAAAAACAATGAAAAGGAAAATAACCAGAGGCATTTACAAGCAGATGCAAAAATTTGCAGACCTCACCCAAACCATGATTTCAAGAGGTAATATCTCCCGCGCGAAAAAATGCTTCGCAATTGCAGAAAATCTTTTTATCCATGGAAACAAAGAAACAAAAACTGCGATTTCCAATGTCTATCTCTATTCCGTTTCAGGAATGCTTGAACTCAAACATTTCAATACGGAAAATCTTCTTCCCAACAACTTGAAGAAGGAATATATCAAACAAATCAACGCATTCTAAGTCATGGAAAAGCTTGAAATCTTCCTTCATTTAAAACCTTTCATTCTGATAAAATCCTATCATTTTGAGTTGGTTTTATCAGGGGTCAGGTTGGTGTTTATGTTGTTATTTATCTGATATTTAATTAGTTAAGCTAACAACATGGAATGCGGAATAAGTTTGGTATTAATAAAAGCAAAACTCAATCACTCAAATAAATTTAAATAGTATGATCACAATCCTCTTAGTTTCTGCCGGAATTTTATGTTTCGCGCTTTTCTACAAAACTGTCAACTTCTTTGAAAATATATAAATCATGGCAGCGCTCTTCATTATCTCAATATGTGTGTTTGGTTATATCTGTTATGTGCTGATCAAACCTGAAAAGTTCTAACCGGATCCAAAACCGGAAAACGAAATCGAATTAAAAAATAGAAAAAATGAACACTGAATTATTTGGAATCATTGCCATGTTTGTCCTGACGGTTGTCTTCGCAATACCGATCGGCAAATACATCGCAAAAGTTTACGCAGGCGAAAAAACCTCCTTCGATCCTGTTTTTAACCCTATTGAAAAACTGTTTTTCAAGATAAGCGGCATTAATGAAAATGCCGAAATGAACTGGAAACAGCATATGTTTTCAATGATCACCATCAATATGGTCTGGTTTGTTTTGGGAATGTTTGTGCTAATGAACCAAGGTTGGCTGCCGCTGAATCCTGATGGAAACCCCGGACAAACAGCTGATCTGGCATTTAATACAAGTATTTCCTTCGTTGTCAATTGTAATTTGCAGCATTATTCTGGTGAATCCGGAGTTAGTTATTTGTCGCAGCTCTTTCTTATGTTCCTTCACTTTGTAACAGCAGGGACAGGTATGGCCGCGGCTGCCGTTTTGTTTATGGCTTTGCGCGAACGGACAACGGATAAACTTGGCAACTTTTACAATTTGATGGTAAAATCCTGTACAAGAATTTTACTTCCACTTTCTATTCTTGTTGCTGTAATATTGGCTTTCAACGGAACGCCTATGACATTTGAAGGAAAGGACACCATCATCAATATGCAGGGAGATACCGTTCAGGTTTCAACGGGTCCGGTTGCTGCGTTTGTCGCTATTAAACATTTGGGAACTAACGGTGGTGGATACTATGGTGCCAACTCAGCCCATCCACTTGAAAACCCTAACTATCTGACTAACATCGTTGAAATGATGGCGCAGATGATCATTCCTATTGCTATGGTTTTTGCTTTTGGTTTCTTTTTGAAAAGAAGAAAAATGAGCTGGATGATTTTCGGAGTCATGACAATCGGATTTTTGCTTCTTACAGTACCTACGATTATGTGGGAAAATGGCGGAAATCACGCGATCACGAAAATGGGTATCGATAACAGCGCCGGAGCTATGGAAGGTAAGGAAGTCAGGTTTGGTAGTACGGCCTCAGCCTTTTGGAGTATAGCTACAACCGTTATCTCAACAGGATCTATCAATGCGATGCACGACAGCTTCACACCGCTTTCCGGAATGACGCAATTGCTGGCCATGATGACCAATGCTTTTTATGGTGGTGTAGGAGCCGGTATGCTCAACTTTTTCATCTTCATTATTCTGGCGGTGTTTATCAGCGGATTGATGGTAGGTAGAACGCCCGAATTTATGGGCAAAAAAATTGAAGCCAGGGAAATGAAAATAGCCATGATCGTAGCTTTACTTCACCCATTTTTAATTCTGGTTGGTACTGCTTTGGCAGCGGCATTTCCTACGATTACATCTGCGACTCTCGCCAATCCAGGCTTCCACGGATTTACCGAAATGCTTTATGAATATACTTCGTCGTCAGCTAATAATGGTAGTGGATTTGAAGGTTTGGGTGACAATAATCCATGGTGGAACATCACAACTGGTTTTGTTTTGATCCTTTCCCGTTACATTCCAATCATTGGTCCAATCGCTATCGCAGGACTTCTGGCTAATAAAAAATACATCCCTGAAAGTGCTGGAACGTTGAAAACGGATTCTTCAACATTCGGAATTATGATTCTGGCCGTTATCGTGATTATCACAGCCTTATCCTTTTTTCCGGCTCTTACGCTGGGTCCGATCGCTGAGTATTTCACGCTGCGTTAAGAATCGATTTAAAAATAAAATTAAAAAGCTAACAGAAAAATCTGATCGGAAAATAGACGATCAATGATCAGAAATTAGCCAATACCTAATCGCTAACGGCTTAAAGCCTTAATGAAATGAAAAATCAAGATACGTCCTTATTTCAAAAGGACTTGGTTAATGAAGCCCTCAAACAGGCATTTGTAAAATTGAACCCCAAAATAATGTTCCGCAATCCTGTGATGTTCACAGTGGAAATCGGAACGGTAATTATGCTGGTGGTTAGTATATGGACTTTAAAGGGAGAAAAATCCCAGGGCAGTTTTGCCTATAACTTTACTGTTTTTCTGGTACTTCTTCTGACTTTACTTTTTGCTAATTTCGCAGAAGGAATCGCGGAGGCAAGAGGAAAAGCGCAGGCCGACAGCTTACGTAAAACAAGAGAGGAAACACCAGCCAGACTGGTTATCGAAAACAAACCGGGCTTCTCAGTTTCGACACGACAAGTTATGTCTGCTTCCATGAAAAAAGGAGATGTTTTTATATGCGAAGCTGGCGATAATATTGCGACAGACGGTGAAATTATCGAAGGTTTGGCAACGATTGACGAAAGTGCTATAACAGGTGAAAGTGCGCCGGTAATTCGTGAAGCAGGTGGTGATAAAAGTAGTGTGACAGGCGGTACCAAAGTGTTGTCTGACAAGATTAAGGTCATGGTAACAACAGAACCGGGCGAAAGTTTTCTTGATAAAATGATCGCTTTGGTAGAAGGTGCAAGTCGTCAGAAAACACCAAATGAGATTGCACTGACGATTCTTTTGGCTGGTTTTACGCTTGTCTTTATTATTGTCTGCGTGACGTTGAAACCATTTGCTGATCATGCCAATACACCAATTACCATCGCTGCTTTTATTTCGCTTTTCGTTTGTCTGATTCCAACGACAATTGGCGGGTTACTTTCAGCAATTGGTATTGCAGGTATGGACAGAGCGCTTCGTGCGAATGTGATTACCAAATCAGGAAAAGCCGTAGAAACTGCCGGAGATATTGATGTACTTCTTTTGGATAAAACAGGTACGATAACGATTGGTAACAGAAAGGCGACGAATTTTTATGCGGCCAAAGGCGTGACAGATAATCATTTTATCAAATGTGCGGTGCTAAGTTCAATCGCAGATGAAACACCGGAAGGGAAATCAATTCTGGAACTGGCGAATTTGAACCCGTCAACTTACGCTAATTTAAACAATCCGACTTTTATCAAATTCACCGCCGAAACCAGAAGTTCAGGTGTGGATTTTGATGAAACCAGAATTCGTAAAGGTGCATTTGATTCGATCAGAAACCTGACAACAAAAGCGGGTAACCATTTCCCAACTGATATTGAAGAAAAAACAAAAGCAATTTCAAATAATGGGGGAACGCCACTCGTAGTTTCTGAAAATGAAAAAGTACTGGGTGTGATTGAATTGCAGGATATTATCAAGCCTGGTATCAGTGAAAGGTTTGAACGTCTGCGTAAAATGGGTGTAAAAACTGTAATGGTAACAGGTGATAACCCTTTGACAGCCAGATTTATTGCTGAAAAAGCCGGCGTAGATGATTTTATCGCGGAGGCTAAGCCGGAAGATAAAATGAACTATATCAAAAGAGAGCAGGAAAGCGGGAAACTGGTTGCGATGATGGGTGATGGTACCAACGATGCGCCGGCACTTGCGCAGGCTGATGTTGGGGTCGCGATGAACAGTGGTACGCAGGCAGCGAAAGAAGCAGGAAACATGGTTGATTTGGATAATGATCCAACAAAACTGATTGAAATTGTTGAAATCGGAAAGCAGCTTTTGATGACGCGGGGAACGTTAACAACCTTCTCAATCGCCAATGACGTTGCCAAATATTTCGCCATCATTCCTGCCTTGTTTATTGCCTCAATTCCAGCGCTTCAAGGTTTGAATATCATGGATCTGAACAGTCCGGAAAGTGCAATTTTATCAGCAGTAATCTTTAACGCCATCATCATTCCTATACTGATTCCATTGGCTTTGAAAGGAGTTGCTTATAAACCAATCGGTGCCAGTGCATTATTGAGAAGAAACCTTTTTATCTACGGTTTAGGCGGAGTTGTCGTGCCTTTTATCGGGATTAAGGTGATCGATATGGTGGTGAGTATTTGGTTGTAATTATTGTAAAAAAGGATTGATAATGGTAAGCCGCTTTTCAATAACCAAGCCGTGTTGCATATCTTCGGAATACAAGGTAGTGCAACCGGCTTCCAAAGCGGAGGAAATTATCTTGGAGTCGAATGGTTGTAACAAATATTTATTGAAAATGAAAAGTACGTTGGTTATAACTGATTCATTCTCTGCTTGGATAAAGGAAGTGTTAGTTAATTCAGTAACAAATTGCACCGCAACGCTTCGTTCCAATTTATACTTTCTTAAACAAACATTTAAGCATTCGAAAACTACCTGGGGACTAATGAAAGGCACATTTTGCAGAAGTGATGAAGCAATCTCCTTCTTACGGCTGGCATTTAAATCAAGAAGATACAGTGCGATGTTGCTATCGATAAAAAAACTATCTCTCATTAGCCTCGTCCCGATCAAATTTAAAATCACTCATGTCAATTTGTAAAGTATTGAAGAATTGAACTGCATTTTGAGCCGCCTTCCTTTTGTTCAAATAAGCGGAATCAAGATTGTCATCTATCTCAAAAGCAATCACTTCCACCCCTTTATTGAGGAATTCAATAGGTAAGTTGATAATCAATTGAGAAGCGGTTTCGGCAACAAATACTTTGCGATACATAAGTCATGTGTTTATTATCAAAAATAACGAAAATTTAATTATCATGAAAACGAACCTATTTCCCGCAATCAAATTAACCATCATTACGCTGGTTTTCTTTGCCGGAGTTTATACAATCATCATCTGGGGAATTGCTCAACTTGCTCCAAACCATGGCAATGGCGAGGTGGTAACGCAAAATGGTAAAAAGTACTACACCAATGTTGGCCAGACTTTCACCGAAGACAAATATTTTAACTCCCGTCCATCTGCTGTGGATTATAATGCAGCCGGTAGTGGCGGTAGTAACAAAGCACCTTCCAATCCTGAATATCTTCAAACGGTTCAGGCCCGGATTGATACTTTCCTGGTACATAATCCGGAAGTCAAAAAACAGGAAATTCCCGTTGAACTGGTAACAGCAAGTGGGAGTGGGCTTGATCCGAATATTTCTCCAAATGCGGCATTGATTCAGCTTAAAAGAATTGCTAAAACCAGAAATATTTCTAGCGAAAGCGTCCAGAAATTAATTGAAGAAAACACAGAAGCTCCATTGCTTGGACTTTTGGGACCTGCAAAAGTGAATGTTTTAAAACTTAACATGGCGCTTGATCAGGTTAAATAGATGCTTGACTTACTCAACTTTATTAGCTTTAAAAATCTCAACAAAACATTAAGAGTTTAGTACACTTACCAAGAATAAAAATGAACAAATTAGTTTTAATTGCCGCTGGAATTTTTTCTATTCCGGTTATTGCTCAGGATACCATTTCAATTGAAAAATCAAAGCCAAACCCATTAACTTTTTCAGGTTACGTTGAAGCATTTTATAGTTATGATTTTAATCAACCAGCCAATCACGAACGGCCAGGATTTTTATATAATTTCAACAAACACAATGAAGTCAATTTAAACCTGGGACTTTTTAAGGTTAATTACAATACTGAGAATGTGAGAGCAAACCTGGCCGTGATGGCCGGTACTTATCCGCAATATAATCTGGCAGCAGAGCAAGGATTATTAAAAAATATCTATGAAGCCAATGTTGGAATCAAGATTTCAAAAAAGAATAATCTCTGGATCGACGCAGGAATCATGCCTTCGCACATTGGATTTGAAAGCGCGATTGGAAAAGATAACTGGAATTTGACACGAAGTATTCTTGCTGAAAATTCGCCTTATTACGAAGCGGGTGTGAAAATTGGTTTTACAAGTAAAGACGAAAAACTGTATGCCGCAGCAATGTATTTGAACGGTTGGCAACGTATCCAGAAAATTCCCGGAAACCAGACGCCTGCTTTTGGAACACAGTTGACTTATAAACCATCTTCAAATGCGACTTTAAATTGGAGTACCTATATAGGAAACGAACAGCCAGACAGTACGAAACAATGGCGTTATTTTAATAATTTTTATGGCCAGTTTCAACTTACGGAAAGGTTTGGTTTGACTGCCGGATTTGACATTGGAGTACAGCAAAAAAGTAAAGGAAGCAGCAGTTACAATACTTGGTATACACCGGTTTTGATTGCCCGGTATATGCCAAGCGAAAAAGTCAGGATTGCAGCCAGAGGTGAATATTATTCAGATGAAAAAGGAGTGATTATCAGCACGGGTACACCAAATGGTTTTAAGACTTTTGGTTACTCTGCCAACTTCGATTATCTGCCTGTACAAAATGTAATGTTCAGACTGGAAGCACGGGCTTTTAACAGCAAAGACGATATATTTACAAAGGATGGAAAGGCCGACAACCAGAATTTCTTTGTTACAACATCCGTTGCACTATCATTTTGATGACTGAAAAAGAAAACAACGTAAAACATTTTCTGGATCTGATCAAAAAATCCAGAAAAGGGAAGTTTAAAATCTACATCGGCATGAGCGCCGGTGTAGGTAAAACCTTCCGGATGCTGCAAGAAGCCCACACATTGTTGCGCAACGGCATTGATGTGAAAATCGGTTATATAGAAACACATAATCGCAAAGAAACGCACGATTTACTGGAAGGTCTGCCAATAATTCCCAGACGAAAACTTTTTTATAAAGGGAAAGAACTGGAAGAATTTGATTTGCAGGCTGTTATCAGTCTGAGACCTGAAATCGTAATTGTTGATGAACTGGCACATACTAACATTGAGGGCAGCAAAAACGACAAACGCTGGCAGGACGTGATGGAAATTCTGGATGCCGGAATCAATGTGATCAGTGCCGTTAATATTCAGCATATTGAAAGTCTGAATGAAGAAATCAAGCAAATCACCGGTGTTGAAGTGAAGGAAAGAATTCCGGATAGTGTTCTTCAACAAGCCGATGAAGTTGTTAATATTGACCTTACCGCAGACGAATTGATAACGCGTTTGAGAGAAGGTAAAATTTACGCCGCAGAAAAAGTCCCAACTGCACTTAACAACTTTTTTACGTCTGGAAACATTCTTCAATTGCGGGAATTAGCACTAAAAGAAGTTGCCAGCCAGGTTGTGAGAAAAGTTGAAACCGAAGTAACTTCAAGAAGTGTTACCGCATTAAAAGCAAATAAATTTATGGCGTGCATCAGCAGCAATGCGCAGACTTCCAAGATTGTTATCAGGAAAACCGCCCGGCTTGCCAGTTATTATAACAGTCCATGGGTGTTACTTTATGTACAAACGCCGAAAGAGAGTACGGATAAAATTGCACTGGACAAGCAGCGCCATTTGATAAATAATTTTAAGCTTGCAACCGAGCTTGGAGGCGAAATAATTCGAGTTGAAAGTCCGCATGTATCACGAACTATTATGGAAGTTGCCGAGCAAAGACAAATCACAACAATTTGTATTGGTAAGCCGCATATGAGTTTGTTTAAAGTAATTTTGGCTACCAATATCTTTAACCAGTTATTGAAAAAGCTATCTGTTTCCGAAATTGACCTGGTCATTCTGTCCTGATGAAAATAAAAACCAAATTAACCCTCGGTGTCGGACTGCTTTTTCTGATGATCATTATACTTTCATTGGTGGCGGCACGGTATATCAATGTATTAAAAAATGACACCGAAAATATTCTGGTAGATAATTACAACACACTGGAATATTCCCGTAACATGCTGCGCGCTTTGGATCAGACGCAACAGAGCAGCAAGGCATTTTTGACTTTTGAAGAAAATCTCAATAAACAACGAAAAAATGTTACTGAAATAGGAGAAAGGGAAGTGACGGATGCTATATCTGATCATTTGATTCAACTTAAACAGTCACCTTCCAACTTAACCTTACATCAGATTATCAGAAAGGATATTACAGAATTGATGCGTCTGAACATGGAAGCAATTCAGCGAAAAAGTGAAATTGCACAGCAAACAGCTCGTTCTGCCAATTTGTGGATTGTAATTACCGGAACATTATGTTTTCTGTTTGCCTTCACCTTGCTGGTTAATTTGCCAAGTAATATTGCCAATCCGATCAAAGAATTGACAGAAAGTATCAAAGAAATTGCCGCTAAAAATTACTCCCAACGTGTGCATTTTGGTAGTAAAAACGAGTTCGGTGAACTGGCCGGTTCCTTTAATACCATGGCTGAAAAACTGGAAGAATACGACAGCAGCAATCTTTCTAAAATACTATTTGAGAAGAAAAGAATCGAGACACTGATCAACAACATGCATGAGCCTGTTTTAGGGCTGGATGAAAATAAAAAAGTACTTTTCGCAAATGATGAGGTGCTTAAAATTTCAGGACTTCGCTCGGAGGATATTATGGGAAAGTCTGCCGTTGACGTAGCATTGCATAATGACTTGATTCGTTCGTTGGTACAAGGTCTGGTAACACCAAAATCAGATACTGAAAAGGAAAAACCGCTCAAAATATATGCTGACAACAAAGAAAGTTATTTTGAAAAAGAGATTGTAAATATTACGATTACGCCGACAGGAGAGAAGGAGAAGATCTTTATTGGTCAGGTGATTGTGTTGAAAAACATTACACCTTTCAAAGAGCTGGATTTTGCCAAAACCAATTTTATAGCCACCGTTTCACACGAACTGAAAACGCCGATTTCATCGATTAAAATGAGTGTTCAATTGCTGGAAAATAAACAAACCGGTGAAGTTAATGAAGAGCAAAAACAACTGATTGAAAGTATCAAAGATGATAGCAACAGACTGCTGAAAATTACCGGTGAACTGCTGAATCTCTCGCAAGTAGAAACCGGAAATATACAATTAAATATTCAGCAAAGCAGTCCGTATAAAATTCTTCAATACGCTATGGAAGCTGTGAAAATTCAGGCGGATCAAAAGCAGATTAAGCTTATTGCAAAAGCTGAGGAAGATTTACCGGAAGTAAAAGCAGATACCGAAAAAACGGCCTGGGTGCTCATTAATTTCCTGACCAACGCCATTCGTTATTCTTCTCAGGAAAGTAAAATTGTAATTGACGTTAAAAAGCAATCGGATAATGTTCTTTTTTCTGTAAAGGACGAGGGAAAAGGAATAGAAAGCCGTTATCGCGAGAAAATATTTGACCGCTATTTCCAGGTTCCGGGAAGCGCGAAAACGGGGACCGGACTTGGCCTTGCTATAAGTAAGGAGTTCATCGAAGCTCAGGGCGGAATTATTGGTCTGGATTCTGAAATTGGCATGGGAAGTACATTTTATTTTTATCTGAACAGGTCTTAGAACAGGGACTTACAACGTTAATTGAGGCTAATACTGACAGAGTGCTAACACCGATTTGCAATCGGTGTTGCATGGTCTAGCGTTTGCAACGCGAATTAATAGCTAACGAAATCTATCAAATCAGAAATTTAAAGCTCAATGACAAATCAAACAAATTCAATCTCCAACAATCCTTTAATTCCAGCATAATCTCTGGCAGAACTGAACAAATAATATTCAGCCTCTTCCACAATTTGGGCTCTCACAGGATTCTGATGTATATAATCTAGCTTCTGTTTTGTGAACTCATTGGTGAAACACTCAACAGCATGATTACCATCCTGCCAAAATTTATAATTCTTTACATTAACTTTAAATTTTCCGGCAAACTCAAAACGGTACAACATCCAATCTCTTCGACTTTCAATTTCATTGTGAATTGCGGTGACGATTTGTTTGGAAGTGAATATTTTAAGTCACGAAGAATATCAGACAGATTAAAACCGTCCCTAGCAGAAGCTAAAAGATGAAGATGATTTGACATCAGACACCAGCCATGAACCAATAGCCCTTTTTCATTTTGACAAAACCGTAAGGATTCGAGAATGCTGAATTTATGCTCTTTCCTGGTAAACACGTCCACCCAGTCTACGACAGTCAGTGTCAAATAGTAAATTGAATTTTGATTTCGGATAAAGTATTGATCGGAAGCCATTTTTTTTCAAATAGATTGTTTTGATTTGACGATCAATTTTTTCAATTGTAACGGGGGTATGATTCAACTTTGATGTTATTTATAAAGATGGTTTTATGAACTGGCTCGGGGGTACTGTAATTTTTGAGTTGGTTTCTTGTCTGTGATGCTTCTATCAGGTTTGCTATCATGGTCTCGCGTTGCAAACGATGCATTGTCTCGCGTTGCAAACGCGAAACCATGCAACACCGATTGCAAATCGGTGTTAGCACTTCCACGTTCCATAGCGAACGAACACTGTTCATTATCGGACAATGTTCGTTCGCTATGTTTTTGTTAAGTGTTTGATTATAATGATTTTAACTGACAAAAAAATCCTTGGCAAACTATTTGAACTGCAAAGCAGAAAAACCATCATTTGCAGGATATGATCAACAACTATTTCAAAATCGCCCGAAGAAATCTTGTGAAGAATAAGGTTTATTCGTTTATAAATATTGCTGGTCTGGCAACAGGGCTTGCGGTTGCAATGCTAATCGGACTTTGGATTTTTGATGAACTTTCCTTCAATAAATCTTTTCAGAATTATGACCGGCTTGCTATAATCAAGCAAAATCAGACATTCAATAATGAAATCTCGACGCAAAGTGCGGTTCCCTATTTAATGGCCGAAGAAATTCGAAGCAAATATGGTAGTGACTTCAAACATGTTGTAATGTCATCCGGATCTTCTACCCAAATTCTTGCTTTTGGGGATAAGAATATTACCAAAAAAGGAAGTTATACAGAGCCGGGCATTACAGAAATGTTGTCTCTGAATATGATTAAAGGTTCAAGATCCGGACTGAAAGAAATCAATACCATTATACTTTCTGAAACAACTTCAAAAGCACTTTTCGGAGATATTGATCCAATTGATAAGGTCATAAAAGTAAATAACAAACAAGATCTGAAGGTTACTGGTGTTTATCAAGATATTCCATACAATTCAGATTTCAAGGATCTCGCTTTTGTAGCGCCTTGGGAGCTTTACATTAACAACGAATACTGGTCGGAGAAGAAGACGAATCCCTGGCGTGCCAATATGTTTGTCACTTTCGCGCAGATAAGTGATCGTGCGGATATGGACAAGGTTTCTGCCAAGATTAAAAATGTAAAACTTAATGCCGTCCGGGCAGAAGAGGCTGCTTTCAAACCGGAAATTTTCCTTCATCCGATGAGCAAATGGCACTTATATTCTGAATTTAAAAACGGAAAAATAGCGGGCGGCGGAATAGAATTTGTTTGGCTTTTTGGAATCATAGGCGTTTTTGTTTTGCTGTTGGCCTGTATCAATTTCATGAATTTGAGCACCGCCAGAAGTGAAAAACGCGCCAAGGAAGTTGGTATTCGCAAGGCGATAGGTTCTTTGAGAAGTCAGCTTATTACACAGTTTTTTAGTGAGTCTTTACTGGTAGTAGGACTTGCATTTATTTTCTCCATCTTTCTGGTTCTTTCTGTCCTGCCATTGTTCAATGAGGTGGCGGATAAAAAAATGGTATTTCCCTGGAAAGAACCGTTATTCTGGATTTCAAGTCTTGGTTTCAGTATTCTCACAGGCCTCATAGCAGGCAGTTATCCGGCACTTTATTTGTCTTCTTTTCAGCCCATAAAAGTTTTAAAGGGAAGCGGTTTTGCAAGAATTAAGCTTGGGAGTTTTGCCGCGGTTCCAAGGAAGGTTCTGGTCGTTGTCCAGTTTACGATTTCCATTATTTTGATTATTGGTACAATTACTGTTTTTCGGCAAATAGAATTTGCTAAAAATCGTCCAGTCGGATACGATAGAAATAATTTGCTTATCGTTGCCATGAACACACAGGAAGTCCGTGGGCATTATGAAGCCATAAGAAGCGAATTACTGAAAACGGGTGTCGTGCAGGAAATGTCTCAATCATCTAATCCAACCACTTACGTTGCGGCCATCAATAATGGTTATGAATGGGATGGAAAAGAGGCTGGCACACAAGGAAATTTCGCAACGATGGCGGTTTCTCATGATTTTGGAAAAACAGTAGGATGGCAATTTACGGAAGGACGCGACTTTTCAAGATCCTATTCAACGGATTCTTCCGGTGTTGTGATCAATGAAAGTGCTGCCAAATTTATGGGGTTGAAAAATCCGGTCGGTTCCATTATCAAAGCCGATGGAAAACCGTTTCGGGTTATCGGTGTGATCAAGGATATGATCATGGAATCACCTTACAAAGCTTCATTTCGCACTTGTTTTTTTCTGGATTACAGCTGGGCAAGCGTTTTCAATATTAAAATAAATCCTGAATCAGGGTCAACAGAAGCTTTAAGCAAAATTGAACAAGTCTTCAAAAAGTTTAATCCGGCGGCTCCTTTTGACTACAAATTTACCGATGAGCAATACGCCAAAAAATTTGGTGACGAGATAAGAATCGGAAAGCTAACTTCATTTTTTGCTGTATTGGCCATATTCATCAGTTGTCTGGGATTATTCGGAATGGCCACATTCATTGCAGAACAGCGCACAAAGGAAATTGGAATTCGCAAGGTTTTAGGTGCCTCACTGGCAAGTTTGTGGAGCATGCTTTCGCGTGAATTTGTACTATTGGTTATTTTATCCTGTATTCTCGCGGCTCCAATCGCCTGGTATTTTATGGACAAGTGGTTAACTAAATATGAATACAGGACGGAATTTTCCTGGTGGATATTTGCTCTTTCAGGCGCGGGTGCGTTGGTCATTACCCTACTGACCGTAAGTTTTCAAGCCATAAAAGCGGCTCTGATGAACCCGGTGAAAAGTTTAAAAAATGAATAATTGTCTGAATTGAAATCAAAACAATAAAGAGTATTTCTTGACTACTGATTTTATAAACTGTTAATATGATACTTAACTATTTTAAAAGCGCACGAAGGAATCTTTGGAAAAACAAGACAAACACCATTATTAATGTGTTGGGACTGGCGCTTGGCATTACTTGCAGTTTAGGGATTTTCGTATTTGTAAATTATGAGTTGAGTTTTGATAAATTTCACACCAATGCAAAGCGGATTTACCGGATTGTAGAACATAGTAAAAAAGCAGACGGAATTCAGCACTGGCCGACCACTGCTTATCCTTTGGCGGAGGCTCTCAAACGTGAATTCCCAGACATTGGCGTTACCCAAACTGCCGGCCCTGATAAAAAAATTATAAGTGCAAAAGACCAAAAAGGTGATGTAAAAAGATTTGAAGAAAGCCGGGTCATGTTTGCAGATGCGGATTATTTGCGACTTTTTGATTTTAAAAATGCTTTTGAAAAAGGTTTGTGGATTGCTGGGAATGCTGCTACTGCTTTCCAACAGCCCAATGCGGTTGTTTTAACTGAAAAAATGGCCGAGCGTTATTTCGGAGAAGTTTCTAATAATTATGATGATTTAATTGCCAAAACATTAACGCTTAATAATACCGATATTCTTACGGTATCGGGGATCATTCGCAATCCGCCTGCGAACACGAATTTACCGTTTGATATCCTTATTAATTATCAGTTCTTCAAATCGAAAAATACTTATCAGGCTAATAACTGGTCGGGAAATTATCTGGGAACAACTTACGTTGAACTTCCTGCCGGCGCGGATCCGGAAAAATTTGAAAAGGCCATTGACAGGTTTAAAAGTAAATATTTGAAGGCTGAGGATAATCGCCGGATAAGTTATTTTCTTCAACCGCTTTCAGATATTCACACTAATTCTTTGTATTCGAGCGAGCCGGGTTCTTATGTGCTCGGAAAAGAAATTTTATGGGGATTGGGCAGTCTGGCTGTGTTTTTGATATTGATTGCTTCCGTCAATTTTATAAATCTGAGTACTGCTCAGGCCATGCAGCGCCAAAAGGAAATTGGTGTTCGTAAAGCCATTGGCAGCACAAAAGCCCAGTTGTTTTTTCAATTTATGAGCGAAACATTTGTATTGGCTCTTCTGGCTGGTTTTTTATCGATTAATGGCTTGTACGGATTACTTTGGATTGTCAATCAGAAATTATCTTTTATTGATCTTGCTCTAAAACCCGATAGTCAGACCTGGCTTTTTGCTGCTGGACTTATTGGAATAATTACTTTGCTGGCAGGTAGTTATCCTGCTTTGGTTTTGTCTGGTTTTAAGCCCGCCATGGCGATTAAAAATAATGTTCAACGTAAAACAAGCGGTATTTCTCTACGCCAGGGATTGATTGTTTTTCAATTTGGCATAACCTATTGTCTGTTGGTTGCAACCTGGATTTCTTCCGATCAAATGTCCTTTTTTCAAAGGAAGGGATTAGGATTTTCGAAGGACGCGGTGCTTACAATCAATGCCCCGCGTGATAAAAAATCCGGGCAACTGGATGCATTTCGGCAGGAATTGCTTCAATATCCTTATATAAAGGATGTGAGTTTTGCATCCGGAGCACCTTTAACGCAAAACTGGTATGGAACTGATTTTCGCTTGAAATCTGAGCCAGTAACTATGGCGCGACAGGCTGAAATGAAAAGTACGGATACAAATTATCAAAGGCTTTTTGGTTTGCAATTGGTGGCCGGACAGTGGATTTCTGCTTCCAATATTGTACCGGATAGCGTCCGTTTCAATGGATTTGTGATCAACGAAACGATGGCGAAAATGCTGAATCTTTCACCTGAAAAAGCAATCGGAGAAAAACTTGTCATTAATGAAGGAGAAGCACCGATTATTGGTGTGGTTAAAGATTTTCACAATGCATCCTTGCAGCAGGCCATTCAGCCATGCGTTTTTATGTATTCTAATGCCCCCGAACAAATACATGTGCAGTTGCTTGCTACGAACGGCCGCATCTCAAACTTACCTCAGACGCTGGCACATTTGTCTCAGATATGGAAAGAGAATTTTCCGGATGATGTATATCAATTTACCTTTTTGAATGAATCGCTGGCGAAAAATTATTTTGTTGAACAGCTCGTATTTGACGCTTTTAAAGCATTTGCAGCCATATCCATTTTTATTTCCTGTCTGGGACTTTTTGGTTTGATAATCTTAACTGCTGCACAGAGAACGAAAGAAATTGGTGTAAGAAAAGTGCTGGGTGCATCCATAACCAGTGTCGTTGGCATGCTGACGGCCGATTTCGTCAAATTGGTTGTTTGTGCGATTGTATTGGCACTGCCCATTTCCTGGTGGGCTATGCATCAATGGCTGCAAGGATTTGCCTATAAAACGGAAATTAACTGGTGGGTTTTTGCTTTGTCGGGAATATTTGCGGTAGTGATCGCATTGGTAACGGTGAGTTTTCAAAGTATAAAAGCGGCATTAATGGATCCGGTAAAAAGTCTGAAAAGCGAATAGATTATTAGCTTTGGCCATTAGCTTTTGGCGCCGGGTTTTTGGAATTTCAGTAAAAGTACTTTATGATATTAAATCTAATTTGATTAGCTAACAGCTTAATGCTAACGCCCAAATCCTAATACCCATGATACGAAATTATTTTAAAATCGCTTTCAGGACTTTGATGCATAATAAAAGTTATGCACTGATAAACATTGCGGGTTTAGCATTGGGACTTGCAGCCTGTATCGTCATTTTTCTGGTTGTTCAAAATGAACTGGGCTATGATCGGTATCATAAAAATGCGGATCGCACATACCGTGTGACACTTCATGGGCTCGATTATAATCCAAGTGTCGCTTTTGCGGTTGCACCTGCTTTTAAAAATGACTTCCCCGAAGCAGAAGTTTCCCAATATTATCCCCGGCAGGGTGGACTTGTGAGTGTGGGACAAGAAAAATATAATCAAAAAGTTTACGCTTTTGCTGACGAAAATTTTACAAAAATATTTGATTTTTCCTGGCTTTCCGGAAATGCTGCGACAGCACTTAACGAGCCTAACACCGTTGTACTGACCGAAAGTGCTGCAAAAAGATTTTTTCAAGATCGTGACGTAATAGGTAAAACAATCCGGTTGGATAATGAGGAAGATTTGAGGGTAACCGGGATAATCAAAGATTTACCATCAAATACACATTTCGTCTTTTCTTTTTTGGTATCCTGGGAAACTATAAAAAAGAAAGTTAACGCCTCTAATTTCTGGTCTATTCAAGGCGGGATGCTCTATGTGACTTTACCGAAAAACGTATCTGCCAAAACATACGAATCTCAGTTCCCGGCTTTTCTTACTAAAAACTGGAAGGAGGATGTGGCAAAAGACAAAGGCATATTGATGTTACAACCACTTACGGAAATTCATTTTGACAGACGTTACCTCAACCAGATATCCATGCCAAGATCGAAAGAAACGATTTATGGTCTTGCGGGTGTAGCCATTTTTATCATCCTGACAGCCTGCATCAATTTTGTAAATCTCGCTACTGCGCAATCTCTGAAACGTGGAAAAGAAGTTGGAATAAGGAAAACCCTAGGCGCTTTCAGAAAACAGCTCATCATGCAGGTTATGGGTGAAACGACGTTGCTGGTGATTGTTTCGGTTGTCTTATCGTTTATAGCAGTCATTTTGTTTTTACCTTATACTGAATCCTTACTCGACATCAGGATCGATCCTTTAAATCTTTTCAAGCCTGAAATGATTGGTGTGATTCTGACAATTATTGCAGCAACAATTCTTTTGGCAGGACTTTATCCGGCTTTAATACAATCCGGATTTCAACCTTTGAAAGCCTTAAAGTCGGGAGTTACTGACAACTCCGGGGGAAGATCATATTTACGGAAGGGACTTGTGATCGTACAATTTTCAATAACCCAGATTCTTCTTGTAGGGACACTCATTGTGGGCAGCCAGATGGATTTCTTTCTAAATAAAGATATCGGTTTTGACAAAGATGCCATTGTTACATTTTCAACAGGAGAAAAAGCAGATGTGCTTCGTCAAAAGCTCATAGATAATCCGGGCGTTGAGCAGGTAAGTTTAGCCTCTGGCGCACCAGCTTATAACACTAATTTTGCACCATTCAGCTCTCCCGAACTAGGAATGCCGGATAATGACGTGACCGAAATTAAGCAGGTTGATGAAAACTATCTTTCCATGTATCATATCAAACTACTTGCAGGTGAGCCTGTTACGAAAGTTTTTTCGAAAGATACTGTGGCCAATCTTGTAGTCAACCAAACACTGATCAGACGCCTTGGTATAGATGATCCTGAAAAAGCAATTGGTCAGCGGTTTCTGATCGGTAATAGCCCGATCCGTATCAGAGGTGTGGTTCAGGATTTTCAAAGTGAATCCAAGCACAAAAAAATCAGAGCCTGCGTGATCATGTACAATCCCAATTCCTTCTGGCAGGCGAGTGTCAAACTTCGTCCTGAAAAGATGCATGAAACATTGGCTGCAATTGAAAAAGACTGGTCGGAGCTCAATCCAAAATCACTTTTTTCTTACGAATTCATTGATGATCACATTGCGACCATGTATAAGCAAGAGTACAAAATGTACAACGCATTCAGGTTATTTTCAGGTATTGCAATACTAATTGGTTGTCTTGGTTTATATGGTTTGGTGTCATTGATGGCAGTACAGCGGACCAAAGAAATTGGCATTCGCAAAGTGCTGGGTGCATCAATTCCAGGGCTGGTCGTGCTGTTTTTCAATCAATTCATTTGGCTCATTCTGATTGCATTTGTCGTAGCGGCACCAGTTGCCTGGTTTGCAATGGATAAATGGTTACAGGAATTTGCTTACCATATCAGTATTGGTCCAGCAATTTTTCTGATTTCCATCATAACAACATTAATCATCGCAGGTATCACCATAAGCCATCAAAGCATAAAAGCAGCATTAATGAACCCAATAAAAAGTTTACGAAGCGAGTAGGGGCGGGCCTTGTGTCCGCCCAAACCAACGCAAAAGGTAAACCGCCCCAAACCGGCACAAAAGGTTAATCGCCCAAAACCGGCACAAAAGGTAAACCGCCCAAACCAACGCAAAAGGTAAACCGCCCAAACCGGCGCAAAAGGTAAACTGCCCAATCCGCCGCAAAAGGTTAACCACCAAAACCAACGCAAAAGTCAAACCGACCAAACCACCAAAAAGCAAATTCACCAAACAAATCAATATAACCAACCCAACCCATGCTCCGCAACTACCTAAAAATCGCATACAGAAATTTGTCCCAGAATAAAGGATATTCTGCCCTGACGATTTTTGGCCTGGCGCTGGGCTTGACAGTTAGTTTACTGAGCATCTTATATGTAAAAGACGAATTAGCCTACGATCATTTCAATAAAAAATCCGACCGTATTTACCGCATCAACAGCGACATTACGTATTCAGGAAAAAGCGCAAAAGGCGCATTGGCACCAACCCCGATGGGGCAAACCCTGAAACAGGATTTTCCAGAAATTGAAGAGTTTACCAGACTTGGAAAATACGACAGCCAGATTGTAAAAAGTGAACAATCAGCAATCCGCGAAGAAGGAATTTTATATGCTGACTCCACCGTTTTTGATGTTTTTACTCTTCCATTGCTTTCAGGAAATCCACAAAAAGCACTTGCTGGCCCAAATTCAGTAGTTATTTCCAGAAGAATCGCCAATAAATATTTTGGAACAACCAATGCATTAAACAAAATCCTGACATTTAATACCGGTGAAGTCCGCCGCGTAACTGGTGTGATGGAAGATATGCCAGAGCAATCACATTTTCATGCAGATATTCTTTTGCCTCTGTATGAAACGCGGGATGCAAAAGTGAATAAGTGGGGGAATCACATTTTCAATACTTATGTCTTGCTGAAATCAGGAACAACCCCGAAATCAGTAGAAGCGAAATTTGAAAAAATACTTCAAACCTATCTTGATCCGGCATTAAAACAATATTTCCAAACCTCCCTTGCAGAGACAAGAAAAGCAGGAAACAATTTCAGTTATTCCTTAATGCCGCTTACAGATATTCATTTGTATTCAGATCGGGAGGGGGAACTTTCACCTAATAGCAGCATACAGTATATCTACATCTTCCTTTTGACGGGTTTGTTTATTCTTGTCATTGCAGTTTTTAATTTTATCAATCTTACAACGGCCCGTTCGGCGAAAAGGGCCAGGGAAGTTGGGGTAAGAAAAGTAATGGGTTCCGACAGGTCAGTTCTTGTTTTTCAGTTTTTGTCGGAATCGTTGCTTACTACCTTTTTGGCACTGGCAGCAGGGTTGCTTTTGTTGTATTTATTGATTCCCGGATTTAATAATCTTGCAGCAAAACATCTCTCCATAACATCAGAAATCAATCTTTTTTCGATTCTTTATCTGCTTGCCGGGACAACGTTGGTAAGTATAATCGCCGGAATTTATCCTGCATTTTATCTGTCGTCATTCCAGCCGGTTAAAGCACTTAAAGGCATTTTAATACAATCAAAATCACAAGGTTTCCGGAATTCCCTTGTTACTTTCCAGTTCGCCTTATCTGTTTTATTAATTATCGGAACGTTGCTGGTCAATCAGCAGCTTCAATACATACAAACAAAAAGAATTGGTTTTGACAAAGACCAGGTTGTTGTTATAAACACAGCACAATCGACGAAATCACAGGTTTTGACATTCAAAAGTGCGGTTTTACAAACGCCTTCCGTAAAAAGTGGAACGGTGAGTGGATTCTTGCCAGTGACTTCCCGGCGTTGGAATGATATGTGGTATCCGCAACAGGAAACTGATGCCAAATATTCGGTAAACATGCAGGAATGGATGGTTGATCCGGATTATGTTTCAACGCTTAGGATGGAAATCATCGCCGGCAGAGATTTTATTGCAGGAAGAACAACAGATAGTTCGGCTGTGATTATCAACGAAAGTGCCGCAAAACAATTTGGTTTAAAAAATCCGATTGGAAAGATAATTCATAAAACCGGTGGTGAGCAACTTACAGTTATAGGTGTAGTAAAAGATTTTCATTATGAATCGTTACGGTCAAAAATTGCTCCTGTCGGGTTGGTGATTAACGGCAATGCGATTGACCGACCACTCGAAAAATCGTTTTTAGAAGCCGTTTCTTTTCGTCTTAACCCGGCTGATGTTAAGTCATCACTAGCAGAAATTGAAAAAAAGTGGAAAGAAATTGCACCAGGCCAGCCGTTTGAATATTCGTTTTTAAATGAAGATTTCGATGCCATGTATCGTTCGGAGCAGCGTATAGGGCAATTGTTCACCGCTTTTTCTGGAATTGCTATACTTATAGCATGCCTTGGTTTATTCGGACTGAGCTCATTTTCTGCTGAACAAAGAACCAAAGAAATTGGTGTACGGAAAGTCCTGGGTGCCTCTGTTAGCAGTATCGTTTCTCTGCTGTCAAAAGATTTTTTGAAACCTGTCTTAACAGCAATTTTGATTGCCGCACCGATCGGTTGGTACGGCATGCAAATCTGGCTGCAAGATTTTGCCTATAAAATCGAAATTCACTGGTGGACTTTTGCCATTGCAGGTTTGTCATCGCTGTTCATTGCATTACTCACGGTTAGTTTTCAAAGTATAAAAGCCGCCTTGATGAATCCGGTGAAAAGTCTGAAAAGCGAGTAAGGAGCTAAGGGCAATTAGCTGTTAGCATTCGATAATGATACCAAAATAATTTAACTGAACTCAATTAAGGGAAAGCTAAATGCCAACACCTAAACGCTAAGAACTTTTATGATACGTAACTATTTCAAAATTGCTCTGAGAAATCTTGTGAAAAACAAGATTTATACCGGAATTAATATTTTCGGATTAGCACTTGGGCTGGCGACTTGTCTTTTGATTATACTTTACATTTCTGACGAATACAGCGTTGACAAACATCATCAATTTGGAAATCGCATTTTCAGAATTGCCACCGAATCCAGTGGTGAATATTGGGCAGGTACCGCGGGACCATATGCCCAGGGTTTAAAAAATGATTTTCCGGAAGTAGAAACTGCCGCCCGTATTCTAAAATTTCCAGGCTTTGAAGATATGCTTTTAAGAACCGGGGAAAATCAGTCAATCAAACAGTTTTATGAGCCAAACGGGTATTATGCGGACTCCACGGTTTTTGATATTTTTTCTTACGATTTTAAATATGGAAAACCCCAAAATGCACTGAATCAACCCAATACACTGGTTCTCTCTGAAACGCTTGCGACTAAGATATTTGGGAATGAAAATCCACTGGGAAAAACAATCAAGGTAGGTTTGTTTTTTGGCGACTTCAATTATACAGTTTCCGGGGTTTTTAAAAATAATCATAAGTCCCATATTGATGCCCATTTTTTCCTGTCCATGCAAAACACGGATTTAGGGCCGTGGGTTGACAATCAGAAGAACTGGTCGAGCAATAATATTTTCCATACTTATGTCAAGTTGCATGATGGTTCTGATGCCAGAAAGTTTGAAAGCATGCTGACGGAATTTTTAAATCGGAACGGCGGAGCAGACCTTAAAGCGATGGGTGTTTCCAAGCAATTGTTTATTCAGCCAGTGCCGGATATTTATCTGAATTCTGATATGGGTGGAGAAATTTCTCCCACAGGCAGCATGACTTACCTTTATATTTTTGGTATGATTGCAGCCCTTTTACTGCTGATCGCCTGTATTAATTTCATGAATTTGTCAACCGCAAGGTCAGAAAAACGGGCCAAAGAAGTTGGTGTCCGCAAGGCAATGGGCGCATTCAAAATATCGCTGATTTATCAGTTTTTAGGTGAATCCCTGGCCATGTCGATACTTGCGCTTTTTCTTGCTTTGCTTTTCATCCAGTTTTCAGTTCCGCTATTCAATGAACTTACCGGTAAAAATCTGACGGTTTCCGGCAATCTTCAATTTGTCGGATGGATTGTCGGGATCACTTTGCTGACTGGATTGCTTTCGGGTATTTATCCTGCATTTTACCTGTCATCTTTCAGGCCGGTCAGTGTTCTTAAAGGAAAGCTGGTCAATAATATTTCTGCTTCTTTGTTAAGGAAAGGTTTGGTTGTTTTTCAATTTACAATTTCGATCGTTCTGATTTTAGGTGCGATAGTGATCTGGCAGCAATTATCATTTCTTCAAAACCAGAATCTGGGATTCAATAAAAACCAGAAACTTATTATTCCTCTCAAAACACCTCAGGCACAGAATAATTATGCAGCATTAAAGGAAGAAGCGGAAGGAAATTCGGGTATTGTTTCGGCTTCCGGCGGGTCGGCCTATCCGGGTTTATCAAGCGTTGAGGATTTGCTTTTTTATCCCGAATCGAAATCGGTTAATGAAGCCGTGGATATTCGCTTCGCTGCCATTGAAAATGATTACACAAAAACCCTTGATCTCAAAATGCTGACGGGCCGAACGTTTTCAAAACAGTTCACTGCGGATTCCAACAGCATTATTTTGAATGAAGCAGCGGTGAAAGAGCTCGGCTTTGATGCCCAAAATGCAATTGGCAAGAAAATATATTATGAACTCCAAAATGTCAGGAGGAATATGGTTGTTGTTGGTGTCGTCCAAAATTTCAATTTCGAAAGTCTTCACAACGAAATTAAACCTTATGGATTCACGACAGCCATAGCCAATAAACATCAGTATTTTATTGCAAATGTCAGGTCAGAAAATTATGGCCAATTACTTTCAACTTTGCAGGAATCCTGGAAAAAGCTCAATCCGGAATCTCCGTTTACTTATTCCTTTCTTGATCAGGATTTTCAAAAGAATTATGAAAAAGAACAGCGTACCTCACACCTTGTCACCTACTTTACCTTCATAGCCGTAATAATCGCCTGTCTGGGATTATTTGGTCTGGCGATTTTTTCTGCTGAACAGCGTACAAAGGAAATTGGAATCAGAAAAGTTTTGGGTGCTTCTGTAATGAGTATAATCGGTTTACTGTCCAGAGAATTTTTGGTGCTGATCCTATTCGCAATCCTGATCGCCACACCGCTTGCCTGGTATGGAATGAGCCGTTGGTTGCAGGATTTTGCCTACAAAATAAAAATTGAGTGGTGGATTTTTGCAGTGACTGGTATTTTGACGATAGTCATCGCACTGCTAACGGTCGGATTCCAAAGTATAAAAGCCGCTTTGATGAATCCGGTAAAAAGTTTAAAAAGTGAATAAAAATTAACTGGAAGACACGAGCCGTATAGACATCTGCGGATCAAAATTTACTCTAATATCAACTTAGCTATGATCATAAATTATTTTAAAATTGCCTGGCGTAATTTACTGAAAAACAGATTCTACTCACTGATTAACTGTACTGGTTTAATGGTCGGTTTAAGTGTCGGGATTTTGATTTTGTTATGGGTTCAGGACGAGCTTAGCTACGATCGTTTTCATGAAAAATCTGATGTCATCTATAAACTTGAAAACAGAGTAGGAACAGGATCCAGCCAGCAAATCTGGACTACAACTGTCGCACCGATTGCTGAATTTGCCAAAAGGGAAGTTCCCGGTGTGAAAGATGCAGTTCGGATTACCCGCGACGGCGTATTTACTTTATTCAAGTATAATGGAAAGGTATTTAATGAAAGTTTTTCTGCTTATACGGATCCATCGTTGTTTTCTGTTTTTGATTTCAATTTGATCCAGGGAAATAAATCAAAACCGTTTCCTGATAATCATTCTGTTGTTTTAACAGAGACAACTGCCAAACGTTATTTTGGCAATGAGGATCCGATTGGAAAAGTGATACTTGCAAACAATAACGAGAACTTTACGGTAAGTGGAGTAATACGAGACATCCCCCAAAATTCAGAGTTTAAGGGAGATATGTTCTTCCCAATAGCGCTTTTCTTTGACAAGATGTATGTGGACAGAAAAGACGGCAGAAATTCGGATAATGATTTTGTTCAATTTAATTATCTGACTTATCTACAATTGCAGCCAGGAAAATCGACTGCGGATCTTGCTGTAAAATTGAGAAATATCCACCTGCGCAATAAACCGGATGATACCGATCTGACCTATCTTTTACAGCCCCTCGCTGATACTCATTTGTACCACTCCGACGGATCGGACGGCGGGATTGAAACCGTGAGAATGTTTGTGATTATCGCACTTTTAATCCTGACGATTGCGTGTATCAATTACGTTAATTTATCGACTGCAAGAGCGATTTTGCGCTCGAAGGAGGTAAGTATGCGGAAGATTGTCGGAGCTGCAAAGTCGCAGTTATTTGTGCAATTTTTGATAGAAACTGTGCTTGTATTTTCGCTCGTTACTGCATTTGCTCTTTGCTTAATGTATGCCATCTTACCTGTTTTTAACCAGATCTCGGGTAAGTTATTAGTTCTTGATTTTACCAATTATTCGATCTGGAAAGTTGTTGGATTTACCATTTTCGGGACGCTGGTTGCTTCAAGCATTTATCCCGCGTTATTGTTATCGTCTTTTGAGCCTTTAAGAGCGCTGAAAGGAAAAGTTTCCGGTAAAATCAATGAGGCAATATTTCGTAAAACGTTGGTCGTAGTTCAGTTTGCGGTTTCCGTAATTCTGGTTGCCGGAACATTTATCATCGGCAGTCAGCTTGATTACATTCGTTCAAAGGAACTTGGATACGACAAAACCCACGTGCTGTCTTTTTACATGCAGGATATGGGCAAACATTACGAGGCTGTCAAAGCAGAATTATTGAAGGAATCGGGTGTTACAGGCATTACACGTGCAAATTCCAATATCATCAACCTGGCCGGGATGACGGGAGATAATTCCTGGGATGGTAAGGAAACCGGTGAAACGATGATGTTACGAACATTAGCAATTGACAAAGATTTTGTTTCATTTTTTAAAATGCAATTAATGGATGGAGCCGGATTTACGGGTTCCGTGTCGGATTCGAGTCATTTTATTTTGAATGAAACTGCTGTAAAAGCAGCAAGGATCAAAGATCCGATTGGCAAAAAATTCAGGCTATGGAATAAGACCGGGACAATTATTGGCGTGGTAAAGGATTTTCATTACGGGTCGATGAAACAGATCATTGAGCCTGCAATCTTCTTCTATGAGCCAAACCAAATGAACCGAATTTTTATAAAAACAACCGGTAGAGATGCTGATAAAGTTATTGCCTCTGCCGGACGTTTATGGAAACAATACAACGCCGATTATATTTTTCAGTATGCTTTCCTGGATGATTCATTCAACGATTTATACAAAACGGAGCAGCAAACCGGACTGCTCTTCAACATCTTCGCTGGCATTGCCATATTCATTTCATGTCTGGGCTTGTTTGGACTTGCTGCCTATACTGCACAGACTCGAACACGCGAAATTGGTGTAAGAAAAGTTCTGGGTTCCAGCGTTGCCGGAATTGTTGAACTTCTCGCCAAAGATTTTATCAAACTTGTTTTAATCGGAGTCTTCATTGCCGTTCCAATTGCCTGGTATGCCATGAGCAAATGGTTACAGGATTTTGCCTACCGTGTTGAAATTCAATGGTGGATTTTTGTAGTCTCAGGTTTTTTAGCCCTGATTGTTGCGCTGGTCACAGTCAGTTTCCAAAGTATTAAAGCGGCCTTAATGAATCCGGTGAAAAGTTTGAAAAGCGAGTAGGGGCGGGCCTTGTGTCCGCCCAATCCAAAGCAAAATTAAAGCCGCCTAATCCAAAAAATCCGTAGTCCAGTCTAATAACATAAAAGACAAGTCATGATCCGTAACTATTTCAAAATCGCTTTCAGAAATCTTTTGAAAAACAAAGGGTACTCTGCTATCAATATTGGTGGGTTGGCTGTGGGAATGGCCGTGACTATGCTGATCGGTTTGTGGATTTACGATGAGCTGTCATTTAATAAGTATTTTGGGAATTATGACAGGATCGGCAAGATTATGGAATCGGGAACTTTTGGAGGGAATATTTTTCATCAGGAGCATATGCCTGCGCCGATGGGCGATGAACTTCGAAACAATTTTCCTGATGACTTTAAATATGTTGTAAATTCTTCCTGGACGGAAGAGCATATCGTGGCTTATGGCGATAAAAAATTTACAAAAACCGGAAATTATCTCAGTGAACAGGCCCCGGATATGTTTTCGTTAAAAATGCTGAGAGGAACACGTTCCGGTTTAAAGGACCAGTCTTCTGTCATGTTATCCCAATCTGTTGCAAATGCACTGTTTGGAAATGAAAATCCACTCGATAAGATTATAAAAATAGATAACAGGCTGAATGTAAAAGTGACTGGTGTTTATGAAGATCTGCCTTATAATTCAGAATTTAATGAGATAACTTTTATTGCTCCCTGGAATTTGTATGTAGCGACGCAGGACTGGGTAAAAAGGGCTTTGGATAATAAGGAGTGGGACAATAATTCCTGGCAGGTTTTGGTTCAGATTAATCCTCACTCAGATTATGAAGCTGTATCAAGGAAAATCGCTGATTTAAAATTAAAACATGCGCCGCATACGGCATTTTTAAAACCAAGGCTTTATATCCATCCCATGGCCAGATGGCACTTGTATACGGGATGGGACAAAAAAGGGAAGCTGGATAGCCGCATACAATATATTTGGCTTTTTGGTATTATCGGGCTTTTTGTGCTGCTGCTGGCTTCCATTAATTTCATGAATTTAAGCACCGCCAGATCGGAAAAACGAGCAAAAGAAGTAGGAATCCGCAAGGCAATTGGGTCGAAACGCGGACAACTCATATATCAGTTTTTGAGCGAATCGTTAATGATCGTTTCGCTGGCTTTTGTAATTTCCATTATTCTGCTTGTTGCCGCCTTGCCATTTTTCAATGAGGTTGCTGATAAAAAAATGCACGTATTGTGGACGAGTCCGGTCTTTTGGCTTCTGGGAATTGGTTTTTGCCTGATTACCGGAATTGTTTCAGGTAGTTATCCGGCTCTTTATTTGTCGTCTTTCCAGCCAATTAAAGTACTAAAAGGCACTTTTAATATCGGACGTTTTGCAGCCATCCCCAGAAAAGTACTGGTTGTTTTGCAATTTACTGTTTCGGTAACACTGATCATAGGTACTGTTATTGTTTTCAGACAAATCCAGTATGCCAAAAACCGGCCGATAGGTTACGACCGAAGCGGGCTGATTACTATTGACATGAATACACCTGAATTATACAGTCATTATAATACTTTGAGAAATAATTTGCTTGAAACGGGTGCTGTGGTAGAAATGTCCACTTCCTCCTCCCGGGTTACGAAATTATCTTCTAATAATGGCGGGTTTAATTGGGAAGGTAAGGATCCAAACTTTAAAGAAAATTTTGGTACAGTTGCAGTGACGCATGATTTTGGGAAAACGGTAGGTTGGCAGTTCAAAAGCGGACGTGATTTTTCAAGGCAGTTTGCCACAGATTCTTCCGGTATGATAATGACCGAAACAACTGTAAAATATATGGGATTCAAGAAACCGGAGGATGTAATTGGCAAGCAGGTCAGATGGAATGAAAAAGCATTTACAGTGGTCGGCGTTATTAGCGATATGGTGATGGATTCACCTTTTGAGCCGGTGCGTCCTACTGTTTTTATGTTGAACTACGGCTGGGCTAATGTTATCAATATTAAACTGAACCCGCAATTGCCGGCCGCAAATTCCCTTGCGAAGGTTGAAGACGTTTTCCGGAAATTTAACCCCGGCAGTCCTTTTGATTATAAGTTTACTGATGATCAGTATGCTGCTAAATTCTCTGCCGAAGAACGTATTGCAAAACTGGCCTCTGCATTTGCCGGGCTCGCCATTTTAATCAGTTGCCTGGGACTTTTTGCCCTTGCTTCTTTCACCGCCGAACAGCGCACTAAGGAAATAGGAATTAGAAAAGTATTGGGCGCATCGGTAGCTAATCTCTGGGCTTTATTATCAACAGATTTTGTGGTTCTGGTTATAATTTCCTGCGTTGTATCGGTTCCCATTGCTTACTATTTTCTAAATGGATGGTTGCAGAAATATGAATACAGAACTGAAATTTCCTGGTGGGTTTTTGCCGCATCAGGTTTGGGTGCCATGCTGATAACGTTGCTCACAGTAAGTTACCAAGCCATAAGAGCAGCGCTTCTGGATCCTGTAAAAAGTTTGAAAAACGAATAACGGAATTCTGGCGATTGGGCATTTGCAATTCCAGATCATAGGTGTAATAAAAATTCAGATACGAAAGCTAAAAGCCAACGCCTAAACGCTAAAACCCATGATACGCAATTATTTCAAAATCGCTTTCAGAAATTTAATTAATGAAAAGTGGTATTCGTTATTGAATATCGGCGGCATGGGTATTGTGCTGGCTGTGAGTATCCTGCTTTTTTGGTGGGTAAGGGATGAATTGAGTTATGACAATTTTCATTCAGACATCGAACAAATTTATCGTGTTAATACACGCTTTGGAGCAGAAACCGCAGAAAATACATTTCCCGACACGCCCGGTGCCGTTTCAACTGCTGCTTTAAAATCAATTCCAGGCGTTCGTTCAGCTGTCAGGCTTTCTCCCTACTGGGCGAGGATTTTTCGTGTTGGCAATAATACCATCACTGAAAAAGGAGATCTGGCTTATGTAGACGGAGATTTTCTAAATTTTTTCGACGGATTTACCTTGCTACATGGCGACAAAAACAATTTGTTTCGGACGCCTGCTTCTGCAATTTTAACCAGAGATCTTGCCATAAAGTATTTTGGTACGGCCAATGCAATTGGCAAAATTTTCAAAAACGTAGAGAACAACCAGATTCTTACGGTTGGTGCTGTGATTGAGGAAAGTCCTGATAACACAAACTTTAAGCAAAAAATGTTTTTGCCCATGCAGGCTAAGGTTTTACCTTTTAGAGAAGAAAACAATGGCGATAATTTGGATGAAAGCTGGATTGCCTACGACTTCGAAACATTTGTAAAACTGGATAAAAGTACAAATCCTGAAATAGTTGGTCAGAAGATAACTTCAATAAAAAAGACAGCCAGAAATAAAGACGACGATGCAGCACTGTACTTTTTACAGCCATTCAGCAAGCTGCATCTTTATGCACCGGATGGAAAAAGTTCAGGAATGCAGCAGGTTAATTTGTTGGGCCTTATCGCATTTTTGCTTTTGAGCATTGGTTGTATCAACTATGTAAATTTGACAACAGCACGTGCCTCCCGACGCAACCGGGAAGTTGGAATTCGTAAGGTAGTTGGTGCCAGGTCGGGTCAACTGGCCGGACAGTTGATGGTAGAATCAGTATTGACTTTGAGTTTTTCACTGATTTTTGCCGTTTTACTGATAGAAATTCTTCTGCCATTTTATCAGGAGATAACCGGAAAAACCGGACAGATTTCTCTACTTGATTTAGATTCAATGCTCATCCTGGTTGGCGCGCTAGTATTGGCTTTCTTACTGGCAGGAATTTATCCGGCATTGATGATCGCTGGTTTCAATCCAATTCAGGTGTTGCGGGGTCGCTCCAGCCAGCGTAATACTTCGGGTTTACGGAAAGGACTTGTGGTGACGCAATTTGCATTGGCAACAATTTTGATTACCAGTACCTTAATTATTGGCAGCCAATTACGCTTCATCCGTGAACGTAATCCGGGATTTAACAGGGAGCATGTGTTTTCTTTTGATGCAAAAAAGTTTGCTTTGCCTTTGCAGCAGGCACTATTGAATGAGCCTTCGATTAAAAGCGTAAGTACTTCCAGTGATTCTCCGGTAAATGTTTTAAGAGGAACAGGCACGGTTGAATGGGAGGGGAAAGATCCTAACGCAATGCCCATTTTTGCTTATGTCAGCATCGATCCGGCGTTCATTCCCAGTTTTGAAATAAAAATTCTGGACGGACGAAATTTTGATGGGAGTCCTTCGGATTCGGTTCATTTTATGCTGAACGAAGCGGCAGTTAAACAGATGGAACTGAAAAATCCTGTTGGCAAACGTATAAAAGTGGAAGGTAGGGAAGGCGAGATCATTAGTGTGGTCAAAGATTTTAACATCGCTTCAATTCATGAAACAATACGGCCGCTAATTTTATCCAGCCGGCCAAAAATTAATAATATTCTACTCATCAAAACCTCTGGCGAATCCGCTGCGGCAGCTTTGGCCGCCGCGAGGAAGTTGTGGGAAAAACATATACCGGAATATCCTTTCGATTACAAATTCCTTGATGCACAGTACAATGAACAATATAAGTCAGAACAGCAGACTGAGCGTTTATTCAATTTTTTTGCAGGAATTGCCATTGTCATTTCGTGCCTTGGACTTTTAGGTCTTGTCTCATTTACAGCTGAACAACGGACAAAAGAGATCGGCGTCAGGAAAGTTCTGGGCGCTTCTGTTGCCAGTATTACGACGTTACTGTCAAAAGATTTTTTAAAACTGGTATGTATTGCTATCATCATCGCGGTACCTGTTGCCTGGTATTTTATGGAAAACTGGCTGGATAATTTCGCTTTCAAAGTGGAGATCGATTGGAAATTATTTCTATTCAGCGGCTTGCTAACCGTGTTAACCGCAGTTGCGACCATAAGTTTCCAAAGCATAAAAGCTGCGCTCATGAACCCTGTAAAAAGTTTGAAAAGCGAGTAGGGGCGGCCCTCGTGGCCGCCCGATCAATAGCAAATCAGGCCGCCCAATCGACAGTAAAACCAAACCCAGCTGATTAATAACAAGTCAAACCACCTAATCGATAGCAGACCAAACCGGCCCAATTGATAGAAAACCCGAACAGCCAAACGAAACCAAACCAACCCAGAAAATCGTACTCCAACCTATAAATATCCCACATCATGATCAGCAACTTTTTTAAAATCGCATGGCGCAGTCTTTGGAAGAAAAAGGCATTTTCTGCCATCAACATTTTCGGATTAGCGATCGGGCTTGCGACCTGTTTACTGATTTTGCTTTTTGTGCAAAGTGAATTGAGTTATGATAAATTTAACGTGAATGCAGACCGGATTTTCCGTGTGACGCTGAATGGCAAAATCGGAGGAAGAGAAATAAATATAGCCGCTGCGCCCGCACCAGTTGGCCCTGCGATATCCGGCGATTACCCTGGTATTGAATCTTACACCCGGCTGACAAGAGAGGGATCATTTGTAGTTAAATACGGTAATGAAAAATTCAAAGAAGAAAGAGTCGTTTTCGCAGATAGCAATTTCTTTTCAGTTTTCTCGATTCCATTCATAAAAGGTGATCTAAAAAATGCTTTGAAAGAGCCGAATACAATGGTGATTACAGAAGCCACGGCCGAAAAGTATTTTGGAAAAACTGATCCTGTTGGAAAAAGTCTGACATTGGGTACCCGTGGTTTGTTCAGGATAACTGGTGTTTGCGAGAATGTACCTGATAATTCGCACTTCCATTTCGACTTTTTCGGATCCCTTGCATCAGTTCATTTGGGTGAAAAATGGCTTTCAAGCGGGGCACATACTTATCTTTTGCTACGAAAAAATTATTCGATTGAAAAACTTTCTGCCCAGGGACCGCAGATTGTGAAGAAATATATTGCTCCTGAAATCCAGGAATTTTTAGGAATGAGTTATGAAGAATATGTAAGAAAAGGAGATCGCTTCGGGTTTACTTTTCAGCCGCTCACCGATATTCACCTAAACTCTGACCTGGAGGCTGAACTTGAACCAAATGGCGATATAAAATACGTTTACATTTTCTCAGCCATTGCAGCATTTATCCTTTTGCTGGCCTGTATCAATTTCATGAATCTATCCACAGCTGGTTCAGCAAACCGTGCCAAGGAAGTTGGTATCAGAAAAGTGCTGGGCTCTATTCAGCAGCAATTAATTTTTCAATTTCTGACGGAATCGATCCTGCTTACTTTTCTGGCACTTTTGGTTGCATTCGTGGTTGTGATTGCTGTTTTACCAAGTTTTAACCAGCTGGCTGCCAAGCAATTTGACATTCAAACGATCCTCAATTTCAGAATCGTCGGTTATGCTTTGGCGGGCTGCCTTTTTGTAGGGTTATTGGCAGGAAGTTACCCGGCATTTTTCCTTTCCGCCTTTCGGCCGATCAGTGTTTTAAAAGGAAAAATTCAAATGGGCGTCAGAAGTGGCTGGCTAAGAAATACGCTGGTCACTGTTCAGTTCGTGGTTTCTATCGGGATGATTATCGGGACCATTGTCGTTTATCAGCAGCTTCGTTTTATACAAAATAAAAAAGTAGGATTTGATAAAGATCAGGTTCTCATTTTGCAGGACACTTATGTCCTTGGCGACAAAGTAAAAGTTTTCAAAGAAGAGCTCAGAAAATTATCCCAGATACAAGATGTTACCTTGGCAGGATATGTGCCGGCTGGTGATTCCAACAATGGTACAGACGGTTTTTTGCCTGAAAGCGCGGCAGGAAGTGTATCTCCGTACCGTTTAAGAACTTACCAGATTGATGAAGATTACCTGGCTACACTTGGTATCGGCCTTGCGGCAGGAAGAAATTTCTCAAAATCTTTTGCTACCGATAGCGTGGCGATTTTGGTTAATGAAGCCGCGGTAAAACAATTTGGATGGAAAAATCCAATCGGCCAGCGGATAAAAACAGTTGGCAACGGAAAAGCCGACAGCCGGAAAACTTATACGGTTGTCGGCGTTACAAAAAACTTCCATTTTGAATCCATGCACCAAAGCATTGCACCTTTGGTGATGATGTATGGCGGCGACAGATTCCAGATGGCATTAAGAATCAGGACGGATGATATGCCCGGTTTGATCAAAACGCTGGAAAAAACATGGAAGTCACAGACGGACAGTCCGTTTTCTTATACATTTCTTAATGAACGGTTCAATAAAATGTACCAATCTGAACAGCGGATCGGCGCTTTGTTTGGCATTTTTGCCGGTCTGGCTGTGGTCATCGCCTGTCTGGGATTATTTGGTTTAGCCGCTTTCACAACTTTGCAGCGTACCAAAGAAATTGGTGTAAGAAAAGTTTTGGGAGCATCTGTGATGAGCATTGTCGCTCTACTTTCCAAAGACTTTATGAATCTTATCATCGTAGCCATTTTTATCGCAACACCACTTGCCTGGTATGGAATGAGCCGCTGGCTGGCAGATTTTGCTTACAAAATTGATATCCAATGGTGGGTTTTCGCACTGGCCGGTGTGCTGACGGTTTTAACTGCTTTGCTCACGATCAGTTTTCAAAGTATCAAAGCAGCATTGATGAATCCCGTGAAAAGTCTGAAAAGCGAGTAGCTGTTAGCATTTAGCTTTTACAGATTGTGAATAAGCAAATAAAATTTAACATGCCAGGCGAACGCCTAAACACTAACACCTAAAAGCTTATGCTACGTAATTATTTAAAAATCGCATTTAGAAATCTGGCTAAAAACAAGGGCTACGGATTTATCAATATTGTTGGTTTGGCCATGGGAATGGCCGTTGCCATACTGATAGGTCTGTGGATTTATGACGAGATTTCTTACGACCGTTATCATAAAAATTATGATAAGGTTGCCCAGATCATGCAGCATCAGACTTATAACGGACAAGTAGAAACACAAAATGCTGTGCCATTTCCACTAGGTCCGGAGCTGAAAAAAAATTATGGAAGTGATTTTAAATATGTTGTCAGGGCCACCTGGAACAACAAACACGTTCTTTCTCATGGAGAAAAAAAACTGGCGAAAAACGGACCTTATATAGAACCGGAAGCGCCGGAAATGCTGACGGTAAAAATGCTCAACGGAAGTATGTCCGGTTTAAATGATCCACATTCAATTTTACTTTCGGAATCAACTGCAAAAGCATTTTTCGGAGACAAAGATCCGGTTGACCAGCTTATGAAAATAGACAATCGGCTGGATGTAAAAGTGACTGGCGTGTATGAAGATCTTCCGCACAATTCTACATTCCGCGGGATGCAATTCATGGCGCCTTGGAGTCTGTACGAAATCGATTCTCCATGGATGAAAACAAATGATGATCCTTGGCGGTCAAATAGTTACCAAACATTTGTACAGCTGAATAATAATGCTGATATCGAAAAAGTGTCGGCTAAAATTAAGGATATCAAAGTAAAAAATATCCATCCCGAACAGCTGAAATACAAGCCGGAAGTTTTTCTTAATCCAATGAAAGAATGGCATTTGTATTCGGAATTTAAGGACGGAAAGCGGGTTGGCGGCTTGATAGAATTTGTCTGGCTTTTTGGAATCATCGGTTCATTTGTACTGCTTCTGGCCTGCATTAATTTCATGAATCTGAGTACTGCACGTTCTGAAAAAAGAGCAAAAGAAGTGGGTATCCGCAAGGCAATAGGGTCGGTACGGAAACAATTGATTTTACAGTTTTTTAGCGAATCGCTGATTGTGGTAGGCTTTGCATTTGTTTTGGCCATGGTGCTGGTTTTGCTGATACTTCCACAGTTCAATGACGTGGCCGACAAAAAGCTTGCAATATTATGGAGCAATCCTCTTTTCTGGCTTGCAGGAATTGGTTTTAGTTTGTTAACTGCCATGATCGCAGGAAGTTATCCGGCACTTTATTTATCCTCTTTTCAGCCGGTAAAAGTTTTAAAAGGTACATTTAAAGCGGGCAGGTTTGCTGCGATTCCACGAAAAGCTTTGGTGGTAGTTCAATTTACAGTTTCTATTATTTTAATCATCGGAACAACGGTCGTTTTTCGTCAAATCCAATTTGCCAAAAACAGACCGGTAGGGTATGATCGTAATGGTTTGATAACGATCAGTTTGACTACGCCGGACATTCACAATCATTTTGATGCGGTCAAAGACGAATTGAAAAAATCAGGAGCAATTGCTGAAATAGCCGAATCCAGCAGTCCTACCACAGAAACCTGGTCGTCCACAAGCGGATTCGCCTGGAAAGGAAAAGATCCGTCACTATCCGTGGATTTCAATTTCAATGAAGTGTCACACGATTATGGCAAAACAGTAGGATGGAAATTTAAAGACGGCAGGGATTTTTCCAAAGAATTTGCCACGGATTCTTCTGCACTGGTCGTCAACGAAGCTGCTGTTAAATTTATGGGATTGAAAAACCCGGTCGGTGAAATGCTTACCTGGAATGGTACGCCTTACAAAATTATTGGTGTGACTAAAGACATGGTGATCCAGTCTCCATATGCGCCAACAGTTCCGGTTTTCTACAATTTATCTTCGGGCGAGGGTGGCGTTATCAATATCAAATTAAATCCTCAGACCAACACATCGTCGGCTTTGGCAACCATTGAGAGTGTCTTCAAAAAGTACGATACTGGTTCTCCATTCGAATACAGCTTTGTTGATGAACAATACGCCACCAAGTTTTTTAATGAAGAGCGCATCGGAAAACTGACAACATTTTTTGCCATACTTGCCATAATGATCAGCTGTTTAGGAATTTTCGGCCTTGCATCTTTTACGGCTGAACAGCGTACCAAGGAAATTGGCGTGCGTAAAGTTCTCGGAGCTTCGGTGGCAAATTTATGGAGAATGCTTTCAACTGATTTTGTCGTACTGGTCATTATTTCCTGCATTATTTCCACGCCAATTGCGCTTTATTTTCTGAATGGCTGGCTGCAAAAATATGAGTACCGGACGGAAATTTCCTGGTGGATATTTATTCTCGCCAGTCTCGGTGCATTAATTATTACACTGATGACAGTAAGTTATCAAGCCATAAGAGCGGCCTTGCTTGATCCGGTAAAAAGTTTGAGAAGTGAATAGGAAAAATTTATTATTAACGCGCTATTAGCTAAACACTAATGCCTAACCGCCAACCGCCAGATGCTAAAAAACTATTTTAAAATTGCTTTTAGAAATCTTGTGAAAAACAGGATTTATTCTGTGATCAACATTGGCGGACTGGCTGTTGGCATGTCCGTAGCTATGCTAATCGGCTTATGGATTTATGATGAATTGTCCTTCAATAAATCCCATGAAAACTACGACAGGATCGGTCAGATTTATGTGAATCAAAATTTTGGCGGGGAGAAAAGCACCTGGTCTTATCTTCCGTATCCGTATATCAACGAGCTCAAATCGAACTACAAAAGCAATTTCAAGCATATTGTAGTTTCCACAAATCCCGGTGAAAATATACTAACCGCGGGAGAAAATAAACTATCCCGAAATGGAATGTTTATTGAACCGGATGCTCCTGAAATGTTCTCTTTTAAAATGCTGAAAGGTACTTGGAAAGGATTATCTGATCCGCAGTCGATCATGCTTTCTGCTTCGGCCGCCAAGGCGTTGTTTGGTAATGCTGATCCCATGGATAAACCGCTTAAAATCAGCACGGACAGAAATGTGAAAGTTACCGGCATTTATGAGGATTTTCCTAAAAATTCCCAGTTTTCGGGTGTCGATTTCTTTTCTTCCTGGGATTATTTTGTGGCTACTAATGCTTACATGAAACAGAAGAAATGGGATAATCACGCTGTGGCCATTTTTGTAGAGATTAAACCTGAAATCAGTTTTGCACAAGCGAGTGCGAGTATAAAAAACTCGGAACTGGATGTGATCAAACACTTGGATGGTATGAAAGAGGAGGCAGCTACCCATCCGCAAATGTGGATTCATCCTATGAAAAACTGGCATCTATATTCTGATTTCAAAAACGGTGTTGCTGATAGCGGACCGGTGGAATATATCTGGATGCTAGGTCTGATTGGTTTTTTTGTGATTTTTCTGGCCTGTATTAACTTCATCAATCTTAGCACCGCCCGTTCAGAAAAACGTGCAAAGGAAGTCGGTATCCGAAAAGCGGTTGGCTCACTGAGAAGTCAGTTGATCGGACAATTTTTTACGGAATCATTTCTTGTTGTTATTCTTTCATTTTTCGTGGCGCTTTGTGTTACGGCAGCTTCTTTGACCTGGTTCAATAATCTTTCAGCCAAACAGATGATTATCCCATGGGGAAATCTCTATTTCTGGTTATTCAGTCTTGGTTTTATATGGGTTACAGGACTTTTGGCCGGAAGTTATCCGGCACTATACCTGACGTCTTTTCAGCCTGTTAAAGTATTAAAAGGCTCGTGGTCACTTCGTATTCAGGGAGGATTATTAGCCGCATTGCCCAGGAAAGTTTTGGTTGTGACTCAATTTGTGGTATCCATCACATTGATAATCTGTACGATAGTAATTTATAGCCAGATTCAGTTTGCTAAAAATCGCCCGGTTGGTTATTCTCGTGAAGGGTTGCTAATGGTTGAAATGAAATCGGGCGATTTTTATGGAAAAACAAATCTTCTACGAACTGAGTTGAAAAATACAGGCGTCGTGACAGAAATCGCAGAATCTCAAAGTCCGATTACAGGCGTTTGGTCAGAAAACGGAGGGTTCAGATCCAATGGAAAATTTATCAGTGAAAAGGAAGCATTTGCAACTTTAAGTGTCAGCACAGAATACGCCAAAACAGTTGGCTGGCAATTTGTCGAAGGGCGAAATTTCTCAAAAGAACTTGCCTCCGATACTGCCGGTTTTATTATCAATGAAACGGCTGCAAGACTATTAAAGCTGGCAAATAAATCTGTTGAAAGCCCTGTGGGAGAAATCATTAGCTGGCAAAGTTCATGGATGACCAACAATATTGAAAAGCAATTTAAAGTGCTGGGCGTAGTGAAAGACATGGTAATGATCTCACCATTTGAAAATATTAAACCCACTGTATTTTTTCTTTTTGGCGCTCCAAACTGGATCAACATCTGCATTGACCCAAATGTTAGTACCAGTGTAGCTTTGCCCAAAATTGAAGCTGTTTTCAAACAGCTGGTTCCGACAGCTCCGTTTGATTATAAATTCGCTGATCAGGAATATGCCGTCAAATTTGCCGGAGAGGAAAGGATGAGCAAACTCGCTACTTTATTCGCTTCAATAGCCATTTTTATCAGTTGTCTTGGTTTGTTTGGCCTCGCATCTTTTGTCGCTGAACAAAGAACGAAAGAAATCGGGATCAGAAAAGTTTTGGGTGCAACAGTCGCTAATCTCTGGAAAATGTTGTCCCAGGATTTTGTGTTGCTTGTCGTCATAGCCTTTCTGATTTCCGGACCTGCCTCCTGGTATTTTATGAATAAATGGCTGATGAAATACAATTATCACACTGAAATTTCCTGGTGGATTTTTGCCGTAACAGCCATCGGAGCTTTATTGATTACTTTAATTACGGTCAGTTCTCAGGCAATAAAAGCAGCGTTGATGAATCCGGTAAAAAGCTTGAAGAGTGAATAGAAATAATTAAAGGAATATTCCTAATGTACTATTAGCCAAACACTAACCACCAAATGCTTAAAAACTATTTCAAAATCGCCTGGCGAAATCTTTTGAAAGAGCGCCAGTTTACGCTGTTGAATCTGGTTGGTTTGTCAACCGGACTTGCCTGTACGCTGCTGATTTACTTGTGGGTCAACGACGAGTTGCATGTTGACAAAGTCAATGAAAAGGATAGCCAGTTATTTCAGGTTATGGCTAATTATTCAAACGACGACGGTATCAAAACCAGCAGCAATACACCCGGTTTACTGGCAAATGCGCTGGCATCAGAAATGCCGGAAGTTGAAAAGTCCGCCACGGTTGTCCCGGCTTCCTGGTTTTCAAATAAGGGCGTTATCACTTTCAATGAAACGCATTTGAAAGCGGGTGGGCAGTTTATAAGCAAGAATTATTTCGACGTTTTTACTTGTCCGTTTGTGTCAGGAGACAAAAATTTGTTGTTTTCAGATCTTCAAACCATTGCTGTTTCCCAGGATCTGGCGTTGAAACTTTTTCATACTACTAATGAAGTTGTTGGAAAAACAATCAAATGGGATAACGGAGAATTCAGCGGGAACTATGCCATTGGCGGCGTATTCAGGAATAATCCTGTTAATGCTACAAATCAGTTTGACGTGCTTTTCAATTTTGATCTTTTTGCTGAAAAACGGGAGGGGATGAAATTCTGGGGAAACAGTGATCCGAGTACATTTGTCGTTCTGAAAAAAGAAACGAATATCAATCAGTTCAATGCCAAAATCAAAAGTTATCTTACAACAAAGGATAACAAATCAACAACGCAATTATTTGCCATCAAATATTCCGACAAATATCTGCACGGACAATTTGAAAATGGTGTGCAATCAGGCGGAAGAATCGCCTATGTCAGGCTTTTTTCAATTATAGGACTTTTTATTCTGATCATTGCCTGTATCAATTTTATGAATTTGTCGACGGCGAAAGCTTCCGGAAGAATCAAGGAAGTTGGTATCAAAAAAGTGGTTGGGGCATTAAGAAGCTCACTTATTTTTCAGTATCTGGGTGAGTCGTTATTGATGGCATTTTTATCCCTGATTTTTGCGGTGGTGTTAGTTCTTTTGTTGCTGCCACAGTTCAATGAAATAACCGGAAAAAATATTCAGATACATCCTAATGCGGTACTGATCCTTACTGTTTTGGCCATTACATTTCTGACAGGACTTATTTCTGGAAGTTACCCCGCATTATATCTTTCAGGTTTTAATCCCGCTGCGGTTCTTAAAGGGAAGCTGAAAACTTCTGTCGGTGAGCTTTGGGTAAGAAAGGGCCTGGTTGTTTTTCAGTTTGCTGTTTCTGTGATCTTTATCGTTTCTGTTTTGGTCGTTTACAAACAGATTAAATATATCCAGACCAGAGATTTAGGCTATAATCGAGATAATATTATTCACTTTGAGATCCCTCTGGAAATGGATTCTGTGAAGCTGAAAGCGGCAGAAAGTTTTCTGGGAGAGATCAAAAATATTCCTGGCGTGATTAATGCTTCCAGTTATTATCACAATCTTACCGGTGCTCACGGCTCGATTTCTGACTTTGATTGGCCGGGAAAAACACCTGGCAAAAACATTGATTTTTCGAACCTGGAAGTGGGTTATAATTTTATGGAAACACTCGGCATGCAGCTGAAAGAAGGACGCAGTTTCTCCCAAAATCAAAATGCCTATAACGAGATTGTTTTTAACGAAGCCGCTATTAAAAGTATGGGTTTGAAAGATCCAATCGGCAAAACGATCAAATTCTGGGGCAAGGAAAGACAGATTGTCGGTGTGGTTAAAAATTTCAATTTTGAATCTTTATATGAAACTGTAAAGCCCTGCTTTTTTCAGGTTTATCCGGTCATGCCCAATATTATGGTCAAGATAAACGCCGGAGCTGAAAAACAAACCATAGCCCGGATAGAAAAAGTTTTCCAGGAATATAACCACGGACTGGTTTTCGACTACCAGTTTCTTGACGAAAATTACCGCGCCTTATACGTTTCCGAGCAAAGAATCGGTCTTTTGTCCCAATATTTTGCAGGGCTGGCTATTTTAATTTCTTGTCTGGGTTTATTCGGTTTGGCTGCTTTTACAGCCCAAAGACGTCAGAAAGAAATTGGTATCAGAAAAGTAGTTGGCGCTACGGTGGGAAATGTAGCAATGATGCTTTCGATGGATTTTCTAAAACTTATTGCCATCGCGATTGTGATCGCGTTTCCGCTGATTGGTTGGGCGATGAGCCAATGGCTGCATGAATTTGCTTACAGTATTGATCTGGGAGTCGGCGTTTTCCTTATTACCGGAGGTTCGGTTACCCTGCTTACCTTGTTGACGGTGGGGTATCAGGCTATCAAAGCGGCTTTGACTGATCCGATCAAATCACTGAAAACGGAGTAATACTGTTTTATACAATCGCCGGGATAAATGATCTTCATTTGTTCCGGCTTTTATTTAGTCTTTCATATTGATAAAGGTCTATCAAATTGAAAGGGTTATCGGGTTTATTTTTTCTTAAATTTTGTACAAAACGTTGATTTATAAATAATTAAATCTGATTTGATCTTTTGGTATAAGATTAGGATAAACTGTTTTTTTATAAAATAAATATTAACAGTTTAATCATGATATCGCAGTACGAAGGCACAAAACTTATTGAATCTGAGTTTCCGCAGTTGACCCGTTTATACAAAAGAAGTTCTCTCTCTACTGATATTTTCAAAGCAGTCCAGCGCCTTCTGGATTTCTCAAAAGAAGCGGTTCTGGATTACAATCTAAGTTTGTCGCAAAAGTGTTTTTCCCTGGCCAAACATTTATATAATCAGGGTGATATTATCATTCGAAATGCCATCGAAAAAAGCTTTATCACTTCATTTTCCACATTTTTTCAAAAAGATGAATTAGAAAAAAAACGATTAAAATTTTTCATACCAGATGATTTTTATGCGATTTATCTGAAAGAACTGGAACATATTCCCGTGCCAGCAAAACCCGTTGAAATACCGGAGCCGGATCTTTTCAGGGATATAACAGTCAGATTGGCCACTTGTGAAGACGCGGTTTATGCCAAACAAATCACAGATGAAATGGAATCCTCGGCGCTTTCACGCGGCTGTGGAATTTCAAAAAGATCACCTTCTTCAATCATCAAAAAAATGAAAGAAGGAAAAGCGGTTATCGCATTAACTTCAAAAAATGAATGGGTCGGATTTTCTTATATCGAAGTGTGGCAAAACAGAGAATTCGTTTCCAATTCCGGTCTGATCGTTTCGCCTGCTTACCGTAAATGCGGGATTGCAAAAGCGATAAAGGAAAAAATCTTTGATCTGTCCCGTCAGCGTTTTCCCAATGCAAAGGTTTTCAGTATCACAACAGGGCTTGCCGTCATGAAAATGAATGCCAAACTAGGTTTTGAAACCGTAACTTTCAATGAAATTACCAAAGAAAAGAAATTCTGGGAAGGATGTAAAAGCTGCGTAAACTACCAGACTTTGAAAAGTAAAGATTGTAAAAACTGTTTTTGCACAGCCATGTTATTCACGCCTGAAAATCTAAAAACCGGGGAGAATTAATTATAATTTTCCCGGTTACTCATACCAACATCGAATCACACCTTTTCAGAGTATTTCATAAAGTATGATTTTGATCCTTTTTTACCAGCAGTTTTATACAGCCTGGTGACCGGGATTAAACGAAAACTTTCTGGAATACTCCTTTCTTTTATTATCTTCGTCTGTTGCCGGAAACTGTCCCTTTTACTGCGTAAAAATAGGATTTTGGCCAAACATCTGTATGAAAATTTCTTTGGAACGATAATTGGGGAAACCCATGCCAAACGGAAAGTTTGATCAGATTATTTTTTAATCAAAATAGAATTGATAATGAAAGTAGTGATAATAGGCGGCGGTTTTGCAGGAATAAATTTTGCACTTTCCCTGGCCAACCATAACGAGTTTGAAGTAATTCTTGTAGATAAAAACAACTACAATTTTTTTCCACCGCTAATTTATCAGGTCGCCACCGCTTTTCTGGAACCGTCCAGTATCAGCTATCCTTTCAGGAAATTGTTTTCAGGAAAAGATAATCTGCATTTCAGGCTTGGAGAGTTGCAAAAGGTAATTCCTGCTGAAAACAAAATTGTACTCGATAATGGCGAGCTGCCATATGATTATCTTGTTTTTGCTACCGGCGCGGAAACGAATTATTTCGGTATGGAAAACGTGAAGAAAAACGCGATTCCGATGAAAACACTTGACGATGCAATTGAAATGCGTAATAAATTATTACAGCAAATGGAAATGGCATCTGTCTGCACTGATCCGGAGGAAACCAAAAAACTGCTGACCATTGTAATCGCTGGCGGCGGACCCACAGGTGTGGAAGTTTCAGGAATGTTTGCAGAAATGAGAAACGGAATTCTTCGCAAGGAGTATCCTGAACTTGCCGGAAAAGGAAGTGAGATTTATCTGGTGGATGGGGGAGAGGCACTTTTGTCGCCAATGAGCTTAAAATCACAGAAAAATACCTACGATGATCTGCGCAGACTTGGTGTGAAAATAAAACTGAATACGCATGTCAAGGATTACGTGAACGATACTGTCGTATTTGATAACAGTGAGCCGATTGAAACCAAAAACCTGATATGGGCTGCTGGTGTTACCGCAAAAGTTTTTGAAGGAATTCCAACCGAAAGTTACGGACGAGGCAGGCGCATGATCGTGGATCAGTTCAACAAAGTACAGAGCACCACCAATATTTACGCGATCGGTGATACCTGCATTCAGATTACAGATCCGCATTTTACAGGCGGGCATCCGCAGGTAGCGCAGGTTGCCATTCAGCAGGGCAAAAAACTTGCCAAAAATTTTAAACGCATTGCAGAAGGAAAAGCGCCTGAGCCGTTTGAATATCTGGACAAAGGTTCTATGGCCATTATCGGTAAAAACAAAGCGGTGGTAGATTTGCCAACACCAAAACTGCATTTAAAGGGCTTTTTTGCCTGGCTGATCTGGTTGTTTATTCACCTTCTTTCATTGATAACTTACCGGAATCGTATCAGGACTTTTTATAACTGGATGATTGCGTATTTTACAAAAGACCAGTCGTTACGGATGATCATAAAGCCTTCCCGGCAAAATAAAAGTCAGGAAGGAATTCAATAGCCCGGTTTGTTGTTCATTTTAATATAGTTAAAACGCTGATGTCGGTAAGAATTATTTCTTCGGACGTCTGGCGTTTTTTCTGTAATAATAAAACAGGAAAATTAAAAGTAATTGGGCTTTTCGTTCGTCTTCTTTTATATCAACAAAGTGAAAAACGAAATAGAATCCACTGAAAAGACTTAATAATGAAGGAAACCATCTTAGATATATCGCAAAATGTTCCTCAGGAAATTGAGCAGATTGATGTATCACTCTCCTTTAAAAAATTCATAGATTATATAAAAGAAAGAATTGCGAGGGAGACAACCGTCAAGAAGAAATTTTTTGAGTTTGTATTAGACCGATTCACCGAAAATCCAAGATTTGCCGGGAAGGTTGAATTATCTGATATAGGGGATTTTCAAGAGCAGTTAAGTCTGGTTTATAACATGCTTGTGCCTGTCATCGCTGATGAAAAGGAGACCTTATGGGCGTTAAGCGTACCACTGAAACCGACGATTTTTTACGAAACATCTGCCTTTCATGATTTGTTGGCGGACAAGGATACCGGGCATACCAAATGTGATTTGCTTCGGGATATTGATCTGAGCATTGAGAAAAAACAAAAAGTGCAGATGCTCTATTCGTTTATTCTCGAACGTTTTTATGGCATTCCTTCATATCACAACAATGAAATGATTCTCTCGATCCGGGATGATAAAACGTGTTTATCCAAATATTACAAGCTGGATCTTGGTAAGGATTTCATAGAGGTGACGCCCAAAGGACCGCTGCCAGAACTAAGTATTGAAACACTTCAAAAGCAATCTCAACGGGATTTTGACTGGAATTCGCTGGCAGAAATACTGCCGCTTTCGATGTTTAAATTCGAAGGTTTTTCTGTCATTACGCTTACGGATGTTACAGCAGATCAGGCAGTTGAAAACATTAAAAATATAATTCTGAATCCAGTACGGGAAACCGCGCAGTCTTATTACGAAAAAATAATTGCTTCCCTAAGTCTTCTGATTGGAAGTCACGAGGTTAAATTTGGCCTGCTTCCTGAGCTCCGTGTCAATGAAAAACTCGTTTTCAGTGATGACTTGTGCACACATAGCATTTTGGTACAGACTTCTCTTGAACAGGGTTTGGAAGAAAATGATTTTCTGTATCTGGCTGACAAATTTTTCAAAAATCCATCCGTTCATTTTTATAAAGATCTGAATGACGGAGAAGATCATGGTGATTTTTTGAAGGTTTTAAAAACGCATGGAGTTCACTCATATGCCTTAATTCCGGTTTACAATGCTTCACGTCTGGTGGGTGTGCTGGAAGTTTACAGCAAAGAAAAAGATTTGTTAAATGAGCATGCTCTTTCAAGTCTAAAACCTGCGCTTCCGTTGATCGGGCAGCTTTTGCAGAATAATATTAATGAATTTGAGTCAAGAATTGAAAATGTAATTAAGGAAAAATTCACTTCCCTGCAACCTGCTGTTCAGTGGAAATTCAAGGAAGTTGCCTGGCATTATCTTCGTGATAATACCATCCAGCTTCCCAAAACGCCGATTGAAAGTATTCATTTCAAAAATGTGTATCCGCTGTACGGAGCCATAGATATCAGAAACTCGACAGTTGAAAGAAACACGGCTTTGCATACTGATTTGCAGGTCCAGTTTGGTGCTTTGATTAAGGTGCTCAAAACCATAAAAGAAAATGTTGGACTTGGACTGGCTGATGAAATTATCTACAAATGTAAAAAGTGGATGGAAAAGATTTCGGACCAGTCGACTGAAAATGATGAGGTAAAGGTTCTGGATTTCTTTGAGTATGAGGTATATCCGTTTTTGGAACATTTTAGACAAAGTGAAGAAAAGCTTACCGAAAGTATTGAAGAGTACTATCAGGTAGTGGATAAAGATACCGGCATTGCTTACGCTAACAGAAATGCGCTGGAATCTTCCATGCAAACCATTAACTCGGCGGTCAATCTTTATCTTGAACTGTTTAAAAGTGAAATTCAGCAGTCCTATCCATGTTATTTTGAGAAATTCAGAACGGATGGCGTGGAATATGATATTTACATCGGACAGGAAATTGCGCCGGAGAAAAATTTCAATATTCTGTATTTGAATAATATTCGTTTGTGGCAGCTGACTTCCATGGCGGCAATAGCGAAAATTACACATGAGTTGATGCCTCAGATGAAAAATCCGCTGGAAACAACGCAGCTGATTTTTATAAATTCAAACAGTATTGACATCAGTTTCAGAGACGACGAAAGACGTTTTGATGTGGAAGGTTCTTACAATATCCGTTACCATGTCATCAAAAAACGAATTGACAAAGTACACGTCAAAGAAACCGGAGAACGTTTGACACAGCCCGGAAAAATCGCACTGGTATATTTCAATAGCAAATCCGCCGAAGAATATGTTAATTACATTAAATATCTTCAGGAGAAAAATACCTTGAAAAACGATCTGGAATATTTAGAACTTGAAGAATTACAAGGTGTTACCGGATTAAGAGCTTTACGCATCGGAGTAAATCTGGATGGCGAGTGGAATTGAAATCCTTAATCCTTACTATGTCAGATAATTTAAAATTATAATATGAATTACGATAAGGTCCTTGAACATGTGCAGCATCATGTTAAACACTTTTTCAAAACCCAGCAGATTGAAGCGTTAGTTTATCACAATTTGAAGCATACCGAAGCAGTTGTTGAACATGCGGAAGATATCTCCAAACACTATGAGCTGCATGATAAGGATAATTTTGTGGTCGTGGCCGCCGCCTGGTTTCATGATATCGGTTATTGCACAGGAGGTGCGCAAGGACACGAACAGCGTGGTGCAGAACTTGCAAAGGTTTATCTGGAAGAACAGGAAGTTAAGGAAGAGGTAATTCTGGCTATCCAGGGTTGTATCTTGGCAACAAGTATTCCACAAAAACCATTGGTATTTCTTCAACAGATTGTTTGTGATGCAGACTTATACCATCTGGGGACAGATGAGTTTGTTGAAAAAAACAAGCTGATGCGGAAGGAAAAGGAAATGTGGCTGGGCAAAAAAATAGATAAAAAGGAATGGCGGAAACACACGATAGCGTTTCTGGAAGCGCATTCTTATCAGACAGATTATTGCCGGGCCTTGCTGGATGATGTAAAACAGAAAAATATTCAGAGATTAAAAGATAAAGAAACGGAAAAAGTGAAAGAACCGGAACCGCCGATAAATCTTCTTAAATACATAGATGATACAAAAATGGCATCAGAACCAGAAGAAGATAAGGACAAAAAAGGAAAGTCTGACAGGCCTGAAAAGGGAATTGAAACGATGTTCCGTATCAGTTCCAATAATCATCAGAGGTTGAGTGATATGGCTGATAATAAGGCACATATCATGATCACGACGACGTCAATTATCATTTCGGTGTTACTGAGTATTTTGCTTAGAAAGCTGGAAGATAATGCATACCTGATTTTCCCGACGATTTTGTTGCTCACGATTTGTGTGATCACCATGGTTTTTTCTATCCTGGCTACGCGTCCCACTATTCCGCATGGAACGTTTACCGAACAGGATATAACAGACAAAAAAGTGAATCTGCTTTTCTTTGGTAATTTTTACAGAATGGCGTATTCAGATTATGCTGCCGGCATGCAGGCGATGATGAACGACCGCGATTTTTTATACGGAAGTTTGACCAAAGATGTTTATTCCCAGGGTGTTGTGTTAGGGAGAAAATACAGATTGCTGCGCGTTGGTTATAACGTATTCATGTTTGGTATCGTGGCATCAGTTGTTTCTTTTGTGATTGCCTCTATGTTCTTTGGAAAATAATTCAATGTTGGATTTTAAACAGAAGGTCGATTTCAAGTGTTACTTAACACATGCGGAAATTAAATTTATATGACTTATAACTTTTACAAAATACTGGCTTCGGCCATTTTAATGATTTCTCTTTTTACAGGTTGTTCAAATTCGCATGAAAATGAACAGACCTTGAAAGATTACAATCTTGAAAGTCCGGAAAAGTTTTTTATGCCTGAAAGCCTTTTCGAAATTTCAGGAATCGCTTTTCAGAAAGGAAATGCTGATACGGTTTATGCCATTCAGGATGAAGAAGGAAAATTATTCCGTCTTGCCTGGGGTGTAAAAAAACAGTATCACGCCAAGTTTGGCAAAAAGGGAGATTATGAAGACCTGGCCATTATCAATGACCGGGTTGTGGTGCTTAAAAGTAATGGAACGCTTTATACTTTTCCTTTCTGGGAGTCTGTATATGAGGAAGTTGACAGCACAAAGGAATGGAAAAAAGTATTGCCCAAAGGTGAATATGAAAGTATTTACGGAAATGAAGATACAGACAGTTTGTATGTTCTTTGTAAAAACTGCGGGCAGGATGATTCCAAAAAAAGTATTACCGGATATGTTTTTCACACCGGCGATAGTGTTGCTGTTCCCAGACCTTTCCAGATCAGCGTAAAGGAAATTAGGGAATTGACCGGAAAAGTGGAAAGAGGTTTCAGACCTTCCGGAATGGCTCAAAATCCGTTTTCAAAAGACTGGTATATAATCTCAGCAGTTAACAAATTATTGGTTGTAACAGATAAAAACTGGAAAGTGCAGCAGGCTCTTGCGCTCAACGGTAATATGTTCACGCAGCCGGAAGGTATTGCTTTTGACAAAAATGGCAATCTTTATATTTCAAATGAGGGAGATGATTTTGCCGAAGGTAACATTCTGAAATTTAAAAAGTTAAGTAAATAATATTAGTGAACTTATCTTAACTTGATATGAAATTAAAAGTCTCCTCAATATGCTTTATCATCGTACTGGTAATTATTTCGTCCTGTTCCAGCTACAAAAAACTGCAATATTCAAAGGAAGGTAAAAGTTGGGATCAAAGTTCGCCTGCGCCTGATCTGGTTTTAAAACATACGATGTATCTGGTTGGAGATGCAGGAAATGACAAACCGGAAAATAAGGCACCTGTTCTTTTATATCTTAAAGAAAAACTTGCCAAAGAATCTAAAAATAGCTCAGCTTTATTTTTAGGAGATAATATCTACGAATACGGCATGCCGCCTTCGGATGATTCTGCCAAAAGAAAAGTGGCCGAATACCGCATAACTTCCCAACTCGAAACGCTGGATGATTTTAAAGGAAGACCGTTTTTTATTCCCGGAAACCATGATTGGCGCGGATGGGGAAGAAAGGGATTGAAACGCCAGGAAAATTTTATTGAATCTTATCTCAATACACGGAGAGGTAAAACTGATAAGGATGATTACGAGCATTATTTTCTTCCACAAGATGGCTGTTCTGGTCCGGAAGTAATTGAACTTAATGATAATGTGGTCGTTATCGTCGTGGATTCTCAATGGTGGTTAAGTGATTGGGACAAGGATACCAAGATCAACGATGGCTGTGAAATTAAAAACCGGGCAACTTTCAAATTTATTTTTGAAAATGTAATCCGTAAATACCGGAACAAAAATGTGGTAATTGCGATGCACCATCCGCCATTTACGTATGGTCCACATGGTGGAAAATTTACAATCAAGCAGCACATATTCCCGCTTACGGAAATGAATCCAAATTTGTACATTCCACTTCCCGGGATTGGAAGTTTGAGCGCGCTTTTTCGTGGTACTGTTGGTTCGCGCCAGGATACGCATAACAAATTGTACAAAGATATGCGTGATGGAATTCTTGCCGCGGCAAGGAAAAATGGAAATTTCATTTTTGCCAGCGGTCATGAACATGCCTTACAGTTTATCGAAAACGACGGTCAGGAATTTATCGTTAGCGGAAGTGGCTCCAAAACCAGTCCGATTGGAATGGGCAAAGGCTCCCAGTTCGCTTCCACGGCTTTGGGTTACAGCACGCTTTCATTTTATGAAGGCGGCGAAACCTGGGTACAATATTGGGAAGTAGACGAGCACGGTAAAAGTGCAAAAATGGTTTATCAGAAAAAGATAAAAGATAAACTTCCGGTAGTTAAGGAAGAGCCGACAATTGCCTACAAAGAGTACGAGGAACATCAGGATAGCACCAGCCGTTTTGTTTTGAAAAACGAAATAAAACCGGTTAAGCGTTTTCATAATTTTCTATTCGGGAAGCACCACAGAAATCTGTATATGGTGAAATATCCGTTTCCGGTTCTGGATTTCGACAAATATCAGGGTGGCGTTATTCCAATCAAACAGGGTGGGGGAAACCAGACAAATTCGCTCCGTGTGCGAGCAAAGGATGGGAAGGAATATGTTATGAGAGATATGACAAAAGACGTCAGCCGGTTTTTGCCATATCCTTTCAACAAAATGCTTGCTGCTCAGTTTCTGGCTCAGGAAAATTTCCTTTCTACGCTGCCTTTTGCACCGCTGGCTATACCAAAACTGGCTGATGCGATTCAGGTTTATCATACCAATCCGAAAATCTATTATGTTCCTTCGCAGCCTGCATTAGGAGATTTTAATCAGGTTTTTGGCGGAAGTTTGAGTCTGGTGGAAGAGCGGCCGGATGGAAAAAAATGGAAGGATTCGCCATTCTTTGGTAACGCTGACAAAATAATCAGCACGCCTGATTTGCTTGAAAATATTCTTGAAAGTAATAAATATAAGGTTGATGAAAAGTGGGCGTTGAAAACGCGTTTTCTGGATATTATCGTCGGAGACTGGGACCGTCACGATGACCAGTGGACCTGGGCGGATATTAAACAACCTGACGGCACAAACTTATACCGGCCAATTCCACGTGATAGAGATCAGGCGCTTTCTAAATATGACGGACTGTTTACAAATGCGGCAAGACTTACCATGCCGTTCCTGCGCCAATTGCAGGTTTACGGTCCGGAAGTACCAAGTATGAAATGGACTACATGGAGCGCGCGTTTATTTGACCGTACTTTTCTGAATTCACTGAGCTGGGAAGATTGGGAAGAGCAGGTGCGCTACGTTCAGAAAAACATGACGGATGAGGTAATCGAAAATGCTTTCACTGATTGGCCTGATAAAGCACGGGAAATGGCCGCACCGCTCGCGATCAAAAGTATTAAAACAAGACGAGATAATTTATTGGAACTTGCCAGAAAACATTACGAATTTGTCAGTGAATCTGTAAATGTGATTGGTACTGAGGAAAATGAACGATTTGAGATAGAGCGAATTGACGATCAGCATACCAGTGTTACTGTTTCGGAACTCAATAAGAAAGGCGGGATCAAACAACAAAATTACAAACGAATTTTTGATAATAGAATCACCAAAACAATCAACGTTTATGGTAATGGGGATGACGATGAATTTATTGTAACGGGCGATGTCAGCAAAGGAATAAAAGTCAGGCTGATTGGAGGAACCGGGAAAGATATTTTTACCGATAGTTCGGTTGTTCGTGGCGTTGGCAGAAAGACGATTGTATATGATGATCTAGGCAAGAATAAAATAAATGGCGGGCCGGAGACAAAGGACAAGCGCACTTCACTTTATCGTTACAATGTGTATGACCGCAGAAGCGCGGAAAGTGATTATGATATCACCGTTCCGCTTCCGATTGTTGGCTACAACCCGGATGACGGATTTTTGATCGGTGCCAATTTTAATATGATCAAATACGGTTTCAAAAAAGAGCCTTACAAATCGCAGCAACGGTTTGGCGGAAGTTATTCTTTCGCGACCAAAGCCGTCAAACTTTACTATACCGGTGATTATCTGAACGCCTTCAAAAGTTTTGATTTTTATCTTGATACTTATTATCACGGCCCGGCTTATGCGTTTAATTATGCCGGCTTGGGAAATACTTCGGAACGTCCGGTTGATAATCCTAATTTTTACCGGGTTCGTCAAAGTGCTTTTCATGTGTATCCGGCCATCAAGAAACATTTTGCCGGAAACAGCGGTTTTGTGACCTTAGGACCTGTTTTTGAGGTTTCGGATGTTCAGAAAACAGGTGGAAGATTTATTACCAGCGATGCAAATCAGCTAAGCGATGATGTTTTCAAAACAAAATATTATAGCGGCGGACAGCTTTTGTTTAATTTCAGCAGCGTCGATAATATCTTTTCACCACATTCCGGATTACGTTTTAATGCCGGAATGAATTATACCAAAAACCTGAAAGAGGATAAGAGCTTTTCGGGTTTGAAAGCGCAAATTGCTTTGTTTTTCAGTCTGGATACAAAGGAAAATATCATTTTTGCTTCACAGATCGGAACGGGTCTTAATTTTGGAAAGGGATATGAATTTTTCCAAATGCCAACGATTGGTGGAAATCAGGGACTACGCGGATACCGAACACAGCGTTTTTATGGAAAAAGCAGCCTTTGGCATTCGAATGATTTGAGAGTCAGATTAGGCAATAGTATAAATCCAACATTACCATTGACTTACGGGATTTTCGGTAGTTTTGATTATGGCCGCGTCTGGCTGGATAATGATCCCAATAGAGATTGGCATTACAGTTATGGAGGCGGAATCTGGGTAGCTCCGGTAGATATTCTCACCTTGTCAATTGGCGCATTTATCCCAAAGGAAAAACAGGAAGAAAAACCAAGAATTGCCTTTCAGGTAGGATTCTGGTTTTAATTTGATCAAAATATATTTGGAAGAAACCGGCAGAAAATCAGTTTTCTGCCAGGTTTCTTATTGAATAGCAGCTACCGGAATAGAGTTTCCATAGCGATAGTTAATCTTAAATCTGTAAACTTTTGGCCTGTTATCCATTAGTCCGGAAGCAAGCACTGCGCCGGCCAGGCCAAATGCAGCTGCGCCGACAACCGAACCGTTGTTGGCCTCGGAAATAGACGCAGGACGATCGTAGAAGAAATCGGTTCCTGTTTTCCGGACTTCATAAAAGCCAAAAGGGGTTGCTTTATAAACTCTTTCACCATTACAAACCGCATAAATGCCTTCGGTATCTAATCTGAATTTCCGGTTTTTTATTTTGTATAATTTATAAACCCTGATTTTTTTCGGATTTGCATCATCCACGAAAATTTCACAAGCTTCGTCTGGTTTATTTACTTTGAGGGCATTGTACTGGCGATAAATGCCTCCAACCGGTTTTTCAGCCACGTAGAAGGGAACGGAAAGTTTTTCCAGATGATCCAGCATGTACAGATCTGAAAGTGTGTAGCTGCGACTGCTCTCCAAATTTTTCTGCTGAAATCCCGCCGCCTTTTCTGAAATTTTACAAAACTGGTCATTTACGGAACGAAGCAATTTTTTGGTTACGTCCATTCCTTTAACGGTATAGACGCTGTCGATGGAAAAAAGCTCAGAAAAATTTCCATCCGGATTCTCTGAAAACAAACGAATAGACAGTTTAAGACTTCCGCTTTCCCTAAAAGTCCCGGTGGTTTCACTAAGAAATAATTCGTTTATCACAACAACAAGTTCCCGTGATTTTTCATCCGAACTGTTGTTGGTTATGAAATATTTCCCCAATGTATCGGCTATCGAACCATCATAACGGATTTGTTCCCGGCGGTTAAAGGCTCCTTTTTGAACAAATCCCAGCAAATCTTTATTTGCCAGATTATCAATAACTTGTACTTTGGTAAAGGGTGACTGAATTGCCGGACAGTTTGGATTTAATTCCAGATAATGATCCTGCGCCAGGGAAGCGCTTACAGAGACAAAAAATAAAAAGAGGATTAAGTAGAGTTGTTTCATAGTTGGGAGGAAAATTGATAGAGGTTTTTGTCTGACTAAATTATAAGAAATAAATTAAAATTTTATGTGATATTTGAATTTTTGGAACACAAAATTTCCCTCTGATTTTTAAAGCTTATAGTCTGATAATGATCTGAAATGAAGGAACAAAACATGATCAAACCGCAAACACTTTTCATAGCCACAGCCTTCCTTGTTTCACTGGCGAATTTTCTGTTTCTCAAATCTGAAATTGATATTCAGCTTTATGATACTTACTATGTAATTTCACAACAGTTTTTCGCTCAACTGCTTTCTCTTATTTGCATTGCCTGCTTTACGCTCTATTTTATTTATGCCAGATTCATAGTGCCTTTGCAAAATCCGTTAGGATATATTCATTACATCCTGACCGTGATTCCTGTTCTAATATTGGTATTAAAACCAAGCGATGACATGCAAACAATGACTCTGATTGCCATTATTGCAGCCGGCCTTTTGGTGCTCGGGCAAATTTTTATGATTGTAAATATTGTTCGCACGAGGCGTTCTGAAACTGAGGACTGAAAATCAATGTAACCTGACATTTCTTAATTAATTGACTAAGCTTCTAGGAAAGTTACAGCGGCAGAGTTTACCTTTATTGTCACTTAACAATCTTCAATTAGCCAATGAAAATTATTTCACACCTCAAAAAAATTCTACTGGTATTTTGCCTTTTCCTATGTTCCAATTTAGTTTCGGCGCAACAGTACGTATTTTTTCTTCATAATAAATTCATCGAAGAAAACGATTTAGACGCAAAGCATCCGGATTATGGAATAGCTGAATATGACCAGATTCTGGATTATTATACAAAACAAAATTTTGTAGTTATCAGTGAAAAACGTCCGGGGAAAACAGATGTAAAATTGTATGCACAAAAAGTTGTTAATCAAATTGACAGCTTATTATCGAAAGGCATAAAACCCTCGAAAATCACTGTTATCGGCACTTCCAAAGGCGGTTACATTGCACAGTTTGTTTCAAGCCTGGCAAAAAATAAAGATCTGAATTATGTTTTTATCGGGGGCTGTGGAGAGGAAGATATTGTTAAAATTCCGGATATAAATTTCAGCGGGAATATTTTATCCATTTATGAAAAAAGTGATACAATTGGTCAGTCATGCACCAATATGAAACTGAAATCGGTTAATACCATTAGCCGGTATAAAGAGATTGAATTGAATACGGGATTGAAGCACGGATTTCTTTTCAAAGCACTACCAGAATGGCTCGAACCATCTTCAAAATGGGCCAAACAGGAATATGGAACCGTACCTGCCCGGAAAAATTCGCCGGTTAAGAAATCTGCCCAAAGTACAAGTCTGAATTTAGCATATAGAATTGATTCCTTGCTTAGGGCGCCAACCAAAAAGCCGTTTAACGGAATTGTGCTAATTTCAAAAAATGGATTTACCAGGTATTCCAAAGTTCAGGGTTTCTCAGATATCGGTAAAAAGAAGCCGCTAAAATTCGATGACCAGTTTGTGATCGGTTCAATCAGTAAGCAATTTACTGCAGTGTTATTACTAAAAGAATATGAAAGAGGTCGTGTTCAACTCAATGTTCCCATCCGTAATTATTTGCCCGAATTAACGCAGTCATGGGTAGATTCAGTTACTGTGGACCAGCTTTTGACACATATGCATGGCATATCGGTGCTGGATAAACCGCTTGATTTTAAACCTGGTACAAAATATGCATATTCCCAGATTGGTTATGAGCTGTTGGCACGGATTATTGAAAAGACGTCGGGGAAATCGTTTGCCTCTTTGTCAGCCGCACTTTTTAAGAAATGTAAAATGTACAACACATTTCACCCGGATGTGAAGCAATACCAAAATCTCGTAAATGGTTATACCGAACAGGAAAACGGGAAACTCGCTGTTGAAAATACAACATTTCAAAACTATGTGGCCGCAGGCTCCTTTATTTCAACAGCGCACGATTTGCTGCTCTGGAATAAATGTTTGCATGAGGGAAAGATTTTATCTCTGAAAACATACCGACTGATGATAGCTAAAAAACCGGAGGCGAAAAGAAATCATCCAATATTTGGCAACGTTGAATATGGTTACGGCATCACGCACGACACGAAGGACGGTATTCTGCAACTCGGACAAACAGGTTTTGCACCCGGATTTATTTCCATGGATTTTTATTTCCCCGATACAAAAACCAGTGTCATTGCTTTTGATAATGTAGTTTGGGATGATAACGATTTGCAGAAGGCATTTTTGTATCACACAAAGATTCTTGAAATCGTAAGAGAAAATATTTTGAACAAGAAAAAATAATCAGATCCGGACTATCTAAAATGAGCAGATTGGTCCGGATCTTCTATTTTATTCCTTCAAGCGCAACACTGACGATATCATTATAAATATCTTTTTTCACGCCTGATTTTGCTGCAACGCGTAATCCGGAAATCGTATTGAAAAGAAAACGGGCAACAGCTCTTGGATTTTTATCTTTTGAGATTTCTCCTGATTCCTGGCCCTTTACAATGAGCTGAAAAAAGGCATTTTCAATATCCTGCATATTTTCATGTACAATTTTATCAATTTCTTCATCATGCGGCGCAAGCTCGACGGTACTATTCACCATAAAACAGCCCTTGGGAAGTTTGTCGGTAAAACTGTCGTGAACCAGCATTTTAAAAATTTCTTCCAGCGAAGCCATGGTATTTTTTGACTGGTTGACCATATCAATCAATCCACCGGCTGCCTGAGCACGATACCTTTCCAAAGCAGCAATGTAGAGCTTACGTTTATCCCCAAACGTGTCGTAAATACTGGATCGGCTAAGTCCCAATGCGTCAACCACGTCCTGCATGGAAGAAGCGTTGTAGCCTTTATACCAAAACAGATCAACCGCCTTATTCAATATCGCTTCCTGATCGAATTCTTTTGTACGTGCCATATGCTGAAAAACTTTGCTGAATCACTCAGCAAAGTTAGTTTATTTGGAACAATTGTTCCGTATTTGGACCTGAAATTAATTCAAAACCGCATTTACAGTTAATCCGCCATCAACGACGATCTCAGTTCCGGTAATAAACGACGAGTCCGATGAAGCCAGGAACAAAACGGTTTTTGCAATTTCCTCGGACTGAGCAAATCTGTTTAATAGAATTTTTTTACCTAACACATCTCCGAAGCCAGCGACTTCTTCATGGCTCAAACCTAACTTTCCGTATAACGGCGTTTCAACCGGACCCGGAGAAACGGCATTAACACGGATTTTTCTTGGCGCAAGTTCTGTGGCAAATACCCTGTTGAAAGATAAAACCGCTCCTTTGCTTCCGGCATATGCTGCTGAATTGGGCATACCTACATGGGCATTTATCGAGGTGTTAAAAATAATAGAGCCACCATCATTCAGTATCGGCAGAAATTTTTGGACTGTGAAAAATGTACCTTTTACATTGATATTCATAATGTCGTCGTAGTGTTCTTCCGTTGCAGATTCCAAAGGCGAAAAAGTGGCAAGGCCGGCATTAAGGAACAAAATATCGATGTTGCCAAATTTGTTTTTCACACTTTCTACCAGTTTATCCAGCGAGGAAAGATTGGCTTGGTCAGCAACAAATCCGGTCACATTTAATTCTTTGGATGCCTGATCCAGAAATTCTTTATTTCTTCCGGTAATGATTACCTGCGCACCTTGTGCTGCAAATTCTTTGGCTGTGGCATAACCAATTCCACTATTTCCACCGGTTACTACTGCGACTTTGTTTTGAAGATTGCTCATTTTTTATGTATTAAAATTTATATGGAACGATTGTTCCGTAAAGGTAATAATTACGGAATGATCATTCCTAATTAAATGTAAAGTTTTTTTGTCGAAAAAAATGTATCTTAAAAAACACCAGAAGAAAGTCTGGAACACTCCAGTTTTATCTTTTTCGGAACAGACTGTTCCGTTCTAATTTTATCGTTTCGTAAAGCGTTGTATCAAAGGTATATAGGCAGGTTCACCAGAGAAATGAACAGATTCATGTTTGATATGTTCTTTTTATCGATAAAAATGAATGGTGAAAATCTCCCGGCGTAAAATTTCAGAATCGTTGATTTATACCATAGATTACACCATCTGTACTTTCAGGTTTACCACTGTATTCCGACATTTGTAATAAGTTAAATGAGGCGATTAAAACTTGTTGTACTTGCAGGAATTAATAGATGAAAATACTCCCCAACCGGAGTGAATATAAATTTGATTAAGGCTTCTAATGTTTAGAAATCATGAAAAATAACAGAGTTTACAGCGTATTGTTTAATAAATGTCCACGTTGCGGTCAGGGCGATTTTTTTGTTACTAAAAGCGCTTACAGTTTCAAATTCGATCAAATGAATAGAAACTGTCCGCATTGTGGTGAAAATCTGGTGCCGGAACCTGGATTTTATCAGGGCGCATTATATATGAGCTATGCGTTTTATGTTGTTTTCATGCTGATCTACTTTTTCGTGTTCATTCATTTTTTTGAACCATATCTGGATTATTTTCTATACAGCATCATCCCGGTTTTGATTTTTTTAACTCCGCTATTTTACCGTATGGCCAGAAGAGCCTGGTTGGCAATATTTATAGCTCCCGCTCCGGAAGAGGCTGCTAATAAAAGATAGTTTGAAGATTGATTGTGAAATTCATTTGGTGGTAAATCTGTGGTTAGGATTTATTGCCAAATGAATTTTTGTTATAAAATTAAAATTTCTGGAATTCAGATGGTCTTACATTTACTAGTCCATAAAATGTATTACTGAATGTGGCGATGCTGTTGTAGCCGGTTTCGTATGCGATTTCGCTGATTGTTTTGTTGGTTTGCAACAGCTGTTCCATGGCGCGGATCATCCGTGACAACTTTAAATATTGCAAAAAAGATGTTTCCAAAGTTGACTGGAATAATCTGGAAAATGTACGCGGGCTCATACCGAACTCTTTTGAAATTACATCAAGATGCAAAGGCGCTTCCAGATTGTCTTGAATGTAATTAATGATCGGCTGCATCTTTTCGTGGTTTGTTGTTGGTAAAATAATGGGAAGCGGATGTTTACTGATTTTTGGTAACAGATTTTTTATGGTTGTCAAAAACTGATTTTCAAATGTATCCACGATAATTTCCCCACTCCAATTTTCTGTGAAAAGTAACATTTCGAGCAATAGATTATTGGCCGGATAAATGCCCATTCTGTCATAAAATGATTCAACCTGATTGTCAGCCATGTTAAAATATAGATTCCTTACAACCGAAGACCTGTTTTTTTGCTGGACAAAATGTTCCAGTCCCGGCGGTATCCAGATGAAATGTCTGGCCGGGAGAAAATAGGCTTTATCTTTTGTGTTTAAATAAGCGATACCGCCCTCAACATAAGTAAGTTGTCCTTTTTGATGCGCATGGTAAGGAAACAAATTTTCCATACGGTCATGCAAAACATAACTGGATTCGGGGTTTAAATCGATATTGACTAACTGTTCGGAAATATTCATGATGGCCGGAATTGACAAATATTTGGCAATATATAGAAAAGGCTTCTTTGGGTAACAAATTACCTTTGTGTTGTCATCAATCCAATATATGTGTTACCGTCATAAATTAATTCTTTCTTCTCTTTTACTTTGTTCAGTTGCATTTCAAAATACATTTGCAGAAACAAACCTCACTCCAAAGGACACGCTGAAACTTTCCTTGCAGCAAATCTGGCAGCAAGCTGAACTGCAAAATAAAAGTGTTAAAATCAGTCAGTTAAAAATAAATTCCAGTTTAGAAAACCTCAAAGACGCTAAGGCGGAACGTTTGCCTGAAATCAATACAGGGACAAAGTATGCACGAATTTCTAATCTGCCCATTTATGAAAATGGTATTCTCAACACGCCCAGTTACTTTCCTGTTCTTCACAATTATTTTCAGCTGAATACGGAAGCTTCTGTTGTGGTTTACAATGGTCAGAAATTGAAAAATCAGGTTAAAGAGGAGGAAGTGGAAAATCAAATTTCTTCTATTGAAAAAGACATGACTGTTTCTGATATAAAATTCAAAGCAACGGCATATTATTTAGAACTCGAAAGAAATCTGCTTTTCAAGGATCTTGTGAATGCCAATATTCATGAACAACAAAAGCGGCTTGATCAGATACGTGAATTGTTTAAACATGGTGTGATCCTGCGCAGCGATGTGCTTCGGGCTGAACTTTCGTTGTCAAAACAAAAAATGCTTTTGGTTGAAATCGAAAATACTATTGCTATCAACAACCAGAAACTAGACGTATTGATCGGGCTGCCGGAAAATACTTTTTTAAATCCTTCCGAAGATGTCAAAAGCCAGGTAGATTCCATCAAGTTGTACGACGAATACCTTACTGATGCGTTTTCCAATGCATACGGAATTCGTATTTCTGAAAAAGAAACAGAGCTGAAACAACTTGCTTTGAAAATTGTCAAATCAGGTAATCTGCCAAAAGTTACGGCATATGCAGAATACGGTTACACGTATCCACAGATTTTCCTGTATCCGTATGCGGGCGCGTTGTATGGGCTCGGTCAGGCGGGCGTGAAAATTTCCTATACTTTGTCTTCGCTTTATCAGAATAAACACAAAGTGAAATCCGCTGAAATACAGGCTGAAAAGCAGCATTTGATTCATTCAAATGAGGAAGACGCGCTGCGTGTTCAGGTGAATGAAGCTTATGTGCGCTACAATGAATCTTTGAAAAGGGTAAAAGTTTCAGAAGAAAATATCCACCAGGCCAGTGAAACTTACCGGATTGTATACAATACGTATTTTAATCAACTGGCACTTTTGACGGATTTGCTGGACGCGGATACGCAATTATTACAGTCAAAATTTGACCTTACTTCGGCTCAGATACGGGCCAAACTCGAATATTATTACCTCATGAAAACGATCGGCAATCTTTAAGAAAATGGGCACACAGCAAAATCAATTTAACAATTCAGATAAATTAATCACCAGAATAACCGCCTGGATTGCCGGTTTCATCCTGCTCGGACTTTGTGCCTGGGGAGGCGAAACTCTATGGGATCTTTGGAAATATGAAGAAACAGAGGACGCGCAGATTGAAGAATATATCAATCCGGTAACGTCCAGGGTAGGAGGGTTTATCCGTGATATCCGGTATGAAGAAAATCAGTCTGTAAAAAAAGGAGATACGCTTCTGATTATTGATAACCGGGAATATCAGCTTGGGCAGGAAGAGGCGGAAGCGGCGTTGCTAAATGCAAAAGCGCAGATTTCGGTTTTAAAAAGTACCGTTGAAACTTCTTCCAAAAATGCAACAGTCAATGAAGGACAAATTGCGGCAGCCAAAGCAAAACTCTGGCACCAGGAGCAGGAATTTGCCCGTTATGAAAAGCTTTTGCAGGTTGAAGCAGTAACGCAGCAGCAATTTGAAAATGCTAAAACGGCGCTTGAAGTTGCCAAGGCGGATTATCAATCGTTTCAGGATACTTACAAGGCATCTTTGTCAAAAGTAAACGATATTAAAGTACAGCAGGAAGTAGCTGAGGCTGAAATAAAAAGAAGAGAAGCGATTCTGGATCGCAACAAACTTGATGTTTCCTACACCGTTGTGACTGCACCATATGATGGAAAAATGGGAAGAAAGACCATTCAAAACGGACAAATGATTCAGGCCGGACAGACTTTGGCTTACATTGTTGATCAGCAGGAAGGAAAATGGGTAATTGCAAATTTCAAAGAGACACAGATTCGTCATATGCATACCGGACAAATGGTCGATATAGAAACGGATGCATTACCGGGTGAACATTTCAACGGAAAAATTGTCTCACTTTCACCCGCAACAGGTTCAAGATTCTCGCTTTTACCACCCGATAATTCAACAGGAAATTTTGTGAAAATTACACAAAGAATACCTGTGAGAATTTTGCTGACTGATGCAAAAACTAAAATAGAAAATCTTCGGGCCGGGATGAATGCGATGGTTCTTGTTAAAAAAGGAATCTGAATTTATGACAAATCACGCTTCATTATTTAAGTCCTGGGTTCCGGAATGGCTGGTTAAAGTTGGAATTGCTGTGGTGCTTTTTCCGCTCTTGGCACTGTTCGGATTGTTTACAAGTAATGTCAGCGCAACGGCCGGTTATTATGGAATTGAGCCGATTGATGTACAATATTCCACCATCGTTTATTATGCAGCGTTGGCGAGTTGGTATTCTTTGGAGCAGCGCTTTTTTAATAATTTACCAGCCAAACAGTACTTTATCATCAATGTAATATTGTTGCTGCTGACGTGTTACGTTTCTTATTTCACACATAGTTCTTTTGTATTTTTCCTGACCCGTTTTTTGCAGGGAATATTTACCGGCGGTATAAACAGCATTTGTCTGACGCTGATTTTTCGGAAACTTTCTACTGAACGTGCAAGAGAAATCGGGTATTCCATTTTTTATGGAATGCTCGTTTGTTCTTCTCCGCTGGTGATGCTTTTGGCATCACTGATCATAGAATATTCCGATTACCAGTCGCTTTATCAGGCTTTGATATTTATGATTTTACCGGGATGCGCTCTTCTGATGTGTATGTTGAAAAACGTGCGGCTGGTAAGGAAATTCCCATTATACCAACTTGATTTGAGCAGCTTCGTTTTTTACACACTGATTTTATGTTTGTTTGGCTACGTTTTAATTTATGGACAAACAAATTACTGGCTTGAAAGTATGCATATCTGGGCTTGTATCGGAGCTATTCTGTTGCTTTTACCTCTTTTTATTTTCCGGCAATTAAGTTTGAAAAGACCGTTTATCAACCTGGCTGTTTTCAAATATTCCAATTTTCGGATCGGGGCTGCTTTGCTTATTCCGTTTTATATTTGCCGTGGTTCGCTCAATATTACATCAAATTATTTCGATGTCGTTTTGGGTATGGATCCTATACATGTGGCAGAATTAATGCTGGCTAATATGGTCGGCGTTATCATCAGCGTTTTTGTCTCATCCAGACTCATTCTGATGAAAAAGCCTATGCGAATGATCTGGCTTAGCGGATTTGCATTTTTATTGCTATTTCACGGCTGGATGTATTTTCTTTTTGCCACGCAGGCTGATGCTTCTACTTTCATTTTGCCGTTGATTGTTCAGGGGCTAGGAGCCGGGACGCTTATGACGCCGATTATTCTTTTCACCGTTTCTTCCGTTCCTGCCGAGATTGGAGCTTCTGCTTCTATGGCTGGAATTCTGTTTCGTTTTATCGGTTTTACGATGAGTATGGCGATGATTACGTCATTTCAACTTTTTTCAAAAAGCACGCATCAGGAAGATTTTCGGAATCAGATTACTGCGCTGAGTCCGGTTGCACTGGAGAGATTGAAAGGTTATGAGCTGGCGATGGAAAGCCACGGTATTGCAAAAGACCAGGCGATGAAAATTGCCAATGGTCTGCTGAGTAAAGCGGTTGATAAACAAATGATGCTGCGCTATGCAATGGATTATTATTCGATCATTTGCTGGGTAATTATTGCCGTAATGCTGCTTGTTTCGCTGTATCCTTATTTGAGTCAGACGGTTTTGAATGTGAGATCACGGCAGCCGGCGCCTTATTGATTTTTTATTGGTTACCTTCCCATTTCCATTCATTGTTATCAAACTCACTTGGAAAATCGTTGATCAATAAACCATCGTCACCTGCTTCCGACATTTGTTTTGCTGCCTCTGCCCAGCCTGTACGAATATCAGGATGCAGTAATATTGCACCCTCTTTTAAGGAAAGTTTAACCCTGGAACCTGCCGAGAGCTTTAACTGATTTAAAATATTTGATGGAATGATAATGCCGTAATCGTTTCCAATTTTGAATATTTCTGTTTTCATAGGTATGTGTATAAACTAATGTTTCCCACTTTCAAAAGTAGACTTTTTCCTGAAAACCTCAGGACTCATTCCCACTTCCTTTTTGAAAAATTTAGTAAAATAAGAATTGTCGTTAAAATTAAGTTTATAAGCAATTTCGGACACGCTCAGCCCCAGATTGACCAGTAATCTTTTGGCTTCCAAAACTACACGATTGCGTATCACTTCACCGGCTTGCATTCCTAAATGTTCCTTACATAATGCGTTCAGGTGATTTGGAGTAATATTCAGCAGTTCAGCATACTCTCCGGGCAGACGGATTTCAATGAAGTTTTTCTCAATCAACTTGTGGAAATTACTTAATAACACATTCGTTTTAAAAGGAATATTCTGCTGCCGGTGTAATGAAGTGCTTTGTTCAACGGTTATAAAAAGTTGCAGCAAAAGTACTCGGATCATATCGTCATGAAAAACATTTTTCTGTCCTGACTGTTTTATTAAATCTTCAAAAAGCTGATTTACAGATTGATGAACATGCCTGGAAAGATTGATTACGCTTTCCTGAGAAATGCCATTGAAGAAAGAAAACGAAGCCAGATATTCGGGACGAAGCAGAAATGACTGGAAGAAATCACCCGAAAAATTAACAACAAAACCTTCCACATGACCCTTGAAATCCCAGGAATGTACCTGGCCGGGAATCATGAAATAGATCTGATAAGGTTTTACTTCAAAATGGTTGAAATCGATCGTGTGCATACCACCTCCTTCTGTAAAAAAAAGCAAATGATAAAAACTGTGACGATGCGGCGACGTCAGATTGGGATGTATCGCCAGATATTCGGCAAACCGGCTTATCAGAATATCATCCTGCTTATGTTCTGAAAGCGAGTTAATATCAATTCTGGGAATGTTGGTTTGCATGGTTGTATCGTAATCTGTTTGTCAAATCTACCAATAACTTTTGTTTCAAATCCAATATTAATATTTAACTTTTGCCACTAAACGTAAAAATGGTTTGAGGTCAGAAATATGTCTAATATAAATCTTATCATTGAAGAGCGTCCCCGGAATATCGGAAATTTTATGGTCGGGCGACTTCTTCCATTCAGTGGAAAAAGGATGGTCGGACCATTTATTTTTATCGATCATATGGGACCGGCTAATATGAACGACCACCAAAATATGGACGTTCCGCCGCATCCGCATATCGGCTTGTCGACGCTCACCTATCTTTTTGAGGGCAATGTGATGCACAAGGATAGTCTGGGGACTGAAATGGAAGTCATGCCCGGACAGGTAAACTGGATGACCGCCGGCGCCGGAATTGTGCATTCGGAAAGGACGCCGGAATATCTTCGTCATTCGGATAAAGTGTTACATGGTTTGCAGATCTGGGTTGCGCTGCCAAAGGAACTGGAACAAATGGAACCGGAATTTTTCCATGCTTCCGAATCTGATTTACCACATTGGGAAGTTGATTCTGTTTCTTTCAAACTGATTGCAGGTTCACTGATGGGTAAGAAATCACCCGTGCCGGTTTTTAGTCCGCTATATTATTTGGAAATAAAAAGTAAAGAAGCTAAATCTGTTAAGATCGGTCATGAACTTTACGGAGAAGCAGGAATTTATATTTTGGAAGGAAGTATCCAGGCCGAGGGAAATACCTATCTTCCCAAACAGCTTTTAGTTGCGATGGACACAAATCTTTGTGAATTCACGATGGCTGAAAACACAACCGTTTATATTTTTGGAGGCGAGCCTTTTGCGGAAGAACGTTTTATTTATTGGAATTTCGTGGCTAGCAGTCAGGAATTGATTGATAAAGCTAAGGAAAACTGGCTTGCACAGACATTCAAGCCAGTGCCGGGAGAAACAGATTTTGTACCATTACCCGCTGAAAACAACAATCTAAAACATAAATAATGGCCAAAGTATTCGCAAGCATCGGAAGCGCGCTTTATAAAACCGAAATTAAAACAGCCACGAATAGTCTGATTGCAGATGAACCCATTTCTGCCGGCGGTATGGATCTTGGATTTTCACCCGAAGAATTGCTGGCGTCGGCTTTGGCTGCTTGTACCTGTGGAACACTCAGGATGTATGCAAACCGGAAGGGCTGGGTGGAATTAACAGAAATTAACGTGCATGTGGAATTTTCAAGAGATGTTCAGGCCAATGTTTCTCAAATGAACAGAAAAATAGAGCTGGTTGGTGAATTGAGTGAAGAACAAAAAACAAGATTATTGGCTATCGCGAATAAATGTCCGATTCATAATACGCTGACACATACCATTACGATCGATACAACATTAAGCTGATTATTTGCCGGAAACCGATTTGATTTTATCCTTTAAAAGCAAAGCATTTGCGTTTGAAGGATCTTTTTTCAGCGTCTTATTAATGTATTTTTCAGCCGCTTTGGCGTTGGCAAATTTGAGATAATTCAGCGCGATCTGGTTGCTGAGATCGATATTAGAAGAATCAAGCTGATATCTTTGTTTAAGGTTAATAATCTCACCAACAAGATTTTGTAATTCAGTCATATTGAAATTAGACTCGTTATGCGCCGCTGCATAATTGAGATATACTATGGCCTCTTCCGGTTTGTCTTCTTTCAGAAGTGTGATAAAAAGCGTTTGCGCAGTTTTGAAATCATTTCGAAGAGCAAATGCTTTTTTAAGATAAAAAACTGATTTTTCATTTTGGTTTAAGCCTGCGGAAAGCATTCCTGCCTGCACAAAAAAGGTGGGATTGAGCGGGAATTCAAGTGTAAAAGCTTCATTGATCTGCAAGGCACCTTTGAGATTATTTTCTTTCAAATACACTTTTAATAACTCCGATAAAGCTCCGTCCCAGGAAATTTGTTTTACAGAAAGTCCGCCGGCCAGTTGTTCTTCAATCGTTTTTTCATGCGGAATTTCTGCCGGCATTGGCTCATTGAACGGCCAACCTTCTTTTAACATCATCATTTCATAAACTGCTTTGAGCGAATCGATTGGCGTAATCGGCATTTGATTTCTCAATTCATTAAATGATATTTCATTTTTCCAATCGCTGCTGATCAGCTTTTCTTTTTTCAAAGACTGATAAAAAACATCAGACAACAATGCATAACCAAACAGATTAGGATGAACATGTTCAAGCAGCGTTTCATGACCGAGAATACTATGAGCTGAATTTTCCCGGAAAACTTTTTCCGCATTAACAAGTTTGACTTTTGGATATTTGGCAGCCAATTCTCTCAGTATCTTGTTCATAGCCTGCGGAGCGCGGAATCTTAAAAGATCAAGTTCTTTGGCTGCGATAAAATATTTCTCTGCTTCCGGAAATTTATTCTGTTTAAAAGATTCATTACCAAGCTGATATTGGTGTAAGGCAGAAGTTGAGTTACTGCCGGATTCGCTTATAAATGGTTTTAAATCTTTTTCATTACTAACCAGCGTACTGATGAAAACCGGAACATTGTTGTTTGAAAACACCTTACATAAATCAGTCATATTCGTTTCAAACTGCCGGATTCCCTGTTCAAACTTTTCAGAATTTAAAGCGATTTTCTGATCTGAAACCATGCGTTTCATCAGATTTTCACGAAGGTCAAGTTTCTCATTTGAAGCTGATGATTTTATTTTGGCAAGAACATTGGTGGCAAGCTGAATAATTCTCAGATTTCTGGTTTTAATAATAAAACGGATCAAAGTAGGATTCCAACCCGCAAAACTTGTGGAACCAACGCCCATCGCACCATAATATTCGTTATGCCCGGTATAAACCAGCACAGCATCTGGCTCATAATCAACAACCTGATTCGCGAAATCCAGAACTGTGTAGGAATTGACGGCAGTAAGGGAAAGGTTTATAATCTCAAATTCTTTTTCAGGAAAAGTATGCGTAAGCCTGTATTGCAGCCAGCGGTGGAACGAGCCATTGTGCATGTACGGGTAACCAATTGTGGTTGATTCGCCCAAAACAAAAATCCGGAAAGTGCCTGCTACTTTCTTTTTTGTGAACGGTTCATAATTCCCAATCGTGGCATTTTGCTGCTGTGCAAAGTATTTTTTTGAAGTATGCTGGTTCATCACCAGATAACCCGGATGGTTCGGATCATCAACAAAAAGACCAAGATCAAGGCCATAACCAAATAATCTTAGCCCGCACTCCAATAAAACCAAAACGATAACTGGAAAAAATATTGCCAGTACTTTAAAAAGCAAAAGTCGCTTTCTGCTCACAGATAATTTATTTTTAATGGTTAACAAATGAGCAGGTTACACAGCGTACCACAGAGCTAAAAAGAGGTACACAGCGTTTTACTTACATTATTTTACCTCTGTGCTCCTTTCCTTAACTCTGGGGCCCTCTGTGTAACCTAACAACAAACTAAGGCCTGATGATCGTGCCGTCGAATTTACGAACTTGCCAGTTTGATTTGGTTGTTATCGGGTATTTGGCCGCTTCTTTTTCATTGATATCAACGCCTAGTCCCGGCGCTTCATTCACAGACATATAGCCGTTTTTCATTGTCGGGCAACCGGAGAAAATGGCCTGGGTTTTATCGTTAAAACTTACTGCTTCCTGAATTCCGAAATTCCAGATGGCCAGGTCAATGTGCGCGTGAGCGGCATGTCCAACCGGAGAAACATCACCTGGACCGTGCCAGGCCGTTTTTACATTAAACCATTCTCCCAGCCGCGCCACTTTCATAGCAGGCGTAATACCACCAATCTGCGAAACGTGACAGCGGATGTAATCAAATAGCTGGTTGGCCATCGGATCGCGGAATTCGTTGACATTGTTAAACAATTCTCCCATCGCGATCGGTACGGTTGTGCTCTGGCGAAGTTGTTTGAACCAGCCCATATTTTCCGGAGAAAACGGATCTTCGATGAAAAATGGACGGTATTCTTCGACGGCTTTGATCATGTTGATCGCATCCATCGGCTGAACCCTTTCATGCACGTCATGAAGCAGTTCCACTTCATCGCCACATTTTTTGCGTACTACTTCAAAAAGTTTTGGAACTGATTTCAGGTAAGCGCGCTCATTCATAAAACTGTCACCTTCTCCACCAAAACCAGCGGCTTTGAAATCCGGCTTTTGTTCCGTGCTGCCAACGGCTCCATATCCGCCCTGCTGAATCCGTACATATTTAAAACCTTTATCCATAATTTCCTGAGCATTATCGGCCGTTGCTTCCGGCGAATTTCCATTGGCATGCGTATAACATGGAATTGCAAAACGCACTTTTCCGCCAAGTAATTGATAGACAGGCATGTTGGCGCGTTTTCCTTTTATATCCCAGAGTGCTTCATCCAGTCCGCTTAATGCATTATTCAACACAGGGCCATTTCTCCAATATGAACTTACATAGGTCGATTGCCACATATCTTCAATATTGTCGACATCCTTGCCGGTACAAAATTCATTCAAATATGTATTGATAGCAGTTACCACAGAAACAGCACGTTGCGTAAAAGTGGCGCAGCCCAATCCGTACAAACCAGGTTCGGTGGTTTCAACTTTTACCACAATTAAGTTAGAGCCTTGCGGAGCGGTTGCAATCGCTTTTACGCTTTTTATTTTGATCGGAGCCAGACCTTTTTGATAAGCCGGAGTGCTGTAATGCTCTCTTGCGTGGGCCTGTGAATTTTCTCCAAACAGACTTAATAATCCAGCTGTTGATCCCGCTGCAATCATTCGCAGGGTATCACGGCGGTTAAAATCGGAATTATCTTTTTTGTTTTTAAACATCAGTAATGGGTTTATTGGTTTGGCGAAAGGTTGGTCCAAAAGTTATGTTTTAGTTATTATTTGTTCAATGATTTTTTGAATGAATTTAAGGTAATGCAAAAGCAATGTAGGAACCACCCGGTTTATGTCCGTTTTTAGCACCTCCGGCTGCGATCACCACATATTGTTTTCCATTAACCTGATAAGTAATGGGCGTTGCAAAACCACCGGCAGGAAGCTGATATTCCCAGACCAATTTTCCTGTTTTCTTGTCAAAAGCACGGATTCTTTCATCTTTGGTCGCAGCGATAAAAACCAGTCCGCCGGCTGTGACGATTGGCCCGCCATAATTTTCAGTACCGGTTATGGGAATACCTTTTTTCGTAAGTTCCGGAAATTCTCCGAGAGGAACTCTCCACAAATATTCACCTGTATTAAGATCAATGGCATTCAGGGTTCCCCATGGCGGTTTGATAGCCGGGTAACCATTCTGGTCAAAAAATCTCGTCCAGCCGTTGTTGATATAAGGCGGAATGTATGGAAAATCAGATTTTTTGGTTGCCATTTCCGGTGCAGCTGTCGCGCTGTGATTATCTGTGGAGGCAACAGTTTTGTTATCAATATCAAGCAGGAAATTGACAATTGCTTCACGCTCTTTGTCTGGAATATGCTGAAAAGATGGCATTCTGCCTCGACCGCTTTTGATAATTGTATTAATATCTTCTTTCGAAAGACGACTTCCAATACTGACCAGATTTGGATATTCCTGTCCGCTTCCCATGCGGTCTGCGCGGTGACAGGCGGCACAATTGCGCATGTAAAGAGACTTTCCGGTAATTCCTTCATCCGCATTTGGTACTTTATAATCGAGCATTTTTAAATCCCAAACCATTTCGTTTCCATTTTGGTAAAGAATTCCATCAGGATCGGCCGCATTTCCTCCCCATTCAGCGCCACCACCAATGCCCAGATACAGCGTTCCTTCTTTACTTGGTGGCATATATTTATTTCCGGAACGGCTCTGATCAAATTTTGCTTTGACAAAAGCAGTTGCTTCGGGAGAAATATTTGTGATTTCATTTTCGGTAAAAACCTGACGGGAAAAAGGTGCCGGTTTTGTAGGATAAGGTTGCGTCGGCCAAGGATGTTCGCCGGGAAGTTTATAATTCGCGGCCGCAGAACGTTCTTCTACTGGAAATAAGGGAAGTCCGGTATCACGGTCAAACAGAAATAACAAACCGTCTTTTGTAGCCTGAGCCACTGCATCAACCAATTTCCCTTTGTTTTTGACCCGAACCAGATTCGGCTGACAGGAAATATCCCGGTCCCATAAATCATGATGAACCGTTTGATAATACCAGTTTAATTTCCCGGTTTCTGCATTCAAAGAAATCACGCAGTTGGCGTAAAGATTTTTTCCTTCTCTGTCCACACCATAAAAATCAACGGATGGTGAGCCCGTTCCAAAATAGACCGCGCCTCTTTTTTCATCCAACACCATACCGGCCCAGTTGTTGGCACCGCCCATTTTTTTCCAGGCATCCTTTGGCCATGTTTCATAACCTTTTTCTCCCGGCTGGGGAATGGTATGAAAAACCCATTTCAATTTTCCGGTTTTAATATCGAAACCACGAATACTTCCAGGAGCAGCGTCACCATACTCGGATACCCTAGAACCAATTACAAGTACATCTTTATAGATCACACCCGGACTGGTAGCATCAACCGACATTTTACTTTTATCCCTGTCAAGATTGTCAGAAGTGCCTTCCCGCAGATCAACGATACCGTTTTCTCCAAAACTTTCAACCGGTTTTCCTGTGGCAGCATTAAGTGCAAAAAGTTGGGGGCCAGCGGTATACAAAATGCGTTTGTCGTTACCACTTGCCCAGTACATCACCCCGCGACTTACATGGAATCTTGGTGTTTTGTCTTTGAAGGGATCAAATCTCCAGAGTTCCTCACCGGTATCTGCTTTTAATGCAAAAAGATTCAGATTGGGAGTAGTTCCGTATAAAACACCGTCGATTACAATAGGTTGACACTGGATTTCCATCTGCCGTTTTGGTGCAGGACTTCCTTGCTGTCTTTTGACCGCGTCATATTGCCAGGCAACTTTAAGCGAAGCAACATTTTGAGTGTTAATCTGATCAAGAGGGGAGTAACGGTTTCCAGCTTTGTTTCCTCCATAACTGGGCCAGTTGTTACCAGTTTCACCTTCGGTAATTATTTTATCCTCACTTACAAATGAAATGCAAATAGCTGACAGACAAAGTATACCAACTATGAGCAGTGATAAGTTTTGATAATTTTTTCCACGAACATTAACAAAAAAATGGGTCATAAAACAATTATCATTTATTCATTTCCGGGTTAATAAAGTGCTCCCTTATTAAATCAAAAAATATACTTAAGCTGCTTTGGGTTAGTTTATTACCACAGGAAATAACAGTTACAATTTTGATTTTTAAATTTGAAACCAGATCAGGCTGACGGCTGATCTGGTTTCTTTATTTATTTAATAACCAGGATTTTGCTTCATATTTACATTCGCATTAAGTTCGTTGATCGGAATTGGCTGTGCATAGTCGCTGGCATCGTTCCACTGGATATTTCCACCACGAATTTTTTGATAATATGCAGCTTCCTTTGGACCGATTTTCCACCGGCATACGTCATACCACCATCCGGCTTCTCCAAACAATTCTGCCCATCGCTCGTATTTCAAAGGGTCGTTTTTGAGGACATCATCGGTCGCTTTTGTGGCGGCGGTGAGACTGGCATAATCCACGGCTGATGGAGTATTGACTGGCAAATTATATGCTCGCCGGTGGACTTTATTGATATATTCCAAGGCCGTGGCATTGTCACCCGTATGCGTAAGTGTTTCAGCATAAAGCAAATACATGTCCGCCATGCGCAGCCAGAGGATATTATTGCCATTGGCCATATTCACCTCAGCCTCCGTTCCGGTAATATTTGTGTATTTCCGGAAACTCCATGCTTCCATGTCCGTTTCTGTAATATCAAGATAGTGTGAAATTGGTTTTTTAACACCATTAACAACCATGGAATCCACATACGGCTGCTGACAGGCTACCCACAACCTCGGATCGACTGTTTTGGCATTACGGGCAGCAATGGATCTGGTTATATAAGACTGATCAACATTGGCAATGTTTGCCGTTGTTACACCAGCAGGAAAATAGTGTCCAAGATTAAATCCAAAACGCGTAAGATTTTTTGCATGCGGAAATACATTTGACCAGGCAGAAGCCGCTGCGGCCCCGGTTGGTCCAACGTATGTTGGCGCTATAACCATCCCGATACTGCAACCCATCGACAAATCATTCGTACCGGTATAAGTCAAATCAACATTGAAATTCAATTCATACAAGGATTCTGCATTGAATTCATTTTGTCCGTTGAACATCGTTTTGTAAGTATCAAAAGGGACAAGCGATTTTCCACTGTTGGTAATTACATCGTTCAGGTAGGTTTTGGCATCTGCCCAGTCCTGCGTAAAAACATACACCTTGGAAAGGAATGCTTTTACTGCCCAGATGCTTACTTTATGTTTGTCGGCCGTGTTCGTCCAGGTTTTTCCAGCAAGAAGTGTTTCAGAAGCTTTAAGATCACTGATAATAAAATCCCAGCATTCTTTGACCGTATTTCGGGAAACCTGTGTTTCAGCCAAACTTGCTGAGGTAGTAGTCAGGATGGGAACGCCCATTTTTTCTCCCCCTGCACCATTTACGATAAAGGTTTCGCCCCAGGCGGTTGTGAGATGGAAATAGAAAAATGCACGAAGGAAAAGGGTTTGTCCTTTGATCAAATCTACATTCGGGATATCGGTTGCGGATGCTTTGGCTCTGTACGTTTCAATAGCAGCCAAAAGTGTGTTGCAGCGTTGAACGCCACGCCACGCATCAGTCCACGTATTTTGCAGGAAGGGATAACTGGAAACTGAATTATTCTGGGAAAGTCCGATCCAGTCCGGTGATCCCTGCCAGCTAAGATCGGCCGTGTGATCCCACATCCAGGTATGTTTCACGAGCATATGATGACCATACATACCAGATGCATGCTGGGTTCCATAAACACCTGTAAGCAGCTGTTCAAGGTCAGAAACCGAGTTTGGATAACTGGCTACAGAAATGGCTCCGGCGTTATCAACGTTTACAAAATCGTCAGAGCAGGATGCCAAACCTATCAGAAAGGCAAAGAGGAAAAGCTTTTGTATTATTTTCATTTTGGAAATATCGTTTTCGGTTACTTATAATACTGGCCCCTTAAAAAGTCAAATTGATACCCAGAGAGTAGAGCGCCGTCCGTGGATAAGAGTAGATCGCATCAATACCTCTTCCGGTAGTACCATTCCGGCCTAGTACCTCAGGATCAAGTCCTGAATACTTTGTGAAAGTCAGCAGATTTTGTCCTTGCAGGTATATTTTCAGATCCGAAATGTGCAAAGCCTGAAGTGCGCTTTTGGGAATGTTATAACCGATCTGTAAATTTCTCAGTTTTAAGAAAGATCCGTTTTCAATGGCAAAGGAAGAAATACGCGTATAGTTCGAGTTAGGGTCACGCACATAAGTTCCGTCGGGCGCTTTGTATCCGATTCGTGGCTGGTTGGTTAAGCCGTTACCATTGAAAAATGACGTGTTGAAAATATCCTTGGTAGTGTTGTAATCACCCACAAAAAACTGTGTGTAATATTTATTACCATTGAAAACATCTACACCTTGTACGCCCTGAAATAATGCAGTGACTTCAAATCCTTTCCAGCCTGCGTTCAGCGTAAGACCATAGGTCATTTTGGGCCATGGATTTCCAATGAAAGTTTTGTCGGCAGTGGTTATTTTTCCGTCGCCGTTTACATCTTTAAAATGAAGATCTCCCGCACCAGTTGCCGCTGCCTGATAATATACCCCGCTTGCGCCGCCTGCTGCCTGCTGTGCCTTTTCATTAAGTGCCTGAACTTCTGCATCTGTTTTGAAAATTCCTTCTACTTTATAACCATAAAACTGGCTCATTGGCTGTCCGGCCTGCGTACGAGCTACGACACTTTCCAGATAATCCCCGGCAGAACCGTCATTGATCGGATTGTTATTTGTGCCGTCTAGTTTCTTGACAAGGTTTCTGTTGAAAGAGGTGTTAACCGTAATTCCATATGTAAAAGCACCTTTTTTACCACGATAATCGGCAGCAATTTCAAGCCCTTTATTACTCATTTTACCTATGTTTGTGAAAACCGATGTCGTACTGAAACCTGCTGAACTTGGCACCGGAACCTGGTAAATCATGTCTTGAGTCTGGCGGCTATACCAGTCAACAGTAACATTCAGGGCATTTTTCAAAAAGCCTACGTCCAAACCGATGTCTGTCTGAAGCACTGATTCCCATTTGATATTCTGGTTAGCAAGCTGGGCTGTCAGTGAGTAACCTTTCGACCGTGTTCCATCTGGTAATCCCTGCGCGTTTGTTCCGCCCGAACCTCCATAAGAAGCCTGATAGGTATATTGCGGAATATTGCTGGTACTTCCCAGTTTACCATAACTTGCTCTTACTTTAAGGTTAGAAACATAAGTCAGGTTGTCGCGGATAAAAGCTTCTTCATTCATTTTCCAGCCAACAGAAGCTGAGGGGAAGACACCAAATTTATTGGTAGGGCCAAAACGGTCGGAACCATCGCGGCGAATTGTGGCGGTCACCAGGTACTTATCAGCAAATGCGTAGTTAAGACGGCCGAATTGAGAAAGCAGACGCGTCTGCGGCAGATCACCTCCGCTTGCTACATAGCTGCTTGGGTTATTAGTAAGTCCAAGATTGTACGTCACATAAGGAAATCCACGTGCCTCTGCATGCAATGAACTTTTATCAGACTTGTACGCTTCATAACCCGCCATGGCTTTCACTTCATGTTTACCAAAATTTTTTGTATAGGTAAGTACAAAGTTGGCGGTAAGGTTTTTGGTACTGTTGTTGTCTTTGCTTAAAAAAGCTGTGTGGTTTGCGACCGTACCATAATCGTAAGCTTCATTGAATCTGTAATTATTATCGTTGTAATAGGAGAGCCCAACGGTTGAACGGAGATTTAGACCTTTAATAATTTCCAGATCGGCATATAAATTTCCTTCCAGAGCGTAAGTTCCATTTTGCATATGGTTCTGATATTCCTGGCCCACAAGGTTTGGACCGGTAAAAAATGTTCCGGTTTTAGCCCAGCCGCCGTACGTATTGGTCGGATCGTAAATGCCAACAACGGGTGCAGAACGGAAAGGAAACGTATTACTTACCATCGGATTGGTTTTTGTAGCCCAGGCATACAAAGTTTCGCCGACTTTCAGTTTCCTGCTGATTTTGAAATCAGTATTGGAGCGAAGACCGTAACGTTCGAAATAGTTATCGATCATCGTACCGCCTTCACGTTGGTAATTTGCCGATAAATAATAGTTGGTTTTGGCCGTTGCCCCAGACATGGAAAGAGAATAACTTTGTTCTTTTGCATTGTTATACAGATCTTTAACCCAGTCGTTGTCAGGAAGCGTACTTGGATCACCCCAACTGCTGGTAGCCACACCGAATGCCGATTTCGCTTTGATGTAATCTGCTGTATTCAGCATATTATAAAGATTCAACGGCTTTCGGACACCGTAATAGGCATTAAAATTAATTGTCATTTTATCCAGCGTTTTTCCACGCTTCGTTGTAACCAAAACAACGCCACCAGCTGCCTGGGCTCCATAAATAGCTGCCGCACTGGCATCTTTCAGGATTTCAATGGATTCAATATCCTGCATATTAAAATTGCTTCCGGCCGACATCCGGATTCCATCCACGATATACAAAGGCGACATACCTCCGATAGAACCAACACCACGTATAACAATGTCCGAACTTGAACCAGGCGCGCCATCATTTCTTGTAACCTGCACACCAGCCGCACGACCTTGCAGTGCTTCGGTAACACTTCGTACAGGAAGATTTTTGACGTCCTCAGCCTTCACAGACGACACTGAACCTGTCAGATCTGAACGCTTTTGAGTACCATAACCTACCACGACAACTTCGGACAATGCCTTTACATCCGATTTCAGCAAAACCTGCAAACTGGAACGGTTTCCAACCAGAATTTCCTGCGATTCATAACCTACAAAACTGAAAACAAGAACTGATTCCGGGCCGGGAACTGTAATCTCGAAATTTCCTGTGGCATCGGCTGTGGTTCCCTGCGATGTCCCTTTCAACACAATACTGACTCCGGGAAGTGGTTCCTTTGTGTCCGCAGAAGCTATTGTTCCTTTTAGGAAAACCTCGCGGGAATGCAGATAGGGCAGTGGAGCCAGTGTTTCCAGATTATCAGCACGTACGGGTGCTACGGCGGTTTTTTTGTTTAGTATAATGTAGTTTCCGGATACTGTATATTTGATTTGTAAAGGAATAAGCAGTTTTTCCAATACCGCGTCCAGTCGCTGGTTATTTGCGGAAATACTGACCTTCTGCTTTTGGACAAGAGAAGGGATATATGAAAATCTTACCTTTGTTGTTTTTTCGATGGAACTAAGAACGGTTTTTAATTCTTCCTCATCCGCCTTAATGGAAATGGGACGCTTCAAAAGTTCCTGTGCCAACCCATCCTTGGCAAAGGAAAGGCCGGTAAATAAAAGCGAGACTAAAAAGGGTACCAGGGTAACTTTCATCGCTGTCACTAAATAATTTAGCGGAATACTATTTTTTTTCATAAATTTCGATGGTTTTGGGTACGACAAATCACAAAGCTCTCTCTGGCTCCATGTTCTGGAGCATCATGCCTTGCTTGGAAATCAGGGAGTTACAAATCCGGTAATGCTGAACCCATTATCGGATTTTCTTTAAAAGGATTATTTTTCTTGCATAGATTTAAGTGGTTAAAGGGTTAAAAAAGGATGGTGTTACTGGCAGCCTTCACTGGTGATAATTACCTGTCCGTCGCTAATCCGGTAACTGGCGCCGATTGTCTGGCAGATGATATCCAGCTTGGTAAAGAAAGGCTCGTCATTTAATTTTACTCTGAGGAAACATTTATTCATAATGGTATTATCATAGACAAAAGGAATTCCATATACCTTTTCAAGTGTTGAAAAAACAGATGAAATGGGCTTGTTTTCAAAATTGAAATCTGGTTTTGCATCAATCTTAACCAGTGCAAGCGGGATTTCAATAATGGATTTTGATATCAGATTGTCTTTGGCAGAGAAAGTAGCCTGTTGATTCGGTGTGAGCAGTAATTCGGTATTTCGTTTTTTCTGATTGTTGACATCTTTCATGGCAACCACCGACACACGGCCGCTTCTTACCAGTACTTCAACATTTTCGCCAGATGCTTTTACTAAAAAACAGGTACCGACCACGCGTGTGAGAAGTCCGTTGGCGTAAACAAAAAATGGGTTCTGCACATCCTTGGTTACTCTGAAAAAGGCTTCTCCGGAAAGAAAAACTTCTCTTTTTTTATTTATGACAAAAGGCTGAGCATAACTGATCTTGCTTTTTGGTGTCAATTCAATAATGCTGCTATCTGGCAAAGTTATTTTCAAGGATTTATCCGTTGTATTTACGATTTCCTTCAACGGAACGGGATTCTCCGTCACATAGGCGTTGTATGTAAAAGGTTGTGGAGAAGGTTTTATTCCCCGCCAGGTCAGCCAGCCGATTCCCAAGGCTAAAACAACAGTTGCTGCCGCCGTCCACCATTTCCAGTTCACGGTTGCAACTTTATATTCTGGTATTGACTCCTGTTCGGTACTTTTTAGAATACGTGAAATCTGAAATTCGATTTCGTCGTTGGTAAGTGCAGAATTTTGTTTGCGCCAGGTCAGAATCAGGTCCTTGGCCTGTAAAATGATGGCTTGTTTCTCGGGATATCGCTGGCTGATATCGATCCAGAGTTCATCCAGGCGTACATCCTCACCGAGTACCCAATTTCTAAAAGAATCGTCGAGTAGAAAATCTTCAAGATTGTAATTTTTATATTCTTTCATATCAGAGCACAAAAAACAACGAGCTTACATTAGTATAATCTCAATTGTACCCGGATATCATCAAAAAATCTTGAAAAAATTTAATAAAAATGAAAAATAAATTGAAGGTGAAGTTATATGTTTGATTATCAGAACAGTAAGAATAGAATAATAATCATGCAAAGCAGGGAGAGCCATTTTTCCCGAAACAATTTTAACGATTGGTGAAGCAGATTTGAAACCGCAGGACGGGATATTGCCATGACGACAGCTATTTCGTCGTTGGACAGATTTTCGTAAAATTTAAGATGGATGATTTCCTGCTGGCGACGGGTAAGTGTGTGCATAATGTGATGTATCCTGTGCTCATTTTCTAAGGTAGCATCTGTTGAAATAATCTTTATATCCACAGCATCCTCCGACATTATTGCCTCTTCCTGCCAGTCTTCTATGGTAACAAGCAAATCAGATCTTTGTTTTTCTTTAAAAATCCGGTTGCGCAGGCTTGTTAAAAGATAGGGTTTGATATGATCTGTATTTCCAATAGAAGCTCTTCTCTCCCAAAGTGAAGTGAAAAGATCATGTATGCAGTCTTTTAGCATATCAGGATCATGCATGATTTTTCTGCCATACTCAAATAATGGCCGATAATATATTCTAATCATTGATTCAAAGGCCGTGCGGTCTCCCTCTTTAAATCTTTGCCAGAGCAACGTATCCTTTTCCATCACTTTATTAGAATAAATTTAAAAACTCTGCATCTTACTTTGTCAAAACATTTCCTTTAAATTATTACAAAATAAAAGGGTAGGTAACTTTAATTTTACTCGTCTAAGATTTATAATTTAAATGTTTGAGAAGTAAAATGTTACATTACATGAAACATCTTCTTTTTGTACTTTGCATCGCGAAATGAATCATTTTCAATTTATATCAGATGGAATAGTAATAAATTGTTAACAGGCTTTTATTTAAATTTATCACCTAATCAAAACAATTAAACTTCATGTCATTATGAAAAGAATTTCCCTTGTTCTCTTGTTGTCAGTTTTTTCGCTTGCCGGTTTTGCACAAACTACATGGAAATCTGATAAGGCACATTCGCAGCTTAAATTTGACATTACGCATATGGGCGTATCCACAGTTTCAGGAGCTTTTACTGATTTTGATGCGACCATTAAATCATCCAAACCTGATTTCAGTGACGCGGTTTTTGAATTGACCGGCAAAACAGCATCCATCAACACTGGTATTGACAAAAGAAATGACCACCTTAAATCGGCTGACTTTTTCGATGCGACGGCTAATCCTGAACTGAGTTTCAAAAGCACTTCGGTTAAAAAGACAGGAAATGATAAATATCAATTAACCGGCGACCTTACGCTTCACGGCGTTACCAAACCGGTAACCCTGGAACTTTGGTACCGTGGAACGGTTACCAATCCGATGAACAAAAAGCCTGTTGCAGGATTTCGCGCAACTGGTACGATCAAACGTGCTGATTTTGCGCTCGGTACAAAATTTGCTCCTCCTATGTTAAGTGAAGAGGTTAGTATCACAGCAGATGGTGAATTTGGACAGCAATAATTTGTAACGTTAAGCCTTATTTATGTACAATTTGAAAATTATTTCGTCAACAGTGCGGCCCGGAAGAAAAGGTCCGCTGGTGGCGGCCTGGATTACCGAGGTTGCCAAAAAGCACCCGGATTTCAATGTTGAACTCCTTGATCTTGGGGAAATAAAATTGCCGATGATGGATGAAGCCAACCATCCGGTGATGAAAAAATATGAACATGCCCATTCCAAAAAATGGAGCGCAACCATTGAAGAAGCCGATGCTTTTATTTTTGTAACGGCTGAATATGACTTCAATTATCCCGCACCGTTGCGAAATGCGCTGGAATATCTTTATCATGAATGGGGATACAAAGCAGCAGGGATTGTCAGTTATGGCGGTTTATCAGGAGGCACAAGATCAGCCAATAGTTTGAAAGGGGATCTTTCTACTTTTAAAATTGTACCTATTTACGATGCGGTAAATTTCCCGATGTTTACGCAGCATATCACCGATGAAGGTGTGTTTTCGCCGGGAGAATCATCGTATAAAGCAGCTGAGGCTATGCTCAAAGAATTGTTGAGATGGACAAAAGGGCTTAAAATTATTAAGGAAGATAAAGGCTGAAATTACAATGGTTCGTTTTTGTTAAAAATCTTCTTCCAATAGTATCATCAAAAAAGTCAGGCTTTCAAGCCTGACTTTTCTGGTTTTATAATCGTTACATTTTTTAGTCAAATTGAAATATTAATCCGTCGCATAATCGACTTTCTTCTTTTGAAAGCTGTAAATGAGATAAAATAAAGCTGGCAGAATAAAAATACTTCCAATCAATAATGCCATGGCAAGCGCCTCAATTGTTTTTTCATGACCGCTATGTTCGATCAGTGAAAGATATCCACCATTTTTCAAAATTACAATGTTGGGATAATGACGATAGGTGGTCGTTAAAAGAATCATGGTAACCTGAAATCCAGCCAGAATACGAAGGATATTTGCTTTGCCTTTGTACATCAGATACCAGAGCACTGCCAGGGAAAGCGTAGCTGCGGTGATAGCGATGATGCCGACAATATTGCCAAATACCCAATCGATCAAAGGAATATCTTCTATCAGCGAAGAAACAAAAACCAGTGAACCGCAAATGACAGCGGCAATATTAAAAGCCTTAGCCTTGCGGATAAAACGTAACCTGTCATGTTCATTATCAGTTTCCCCAATCAGAAAAACGGCTGCCAAAAAACCACAAATGGCTACTGTAAACAAACCGACAGAAACTGAAAACCAGTGCAGCCAGCTAAAAATGTAAGCGTCTAAAAAATTATCAGCTTTCAAATCAATATGCCCCGATACTGCACTTCCCGCAATAATGCCTAGAAAAAAGGGCGTGACAAAACTTGAATAGGCAAAAATCGGGTTATAAAGATCCTGCATATCGTCTTTCACGGCATCGTAATGTCTGAAAGTAAAAGCCGTTCCACGGGCGATAATTCCTAAAAGCATAATCGTTAAAGGAATATGCAGATAAACTGACATGGTGCTGTAAATGACCGGAAAACCGACAAACAATATTACAATGGCAATGATCAGCCACATATGATTAGCTTCCCAAATCGGACCAATGGCTTCGTAGAGCGTTTTTCTGGTCTGAATTTTATTGGCTTTCGAAGTAAAAAGCTCAATAATGCCCGCTCCAAAATCTGCTCCGCCCAGCAGCAGATAAAGCAGAATGGAAGTCCAGAGATATATGATGACTACGTATAACATGTTGTTAATGAGTGAGTGATTGAATTTTGGAATGGTAGAATGGTGGAGTGTCTGTCTATTTTTGTGCTCCTTCTGGTAAATCGTAGAGCTTGGGTACCATTTTGATTTGGCGGTATAACATGAAAATTACGATGGCTGCGAGCGAAAAGTACATGAGTGTAAACATATAAAAGGAGTATCCAATCCCCGGCATAGGCGTCACCGCATCCGCTGTGCGCATAACATTGTAAATAATCCAAGGCTGGCGACCAACTTCTGTAACCGTCCAACCGGCTTCAACTGCCAGAAATCCTAGCGGAGTGGCTGCTACGAAAAGTTTGAGGAGCCAGTCACTTTGGAGCCAGGTTTTCTTTTTCCAAAGCGCGAAAAAATATAAAAATGAAACCGCCATCATGGCCATTCCCAAACCGACCATAATTTGGAAAGCATAATGTGTAACAGGAACCGGCGGCTGATTTTTCTCCGGAAATTTATCAAGACCTGTAACTTCTGAGCTAAAATCACCATGCGCCATGAAACTGAGCAGACCAGGTATCTTGATTCCGTAATCTACTTTTTTGTTTTTTGGATCAGGAATTCCACCTATAACCAATCCGGCTGATTTTTCTGTGAAGAAATGTGCTTCCATCGCGGCCAGTTTTGCCGGCTGTCTTTTTGCTACATCTTTTGCAGAAATATCTCCGCTTAACGGTTGAAGAACGGCGGCTACACATCCAAAAACAGCCGCAATAGTAAATGATTTGGTATGGAAATAGACATTTTGTCTCCTGATAATCATCAGCGCATGAACACCGGCGACAGCAAACCCAGTAGCCGCAAAAGCAGCCAGCGACATATGCAGCGATTGTGAAAACCAGGCTTTGTTGAACATCGCTTTTATCGGGTCAACATTGATATATTGTCCGTCAACAAAATCAAAACCGGCCGGACTATTCATCCAGGCATTTGCAGCCACAACCAGGATTCCGGAAGCTAGTCCACTCACACCGACAATAACTCCTGTAAACCAGTGAAACCATTTGTTGAACCGGTCCCAGCCATATAAAAAGAATCCAAGGGCGATGGCTTCAATAAAAAAAGCAGTTCCTTCCAGAGAGAAAGGCATACCGAAAATTGGCCCTGCATGTTCCATGAATTTAGGCCAGAGAAGTCCCAGTTCAAAGGACAATACCGTACCTGAAACCGCGCCGGTTGCAAAGAAAATAGCAACGCCCTTGCTCCACGCTTTCGTTACATTTTTGTAAACAATTTTATCTGTTTTTAAATAATAGTAATGTGCCACTGCCATAAAAAACGGCATGACCATCCCGATACATGAAAATATAATGTGGAAGCCCAAAGAAAGGGCCATTTGGGATCTTGCAGCCAGGAAATTATCCATATTTGAGATGCAATAAGGTGAGTAAAACTAAGAAACATTCCTGTGACTGTTAAAAAGTAAATCTTTATAATTTTATATTTTTGATTAACATAAAAACAGATCATTGTCACTTACAGGAATCGCTTCAAAGCTACTCAACTCTGACCAGAAGAACCACTTATTTGATGAAAAAAACCAACATTTAATACAGCTTTTGCAGTAAGAAAAATGGATAACTTCTTTTAAAATAAAGTGATTGGATGGATTTGCTGATCTGAAAAAAATAGAATAAATCCTGAATTGAAATTATCTGGTTAATGCTGCGTTTTCGTCTAATTTTTTACTTTTTACTTGTGACTTTGCCTGCGATTTGTCAGGTTCAAAAAATATATGTTTCGCCAAATGGGCAGGATAAAAATACCGGGACAATTGACAAACCATTTAAAACTTTGAAGAAAGCGTTACTGGCGAGTGAAGCTTTTACCGGGAAAGCAGTAAGTATTCAATTGAGAAATGGTACTTATTATTTGCCAGAAACTATTGTGATCAAAGCCAATGGGAAACTTCCGGAAAAACTTGAAATAAAGCCTTTTGGAAAAGAAAAAGTAGTCATAAGCGCAGGAAGAAAGTTAAATCCGGACTGGCAGTTATTCAAAAATGGAATATACAGGACCAGTGTACCTCCCGATATTTCTTTTGAAAGATTATATGTCGACGGCATTTTACAAACCATGGCGAGATATCCAAATGCGGATACAACGGCAGGAATTTTTAATGGTACCGCTGAGGATGCAACTTATTATGTCCGGGTTTTAAGCTGGGGAAATCCGTTTGGCGGTTATGTGCATGCGCTTGATGAAAATAAAAAGGGAAGTCTGCATTATAAAATCACAGGTGTCGATGATACTGATAATGTGGAACTTGACGGTGGATGGCAATTCAATAAGCCGGTTCATCCCGATAAATCCATTCATTTTGTTGAAAACATTTTTGCGGAACTGGATAAACCAGGAGAATGGTATTTTGATAGATCACTCCATTTTTTGTATTTCCTTCCTAGTAAAAATACAAATTTATCAAAGGCAATGATTGAAGTTTCAAATCTGAAAAATAGTATCGAATTGCAAGGTTCCGCACAACATCCGGTTCGAAATGTAATTCTGGAAAACCTGGAATTCAGGCATAATGAACGCTCATTTATGGAAAGTAAAGAGGCCGTTTCGGGCAGCGATTGGAATGTTTACAGAGGAGGCGCCTTGCTTTTAAATGGTACTGAGACTTGCGCGATTAAAGGTTGCAGTTTTACTGATTTAGGCGGAAATGCAATCATGTTGTCCGGTTATAATAAAAACGATACAATAGCCAATTGTTTGGTCAGTTATGTTGGAGCAAGCGCGGTTTCTTTAATCGGAAATGATAAAGTTGAAACTGCTAATTCCAGGCAAATTTCTATCAGCAATAACATAATTCATCATACAGGAGAAATAGAAAAGCAGGGGAGAGGAATTCATCTTTCCAATGTCAGACAAATATCGATTTCGGGTAACAAGATTTATCATATTCCTGCTGACGCAATTAAAATTGACAAGGTTTCCAAGGAAGAAATTACTAATACAAACAACAAAATTTTCGATGAATTCATAGAAATAAATCTTCCGTAATATCATGAAAAAGCTTATTTTCTTTGTTGTGTTGAGCATTCAGTTTGTATATGCTCAAAAAAAATCGGTTCCTGTTATTGACGACAAGGTTATCAAAGTTGATACTTTGCTCTGGGATCTGAAAACTTTGAGTAAAGCGCCTGAAATTGAATGGATAAACAAAACTGGAAATGTCTATTCGCTATTTTATAAAGGAGTGGATTATAATGGAAAACCCACGCAGGTTTTTGCTTATTACTCAAATCCGGATCTGATTCTTGGTAAACCACAAAGTAAAACAAAGTTTCCGGGTGTGGTTTTGCTGCATGGAGGCGGCGGAAAGGCTTTTAAAGAATGGGTTGAAAAATGGGCTGCCGAGGGATATGCGGCAATTGCAATGGATTTTTCAGGAAAACAGGATGATGTAAAAGCCTACACAATGCCTGGGCCGGAACAGGGCGATCTGGATAAATTTCAAAAACTTGAAACGGGTAGTGATTTTAAAAATATGTGGACTTACCAAGCCGTGGCCAATGCAATACTAGCCCATTCGCTGCTGTTAAGTTTTCCGGAAGTGGAAATTTCCAAAACATGTTTGACCGGAATAAGCTGGGGCGGTTATCTTACTTGTCTGGTGGGAAGTCTGGACAATCGTTTCAAAGCAGCGGCTCCGGTTTATGGCTGTGCGTTTTATGATGAATCAGATATATTTAAAGTGCCTCTCGAAAAACTGTCGCCGGCGGTTAGAAAAAAATGGACGAAATATTTCGATCCGTCTTCTTATTTGGCTTACGCGAAACCGCAATTTTTGTTTGTCAACGGGAATAAAGACAGATTTTACAATGTTGTTCCGTACGATAAAACTTATAAACTTATTCCTGAGGCGCAGAGATCAATGTGTTTGATTCCTAATATGAATCACGGCCACGAAGCGGGTTGGGAACCGCATGAGATCCGTTATTTTTTTGAAAGTGTGATCGATCATGCACCTTCTTTGCCCAAAGTGAAACAGATTGTACAAAAAGATTCAGTCCTGAATGTTTCCTATTCTTCACCGGTTTCAATCTGGACTGCTGATTTTTATTACTCAAACGATACCACTTCATTAAATGAAACCCGTGTTTGGAGCAGCAAGAAAGTGCAGATTGATCCTAAGACAAAAACACTTTTCTGTCCTGTCCCAAAAGAAGGATTTAAGTATGGATTTTTCTATTTAAAAGATCACCGAAATATTTCGGCGTCCAGTGAATTTATTATTAAATGAAGTAGTAACGTCCATGGCAATAATCCTAAAAGGGTGATATTACCTATGGACATTACTTCTTTAATAGCTTATTAAAATTACTGATTTTGCTGTTGCTGCTGTTGTTTCAATTTCTGCTTAACGATATCAGCCGGATAACGTAAGGCGATTTCCCGAATCTCATAATTAAATTCAGAAAAAGTCTTTTCCCACATTTCTGCTTCGCCAGGTTCATAATCATAAAAACCTTTTGAATTTGAAATGCCGCGGCCTCCTTCTTCAACAATTTTAGAAATTAATTCAGGTACTTCCGGACTGTTGTGCAAGGTCGGTAACAAATTTTTCATCACTGTATGATATGCGGCAACTCCTGTTAAATCCATCCAACGGAAAATACCGACAAAAGTCATGAAATAGCCAGCATTGTTTCTGCAAGATCTGTCAACATCTTCAACCGTCGCATATCCATTTTCAACCAGATTTATCGCTTCACGGTACATGGCGTACATCAGTCGGTTGGTGATGAAACCTGCAATGTCTTTGCGTACCAGGATGGGTTCTTTTCCCCATTGGTGAGAAAGTTCATATAAATATTCTCCATATGAAATGTTGCTGTCATCACCACAAATCACTTCCAGAAAACGGGTTGTATGTGCAGGTTCTGTCCAGTGAAGACCAAGAAAACGTTCCGGATGCAGCGTGAGTTTTTGAAGTTTACTGATAGGAATAGCAGAAGTATTACTTACCAAAAGCGCGTCCGATGCAATAACCGCCTCGACTTTTTTATAGACGGATTCTTTGATATCGATGTCTTCAATCGTGCATTCGATGACAAGTTTGCTTGCGTATAATTCTGAATAATCTTCCGTGATCAGCAAATTGGCTAAATAGTAGTCGGTCGTATGCGGAATGATTTCATTTTTTACGGCTTTGTCCAAATGGTCAATAATTCGCTTTTTCGCAAACAAAAGATCGTTACTAATCGGAGCTAAGGCGACAACTGGGTGACCGGCAATCAGGAGGCAAGTGGCAATACTGCAACCCATCAGGCCAAGGCCGACAACAGCAACCGGAATTTCATTGGTATTCATATAAGGTTTAGGATAAAGTTTGGATAAAACCTCCTGACTAGGAGTGGTTCTTAAAGTTATTCATTACAAATTTGTTTTGCGACAATGGGAGATTTTTTTTCGAAAGAGATGGCATTTGGAAAATAGAAAATCGGCCATGTCTACGGCATTTTGTAAGTCGTAAATTGGTTTGTTTCCCCCGGAATGGAATTCCGGGGCTAGAATGTCGGTCATGCCTACGGCATTTCTTGCTGAGCGAATTGGTTTGATTTCCCCGGAATGAATTCCGGGACTAGAATGTCGGTCATGCCTACGGCATTTCTTGCTGAGCGAATTGGTTTGATTTCCCGGAATGAATTCCGGGGCTACAATGTCGGTCATGCCTACGGCATTTCTTGCTGAGCGAATTGGTTTGCTTCCCCCCGGAATGGAATTCCGGGACTACAATGTCGGTCATGCCTACGGCATTTTTTGTTGAGCGAATTGGTTTGATTTCCCCGGAATGAATCCGGGGCTACAATGTCGGTCATGCCTACGGCATTTTTTGCTGAGCGAATTGGTTTGATTTCCCCGGAATGAATTCCGGGGCTACAATGTCGGTCATGCCTATGGCATTTTTTGCTGAGCGAATTGGTTTGATTTCCCCGGAATGAATTCAGGGGCCATAAGGCCGGCCGTGGCAAAGACAATTGGAGTGGATTGATATTAATGTTTTGAAATTTAATGTATTGCCCACTAATAATTGATTTTCTAAATATGATTCTTCGAATTTAAAATGCCATAGGTATGGCCGATTTTGGAATTTGCAAAATTTTGAAATCATCACAAAAAAATGCCCGGAAGAAAACATCTCCCAGGCATTTATTTGAACCTTAATTTTAAAATTTATTTGGACCAGTCGTTTACTTCTGTCTCAACTTCTTCACGGGTTTTACCCAGTTTCTTTTGAAGTTTTCCTAAAAGTTCGTCTTCTTTTCCTTCTTCGTATAATAAATCGTCGTCTGTAAGATCGGCATATTGCTGTTTGAACTTACCTTTAAGCTCTGTCCAGTTTCCTTTTACTTGTTGTGTGAAGGCGCTCATATCTTTCTTGGTTTAAGTTTAAAATTGATGCTTTTTTATTCAGGTAATTTCTATTAATCTTAAATAAATTGTGCCAGGTCAAAGCTTTATCTCCGTACAGTCCTATTGATAAATGGTATAGTCTTAAATTTTATTCAATTAATAGTCTTGATTATCAATATAATAACAAAGCGAAAAGCTGATTTAGAATGAATATTTCCATTCCAAATCAGCTTTTCGCTTTGTTTAAATATCTAAAACAGGATCGTTTTTCTGAGCATTGTTTTCCCAAAACTGTGCATTAGAATTTTAAAATGATGCCCATTTTACCCACTATTCCTGATCCGCTTTTTTCAGTAATTTGTTTAATCTGACAATACTTTGAACCATCGAGCGAACTGAATGATAATTAACTTTCCACGAGTGACTCATATGTTTCCAGATTGGCTCTCCCTGGCGGGTAAGCAAAGGAAGCCACTCGCCGACTTCATGATTGATCATTTTATCAAAAACAAAACGATGTGTCGCGTCGTAAGCTTTCAGGTATTTTTCGTCACCATAAATCCGGTAAGCATCCAGCATACCGATTAACACTTCTGCCTGTTGCCAGAATTCTTTTTCACGGTCGTAAACTTCTCCTGCATGAGAGCCTTCCACATATACGCCGCCGAATTCCCAGTCTATACCATAGGCAATCGCATGATCAAAAGATTTCAATAATTGAGTTTGATAATCGTCGTAAGGGATACCGGCAATATCCAGCGCATGCATCAACAGCCAGGCAAATTCAACATTATGGCCATAACTTGTATTGTCTTCCGCCGAACTTTTTAGCCCATCTTCCGAAAATCTGTCCCAGCCCCAGATAATGTCAAATTTAATTTGCGGTGCCACAGACCAGTCTGCCCAGAATTGCGGAATACCCGTGCCGTAAACCGGATGCATGATTTTGGTGATCAGCAGCTGAATAATTTCAACTAGCTTTCTGCGATGAACCTCTTTTCCGCTTGCCTCATATAAAGTGGTGAAAGCCTCCATTAAATGCATATGCGCATCCAGCGTTTTTCTATCACCGCCGGCAGCACCAGGGCCTTTTAATTCCCATGTGCGGGTAAACATTTCAAAATATCCACCATAAAAAGTATCCGCACCATGGATTTGAAGCAGGTCAAAAACTTTTTCAGCATATTCCAAACCTCTGGCATCACCCGTTGCCAATGTATATTCACTTAAACTGTAAATCGCGAAGCTAAGTCCGTAAACGATTTTTTCATCGATTTTGACATTTCCTTTCCTGTCCATAAGCCAGTAGAAACCGCCGTATTCGTTGTCCCACATTTTGTCAATTAAAAAATCAACACCATGTTTTGCAATGGCTGCATATCTGCCTTCACCGTAACCTGCCCGGTGTGCAGATGAAAATGTAAATACTGTCCTGGTCTGGGCAATTAAAGATTTTTCGTCTTCGCCCGAATCTTTTCCTTCAAAATCAAAATGGGTAATGAAACCGCCGTTTTCTTTATCAACACACCGGGTTTCCCAAAAAGGAAGTAATTCAGTGGTAAGATGTTGAGTCGCTTCGTCGCGGTACTGTTTAAGCTGTTCTACATTCATGTGCGGTTAAATGATTTCAGGTTTTATGTTTAAATAATGTTATCCAATTTTTACGCTTTTGCCTGTTTGTGCTGCCTGGTATATTGCCTGAACGATACGGATATCTCGCATACCTTCTTCTCCCGGAACCAGCACAGGCTTGCTTTGCATGATGGCCAGCGCATCTTCATCCATTTGTTTAGCTTGCTGATTATCAACCGGGAAATTAATTTCACCAAGCGTACTATACCCTTTATTTCCTGTGTATGCTGAAAACGAATCCATATACAGCGTTCCTTTGTCGTAATTCACTTTCAGGAAATTTGTACTGATGCCGTGGCTACCCGTACAATTTGCTACTGTACCGCCGGGAAATTGTAACTGGAAATGTGTAATTTCATCTGCATCCTTAAATATTTCCGGACGGTTTATTACAATTTCTGCCGTCACGGATATCGGTTCCGCACCTGCTGCCAGGCGGGCTCCTTGCAACGCATAAACCCCCATATCATACATCGCGCCGCCGCCCATGGATTTTTTCACTTTCCAGTTGTCGGCACGACTTTCCTTATAACCGGCCGCACATGAAATCAGCTGCACATTTCCGAGTGCTTTTTCCTTTGCAATGCGCATATATTCCTGCGTGTTCGGATCATGCTGGCAGCGATAACCAATGGACAAACTGCGTTTGTTATCCTTACAAACTTTGATCATTTCCTCGCATTCCTGCACATTCAGTGCCATCGGTTTTTCACAGAAAACGTGTTTTCCAGCCTTTGCTGCGCGGATTACAAATTCCTTATGCATTGATGGCGGAAGTACTATGTATACTACGTCAATATCCGGGTTATTGGCTATCGAATCGAAGTTTTTATAATTATAAATATTTTTATCTGGAATATTGTACTTTTTTTTCCAGGTTTCAGCCTTGTCGGGCGTACCCGTTACGATGCCGGCGAGGTAGCAATTTTTGGTTTTTTGAAGTGCGGGAGCAAGCAAATCGGTGCTGTAATAACCCAGTCCGACTAATGCTATGCCCAGGCGTTCTTTTGGTTTTCCCAAAGCAATACTGAAAGGTGAAAAAATGGACGCGGTGATAATACCAGCGCCGGCAGCAAGAAAGTTGCGGCGTGAAAAGGGAGTGATAATTTTCGTATCCATGTTTAAGTTTTTTCTATTTAAGTCAATGTTTGGTAATAACTACTATAATTTTGGGAGTAACTGGCAGGCTCAATTTCCTTTATAATGATTAGAAAATATTTGAATTGGTGAGCTGCTAATTAACTGGAAAATTCAAAATCAGTCACATCTTATTTGCATTTGCTCGATGTTACTTCGTAATTCGCAGATTATATAAATTTAGCATACCATGAGCAACGCCGAAATTGTTGAGATACTAGAACTGACTGCCAAATTACTTGAACTGCACGGAGCTGATCCTTTCAAGGTGAAAAGTTACGGCGTGGCCGGTTTCTATCTGGATAAATATAAGGATGGCGAAATAGCAGCCCTTTCACTTGAAGAATTAACAAAACTGCAAGGAATTGGAAAAAGTACGGCGGCGAAAATTATCGAAATAGTTCAGCGTGGTACTTTTAAAGAGTTGGAAGAACTGCTCGAAAATACGCCAATTGGTGTACTTGAAATGTTCAGTATCAAGGGAATTGGTGCTAAAAAAATTGCTGTTCTTTGGCGGGAGCTTGGTATTGACAATTTACATGAACTTGAACTGGCCTGCCAGAGTGGTAAAATTGCCAAAGTAAAAGGTTTTGGAGGAAGTACAGAACAAAAGATACTTGAATCACTGGCATTTCTGAAAGATCAGGCAGGAAAGCTGCGGATGGATAAAGCCGAGTCGGTTGCCCAGTTTCTTTCAGAAGAATTGAAAAAAAGTTTTGACCAGGTTGAAATCGCGGGTGACGTCAGGCGTAAAGCTGAAATTGTTGAAACCATTCGTATCCTGGTTGGCACAGAATCGCCTTTGCTGGTACATCAGGCTCTGAATGCTTTCGAATTTTTAATCCCTAATGAAAAAATTTCTTCTCCTTTTATATGGCGCGGAAAGGTGCAGGATATTGCGGTTGATATAGAAGTATTGGCTGTGAAGCCTGAAAATCTTGTCAATGAGCTTTTTCTTGAAACTGCTTCTGCTGAACATTTAAATAAAGTTACAGTCTCGGGGACTTCGTTGTGGAGACAAACGAAATATGAGCTTTTTGATAGCGAGGAAGCGATTTATGAAAAAGCAGGTTTGCCTTTTATCGTCCCGGAAATGCGGGAGGGTGCAGATGAATTTATCTGGGCCGAAACGCATACTTCTGATCAGCTGATAACCTGGGATGATTTAAAAGGAATTTTGCATAACCACAGCACCTATTCGGACGGACAGCATACGCTGGAACAAATGGCTTTATTTTGTCAGGAACTGGGTTTTGAATATTTAGGAATTGCAGATCATTCACAAACTGCATCTTATGCAAGCGGATTAAAACCGGACGATGTTTTTCGTCAGCATGAGGAAATTGCCCAACTAAACGAACGTTTCGCGTTGTCGGGAAGTGATAAACCTTTCAAAATTTTAAAGGGAATTGAGTCTGATATTCTGGGTGACGGTTCTCTGGATTATTCTGATGAGATTTTGTCAAGCTTTGACTACGTGGTGGCTTCTGTGCATAGTAATCTGACGATGACTTTGGAAAAAGCAACAGCACGTTTGTTGAAGGCAATACAAAATCCTTACACAACGATTCTGGGGCACCCGACAGGGAGATTATTATTATCCAGAGAAGGTTATCCGATTGATCATAAAGTGATTATAGATGCTTGCGCCGAGCATAAAGTAGTTATTGAAATAAACGCATCGCCATGGCGACTTGACCTTGATTGGCGTTGGATTGCTTATTGTATGGAAAAAGGTGTTTTGTTAAGTATCAATCCGGACGCGCACAAGAAGGAAGGCTATTATGACATGCACTATGGAGTAGCCGTGGCCAGAAAGGGCGGACTGACGAAGGAGATGACTTTCAACGCATTTTCTTTGACTGAAATTGAAGAATATTTAAAAATGAGAAAAGGGTAATATTACTCATCGTAACCGTAAACTTAAAAAATGAAAAAAGTTGTACTCAGCGTTATTCTAAGTCTTTCTTTGTTTTCCTGTAATCAAAATGATCCCACGGATCCGGTCAGAGAGCCCGAAAAAATCAAATTTTCCGGTATTTTGCTCAGGGATGAAAGAGGGCTTCCGTTAAGTCCCGTAGATCCGGACGACTGGAATATTAAAGATACCTGGGTGGAGCAGGAAATGAGTCTTTTTAAAAGTAATCTTAAAACGGATTGTCCGGCAACGGATTATGAAATTATAGCTTACCCCAATCCAACAAAAGGAACGTCTGCAATTCATGTTTACAAGCCTGATTCCGTAAGGTTAGCAATTCGGATTGTTGACAAAAATTTCAAGACGCTTTATGCAAAGGATTCTTTATATACAAAGATCAATCTGATCGATTATTCACAATTTGGAATAACTGATACCGTTCGCGTTTATTACAAATTTATAAACGGTGGCTGCGAATTCCGTGGACACGGAGATGTTGTAATCCAGAAGTAGCTTTTAGCTTTTAGGAGTTAGTAAACGATGATTTCTATCGTCAGGCACGAATGAAATATTGTAATCTGATTGCCGAAAGCCGATTGCTGATAGCCGGATAAGATCCAAGACATCGAGCGTTCATATTTAGATATTTCCGGCTCAATGTCTTTGCGGCGGATCTTTAAGTATTTGGTATCAGCTTAGCAATCGGCTTTGTACAGGGACCTCAGTTGATTTTCGGTGAAATCTGATATCCGGACCTGAAAGCCGATCGCCGCTGGCTGATCTCCAAATTGTAAGAGAAGGGTTACTTATTAATTCTTAAAGTCGGTGTATTTTTAATCATCCGCTTATCCCGAACGACCAGATTATCTCGCAGGTTTTCACCGATAAATGATTGTACCTTTGTTGTTGACGAGAGTCTTGTACTTGTTGGTGCAGGAATACCGATTACGTCGAGTGCTTTCCTCAGCAATGTTTCATTTTCATCACCAAAAGGCTGATAAGGAACTGTCGTATCTTCAACAGTATAAGTTGGCGTTATTCCGTTAACTGTTCCGTAATCCGACTGGTCGTTGGCATTAGCTGTTTGCCCAAGCATCACGTACAATCCCCATTTCCAGCGATTTTGGTCATCACTAAACAATGAACCGAACAGATTTTTTCCATAAGTATGTTCGCCAATCGTCACAACACTCATATATGGTTTCAGTCCATTAATTACGAGTTCACTCGCAGAAGCCGTTCCGTTGGAAGTCAGAACAAAAACACGGCTCAGATTTGATCCAATATTATTTGCTTCGTCAAGGAAATTGTAATTCAGCGCATTAGCACCGTATTTATTTTGCCAATAGGTTATGTATTTATCGTTCCACTGCTCCTTGTAAAAAATCTTGGAACTTGAAGCATTTGTACCAATCAGCGAAGCCAGAGTTTCAGCGGAACTGATATATCCACCGGGGTTAAACCGAAGATCCAGAACCAGTTCATTAACACCTTTACTTTTAAAATCAGCAAATACCTGACGAAGTTCGTTGTCATAAACACTGGCACTGGCCGTTGTTCCGGGCACAAATTGTGTATAAACCAGATAACCAATGGTTTTGTTATAGGCCGGCTTTGAAATCACCGTTGAAAATAATACCGGATCCTCGCTGACGGTAGCTTTGGTAACAGAAATTGTTTTAGTGTCGTCGGCCGTAATTGTAGTGCCTACAACTTTACCAAGTGTGAAAGTTTCGGTATCGTTGCTGGAAAAAAGTGATACATAGTTGGCGGCGGTAAGTTGGGTACCATTTATTTTCATAATGATATCACCACGTTTCAAACCAGCCGTTTCCGCAGGACTTCCCTTTACAACATAGCTCAAAAATGCACCAAGATTTGTCTTTGTATCATCGGTATATGACAAAGTATAACTGATCCCGAAAATTTTCCCGACACCATTAAATTCGTCTGTCAGTGCATCGATATCATCCGTGATCGTCGAAAACCGGTCCACCGTAGTGCGGTTATAAATCAGTTTTTCGAAAAAATCTGTTGGATTAATTGTTTCATCCAGGCTGCTTTCTGCCGGCATATTTTTATACCAGAAATAGGCATCGTTCATGATACTGTAAACCCAGCTGTTTACAGCGCTATAACTAGTTGTGTCCGTTGTTGAAGTTGTAGGAGTTACGTCCTTATCCTTGCAGCTTGCCAGAAAAGCGGCAATTGCGATAAACCCAATTTGGCTGATCCTTTTAAAATTTAGCATGTTTAGTCAGATTAAAATTGAGTAAATTCTTCGTACATAAGTTGTGAGATTGATTTGGAAATTAAGATGTGCACAATTGATATTACGTAGGAATGAAAATAAGTGTGGCGTGATAAATTATTTATTTTTTGAAGTTTTAGGTATGTGTAGTTGGCCAACCCCTATTTTTATAAATTTTGTATTTAATGGTTACAAAAGTGATTATCAGACTATCTTCGCACTGATTTGTTATCGTTACAAACGCAGAAAAAGTAAAAAAATCATAGAGCTCTCATTAAGAAAGAATTAAAAATGAAAAGTATCAGTTTTAAAATAATCTTGATTGCAATCTGGGGCATGACAAGTATCTCTGCACATGCTCAAACCAGCATTCCCTTCGAGATAGCACCAAGCGGACATATTACAATCAAGGCCATAGTGAACGGCATTGAAGGAAATTTTATCCTGGACACCGGTGCCGGGTTAACGTTGTTGACCAAGAAATTTTCCAGCAAAATGGCTAATGTGCAAAAGCTTAACAGAGAGTATACTGCTTTCCGTGCAACAGGAGAAAAAATTACGGCGGATTTGTATACAACAGATCAAATTATGATTGGAGATTTCAAAGATCCTGGTCCGACGATGATGATCTTCGATGTGGAGTTGGGGCCATTTGATGGATTGATTTCCTTAATGTCTTTTAAAAATCAACCCTTCACAGTTGATTATGATCAGAAAAAATTAATTATTGAAACGCCGGGGAGTTTTAAAATAAGAAAAACGAAAGGGAATATTTTGCCTTTGCAAATCGAAAGTTCAAGAGATATCACACTTGACATTTTCACTTTTGTTCAGGTGAATAAAAAATTGACATTGCAGTTTTTGGTGGACAGTGGGGCAGGAGCGAACGTTTTCCATATCAATGCCAAACATTTGCAGGAGCTTGGCGTAGATGTTTCTGATACCAGCAAGGTTATTAAAAGAACCCGTAAAAGTGAATTTAATAAGGATATAGAAACGTCAATTTACAGTACAAACGTTGCAGAAATAGCAGCAAAAGATTTTCCTCAAATTCATGTTAACGAACCAAAAGTTTTGTTTATTGAAGGATTGATTTATGATGGAACGTCTTCACTGAACTGGTTTGGAAAACAAATAACGATTGATGTATCAGGGAAACAAATGATTGTTGGGAAGTGAAAACTGTGATATTGATAGTAAATATCATTGACAATAACGAAAAAATGGAGACCAGGTTTTCAAAACCGGACCTCCATTTTTTATTAAGGAAAGACTCAGATATTCGTTAAGCCCTTAAAAAACTTTCGGGCAATAATTGCATATTCCAATGGATTTGCAACCGCAGGATCCTGTTCCGCTTCCAGTACAATCCAGCCCTGATAATCACTTTCTTTTATAACGTCAAATAAGGAGGGGAAGTCAATACAACCTTCTTTGTCGCCGGGAACTGTGAAAACCCCTTGTTTTACAGCGGTCAGGAAACTTAATTTTTCGTCGTGAACGCGTTGCAAAACATTTGGGCGAATATCTTTTAAATGAATATGGGCCGTTCTTCCAATATATTTTTTCAAAGCTTCCACAGGATCTTCACCTGCAAAATAAAAGTGGCCGCAGTCATAATTCAAATAAACATTTTCCGGATCAGTTTCTGCCATCAAACGATCCGTTTCCGCGATGGTTTGGATGCAGGTTCCCATATGGTGATGAAAAGCCAGTTTCATTCCACGCGCACGGGCGATCTTGCCTAATTCGTTTAAACCGGTGGTGAAAGATTTCCATTCTTCATCAGTGTTCAGCATTCCTTTTCCTTCAAAAACCGGTACCGTCATTTGTCCCTGACAGCTGTTGCCAACTTCTCCGCCACCAATGACTTTCGCACCCATGGTTTCCAGGAAATCGAGAAGCTCGGTAAAATTTTTGATATTTTCCTCCAATGACTTTGTAGTCAGTTCATAGCTGTTCCACTGATTACAAATCTGTAAGCCACGTAATTCAAGTGCTTTTTTCAGTACATCTGTGTCGCGAGGAAATTTATTTCCAACTTCACAGCCGGTAAATCCTGCCAAAGCCATCTCGCTGATACATTGCTCGAATGTATTTTCGCCGCCAAGTTCCGGCATATCGTCGTTGGTCCAGTTGATAGGAGCGACGCCAAGTTTTATATTTTCAAAATTCATCTTAGTCAGATTTGGGAATTAATTCATTCAATGCGATTAGTGAAAATTCGTGTATTCGTGGCTGGCAAATCAGATCAGTGAGCCTGATTATTTAGTCATTACAGAAATATTCGCTGCGTTTTTTTATTCTCTACATACGTGTCGTAAGCCTTCTGAACAGATGCAGATTCGGAAACTTCCGCGATTGGAACTTCCCACCATGCATTGTAACCTTTTACTGTACGATACAAGCTAGTTTCAATATAAATCACCGTTGTTGTAGTATTGATTTTCGATTGTTCCAAAGCTGCTTCAAGCGAAGTTCTGTCCGTGGCTTTAATCACAATAGCCCCCAGACTCTCTGCATTTTTCGCCAAATCAACGGGTAAGAAATCACCCGATAATTGTCCTGAATTTTCGTCACGATAATTGTACATCGTCCCAAAGCGCTCGCTGCCGATGCTTTCAGAAAGTCCGCCGATACTCGCGTATCCATTATTGTTTAAAAGCAAAATCGTAAATTTTACACCTTCCTGAATGGACGTGACGATTTCGTGGTTGTTCATTAAATAACCGCCATCACCGCAGATTACGTATACATCACGCGTTGGATCAGCCATTTTTGCCCCCAATCCGGCAGCGATTTCATAACCCATGCAGGAGAAACCATATTCGAGATGGAAATTTTTAGGATCAGTTGCACGCCAAAGTTTATGCAAATCTCCCGGCGCACTTCCGGAAGCGTTAATCATCACGTCACGGCGACCCATGAAATTATTCAACGTTCCAATCACAATTGCCTGATCAATAGGAGGGACGGTGCTGTTCCCTTCAATATAAATCTGGGTAACTTCCTCATCCCAGGCGTGATTGTAATCCGAGATTTTTTTGCGGTAATCGGCAGCAACTTCAAAGTCGCCAAGCAGATCTGAAAGTTCTTCCAGAATCACTTTTGCATCACCAATTACCGGTAATGCGGCGTGTTTGAATGCGTCGAATTCACTTATATTAATGTTAATGAATTTAACATCCGGATTTTTAAATATGGATTTTGAGGCTGTGGTGAAATCGCTGTAACGAGTACCAATTCCAATCACCACGTCCGCTTCATTGGAAATTTCGATTGCATATTTTGTTCCCGTTGCGCCAAGGCCGCCAATGCTGTAAGGCTCATCAAATTTAACAGCGCCTTTTCCGGCAAAGGTTTCACCAACAGGAATCCCCGTTTTTGTAGCAAAATCATGAAGAATTCCGTCAGCTCCGCTGTAAATCGCACCGCCACCCGCGACGATCACAGGTTTTTTAGAAGCACGAATCCATTCAGCTGCTTTTTTCAAAGTTGGCAGGTCTGGGCGTGGACGACCTACATGCCATACTCTTTTCCTGAAAAGATCTTCCGGAAAATCATATGCATGTGTTTGCACATCCTGTGGCATCGAAAGTGTTACCGCTCCCATTTCAGCCTGTGAAGTAAGGACACGCATAACTTCGGGTAGTGAGTAAATCAGCTGCTCCGGACGGTTAATTCTGTCCCAGTATTTGGATACGGGTTTGAAGCAATCGTTCACAGAAATATCCTGCGTGGAAGCACTTTCCAATTGTTGTAAAACCGGATTTGGTTCGCGGGTTGAAAAAATATCACCCGGCAATAACAAAACAGGCAAACGATTAATCGTCGCCAACGCGGCGCCTGTAATCATGTTGGTGGCACCCGGACCTATGGAGGTTGTGCAAACAAAAGCTCCGAGACGGTTTTTTAATTTTGCATAAGCCACGGCGGTATGCACCATGGATTGCTCATTACGACATTGATAATAACGGAAATCAGGATTTTGTTGTAAGGCCTGACCTAATCCAGCCACGTTTCCATGACCGAATATTCCGAAACATCCGCCGAAATAGGGTTCTTCAATACCATCGCGTTCGATGTATTGATTTTTTAGAAATGTTATTGTAGCCTGGGCTACGGTTAATCTTCTGGTCATGGTTTTGAGGAATATTTTGATGATTTTAAGAAGTGTTTGCTTAGGGAGAGTATCGAATTTAGGATTGGAATCGTTTAGGATTGCGGTGCGCTGCACCTTAGGATCACGGGCGGAGCCGGTTCTATTCTACAAATATTCAGGTGCGCTGCACTAGTTAATTGATGGTGCAGAGCACCTGAATATTTGTAGGGAGACCGTGTTAATCCTGAATTGTAAAGGTGCAGCGCACCGTAATAATTCCACCGAAATCTTCTATATCAATCTAATACAAAAACTCATCCGCCTGCCCAACACACCCGAGCAATTCAAATTTCTTTAACATGAAACGCTTATATTCTTCCATGAAAATCTTTCCTGGTGTTGTCGGAGCGAATTCGTCAGGATGATCCCGGAAAAATTCGCGGTTCACCATCGTCCATAATAATCGGGTATCGGTTGCGATATTAATTTTACAAATTCCCAAAGGAATTGCTCTCAAAATCTCTTCTTCCTGAACACCTTTGGCGTCTGTTTTAAGATTTCCTCCTGCTGCATTAATTCGCGCAACAACCTCTGAGCTTACGTTAGAACCGCCGTGTAATACCAAGGGAAATCCAGGCAAACGTTTTTGAATTTCTTCAAGAATATGGAATTGCAAACCTTGTCCGCCTGAAAATTTATAGGCACCATGACTGGTCCCAACGGCAATTGCCAGACTGTCACAACCCGTGGCATTAACAAAATCGACAACTTGCTGAGGATTGGTATATGAAGAATGTTCAGCATCCACAGTTAAATCATCCTCGACACCCGCCAAAACACCAAGTTCAGCTTCCACGCTAATTCCATTCGCATGTGCTCTGTTCACAACTTCCTTCGTTCTGGCGACATTTTTTTCAAAATTATCATGCGATGCATCGATCATCACCGAACTGTATCCACCGCTTCCAATGGCATCCCAAATATGCTCTTCAACGCCGTGGTCAACATGAACAGCAAAAACCGTTTGCGGATATAATCTGGCGGCCGACTGGATCATAGAAAGCAGCATATCTGCTTTGGCATAATCTCTTGCAAAAGGCGTGGTTTGCACGATGAAAGGTGCATCCGCTTCTTGCGCTGCGGCAAATAATCCATGTATTTCTTCCATGAAAAATACGTTGACCGCAGGAATTGCGTAGCGGCCGTAGCATTTATCAAAGAGTTGTTTGGTCGTCAAAAGCATAATAAATCAGTTAATAAATCCGCAGCATTTCAGCAATTCGATCTTACCAAAACACACTGTAAAGAGCGCCAAGAATACCAAAAATCAGGATCGAGGTGATCATAAATCCGGTGCTGACTTTGAACATGGAACGTTCAATTTCAAGTCCTTTCGGATTATTCTTACTTTTCGGATCAAGTAATGTTACCACGACAATCACAGCAACTAGAATCAAAAAGATTATTCCCATACGGTTCAAAAACGGAATTTCTTCATACCAGAATTTAAAGGCTGTTGAAAGTGGAATTGTTAAAAGAGCCGCTACCAAAGCTGCATTTCCAGTCGTTCTTTTCCAGAAAAAACCCAGAAAGAAAATCGCAAAAACCCCCGGGGTGATGAAACTTGAATATTCCTGAATAAACTGATACGCTTGTTCCAGAACCCGAAGTTGCGGAGCGATTAAAGCTGCGATACCCATGGAAGTCCATATAGCATAACGACCAACACGGATCAGGTGCTTTTCTGTGGCATCAGGTTTGATATATTCTCTGTAAATATCCAGCGTAAAAATCGTGGAAATACTATTTGCTTTTCCGGCAAGTGAAGCCACGATTGCAGCCGTCAAAGCCGCAAAGGCCATTCCTTTTAATCCGGATGGTAACAAATCTAGCAAAACTGGATAAGCGTGATCCGGTTTTACAATGCCATTCGCATCTAGCATTTCGGTTTGAAACATTCCGTTTTGAAAAAGCACATACGCTGCAATTCCCGGAATTACTACGATAATAGGAATGATCAGTTTCAAACCGGCAGCAAACAAAAGTCCTTTTCTGGCGGTTGGAAGACTGGCTCCAAGTGTACGCTGTATAATGTATTGGTTACAACCAAAATAATTCAGGTTATTAATCCACATCGCACCAATAATTACAGATAATCCCGGCAGATCTTTATAGTAAGGATTGTCTTTTTTCAGGATCATATGAAAATGCGGTTCGGCCTGCGTTTTCAACGTACCAAACGCACTGAAAACATTTGGATTTCCAAACTGTTTCGCCACAAGATCCATGGCAAGATAGGTTGTCACTAAACCTCCTGCAATGAGTACAACTACTTGAATTACATCTGTATAACCAATTACTTTCATTCCGCCTACAGTGATGATGATCGCAAAAACGGCCAGTGCTCCAATTGCCCAGGTAAAGTCAATTCCGGCTGTAACTTCCAGAGCAAGCGCTCCGAGATACAGAATTGAAGTCAGGTTAACGAACACATATAAAAGAAGCCAGAATACCGCCATCGTCGTCGCTACGACCGGATTATACCGTTGCCGTAGAAACTGCGGCATGGTATAAATCTTGTTTTTCAAATAAATCGGCACAAAGAAAATAGCAACAACTACCAGCGTGGCGGCTGCCATCCATTCGTAAGATGCTATGGCCAGGCCTATTGCAAATCCTGATCCCGACATGCCAATAAAATGCTCTGCCGAAATATTGGAAGCGATCAAGGAAGCGCCAATGGCCCAGAATGTCAATGAACCTTCTGCTAAAAAGTAATCGGTAGAACTTGATTCGTTACTTGATTTCTTTTTATAAATCCAAAAACCATAAGACGAAACACCAATAAAATAAATGAAAAATACGACGTAATCAAGCAACTGCAGGCCTTGTTTCATGGGGTTGGTTTAGGGTATAATCTTCTTACACCAATGTATGACTAATAACTTCTTCCAACTTCACCGGCCTTCCTTCTTGCAGCGATTTCATGGCCGCAATTCCAATTGCCGTAGCCATCAATCCGTCATGCGCGTCAACAGGGGAAGGAGTGTCATTGAGCACACAATTAACAAATGATTTCAGACAAACACGATAAGCCGTTTCATATCTTTCCAGGAAAAAATGCAACGGAAGTGAGATATGACCGCCATTGCTGTCGAAATGTACCAGATTATCAGCAGTGTTATTCTCAGCTTTGGCCATTCCTTTTGAGCCAAAAATTTCTAGTCGCTGATCGTAGCCATAGACTGCTTTTCGGCTGTTATCAATCACACCAATCGCTCCGTTTTCAAAAGTCAGTACAATCACCGCCGTATCAATATCTCCGAATTCTTTAATTTCCGGATTAATCAAGGCGTCGCCTTTTACAAAAACTTCGGTTACTTCTGAGCCTACAATATAACGCGCCATGTCAAAATCATGGATCGACATATCAAGGAAAATGCCGCCTGAAGTTTTCAAGTATTCGATAGGAGGTGGTCCCGGGTCACGGCTTGTGATACGCAGTATCTGCGGATCACCAATTTTATCGTCAGCCACGATATGACGAACATTTGCAAAGTTTGCATCAAAACGACGGTTGAAACCAAGCATTAATTTAACGCCATTGTCGCTAACCGCTTTTTGCGCTGCGTAAATCGCATCCAGAGTTACATCCAATGGCTTTTCACAAAAAACGTGTTTTTTCTGATTCGCTGCTGCAACCGTGTAAGGGACGTGAAAAGGAGTAGGAGAGCAGATGATAACCGCCTCTACATCCGGATGATTGATAACGTCATAGGCATCTGTCGTCACCTCTTCCACCCCCAGATTCTTAGCAAAAGCGTGCGATTCCGGCGAAAGATCCGACGCAATAACTACTTCCGCACCAGGTATGTGATGCAGCAGATTGCTCAGGTGTATCTGCCCGATACGCCCCAATCCAATCACCCCGATTTTTAATTTCTTTGACATGCGTTTTTAGGTTTTAGCGGTTGGCGTTTAGCAATTAACTTTCCCCAATCCGAACTTGGTTAGTTTCTTATTTCAATAGTTATGGTGTCAATCTCAATTATCCGGGGAAAAAGCCGAAAGCTGATCGCCGACTGCTGAAAGCCCACTCAGAATTTCCGGTTCCACTCCTTCAACCACCGCTCAATCACCACTTTTGTCTGGGTGAAAAATTCTACCGCGTGATTTCCTTGACCGTGCAAATCGCCGTAGAAACTGTCTTTCCAGCCTGAGAATGGGAATTGTGCGACCGGAGCGGCAACACCGATGTTGATACCGATATTTCCCGCTTCTGCTTCGTGGCGGAATTTCCGGGCGTTTAATCCGCTGCTTGTGAAGATGCAAGCCATATTTCCGTAACGTCCGGAGTTGATAAAACGAATGGCTTCTTCGATGGTGTTGATGTGGACAAGGCTTAGTACCGGACCGAAAATTTCAGTCGCAGCCAGTTCGCCGTCCAGTGGAATATCTTCAATAATCGTTGGTTCGATAAAGTTACCATTTTCAAAACCTGGTACTTTGGCATTTCTGCCGTCGACTAACAATCGTCCGCCTTCGTTCAGACCTTTATCAATTAAATGATTCACTCGGTTTTTACTTTCAGCACTGATCACCGGACCCATTTGAACGTCACTTTCAAGTCCGAATCCCGTTTTACGGTTTTTCGCAGATTCCACCAGACTTTCTGTAATATCCTTATGTTCGCCAACCGTGATGATCGTCGAAGCAGCAAGGCAACGCTGACCAGCGCATCCGTAAACACTGTCGATCACGATTTGCGTGGTCATATCAATATCAGCATCCGGCAAAACAATAACAGGATTTTTTGCTCCACCCTGCGCCTGAACACGTTTTCCATGGGCTGCGCCTTTGGAATAAACATATTTGGCAACCGTAGAAGAACCGACAAAACTGATTCCTTTAATAACCGGATGTTCCAACAAAGCATCTACAACTTCTCTTCCCCCCTGAACAAGATTCAAAACACCTTTTGGCAAATCCAGTTTTTCCATCAAAGCGACGATTTTTGTCATCGTTAACGGTACTTTTTCAGAAGGTTTGATGATATAGCTGTTTCCGCAAGCAAGGGCATATGGCAAAAACCAGAATGTTATCATTCCCGGAAAGTTGAACGGCGCAATACAGGCGCAAGGGCCAAGCGGCTGACGAATCATATATTCATCAATTCCTTTGGCAATATCTTCGGAGAATTCACCCTGCATCAAAGCCGGCATTCCGCAGGCATTTTCAACATTTTCAATCGCCCGAACCATTTCCGCTTTCGCTTCCAGAAATGTTTTTCCGGATTCCAGCGTGATTGTTTTAGCGATGTCGTCGATGTTGTCTTCCAGTAATGTTTTAAGTTTGAAAAGATATTGCACACGTTTAGAAACCGGCGTGCTTCTCCATTCCTGAAAGCCTTCATGCGCCGCCTGCGCCGCGTCCGCCACATCCTGCGCATTCCCGGTCGGAACCTGCATTAATATCTCCTGCGAAGCCGGGTTTAAAACATTCGTGAATTCACTGGAATGACTATCCACCCAGCGTCCATTAATATAATTCTGTAATTTCTCCATTATGATATTTTAATTAAAATCTGGTTATGTTTGGTAGATTACACAGAGTACCACAGAGGTGAAAAGAGGGACACAGAGATTTTATTTAGTAATCTCAAAGTCAAAAGAAAAAACTCTGTGTACCTCCTTTTAACTCTGTGTACCTCTGTGTAACCTTAAAACCCGCCCCGGCTTTCTACGAATGCGTTCACTTCTTCGAAAGTCGGCATGAAGTTCGCGCAGCCTTCTCTTGTTACGATGATGGCGCCGCAGGCGTTTCCCATTCTTACGCTTTTATATAAATCCCATCCATTCAGAATTCCGTAGGAGAAACCGGCGCAGAATGCGTCTCCGGCACCCAATACGTTTAATACTTCCACTGGAAATCCTGGAACTTTCACTTCTTCTTTTCCCGGTTGGAAAATTGAAGCTCCGTCTTTTCCGCGTTTTACTACCAAGGTTTCCACACCTGATTTCAGGATTTCCTCGATGGCCGTATTGATATTACCACGAATTTCAGGAGCTGAAATCTGCTGATGTTTGATTAGGAGCTGTTCTTTGTCTGTAAGATAGGTTGCCAGAATTTCTTCTTCCGTTCCTACAACCATGGTGAAGCTGCTCAAAGCTGCGCGCAACGTTACTCCGAAAGCGCGGGGATCGTCCCACTGATCGGCGCGGAAATCGATGTCCAGAAGTGTTTTTAGATTATGTTTTTTTGCTATTTCCAAAGCGTAAAACATGGAGGTACGGCTTGGATCTTTGCTGAATGCGGTACCTGAAAATGCGACGGCTTTGAATTCCTCAAACGGAATTGCATTGACATGATCGATTGTCAGATTAATATCGGCGCAGTTTTCACGGTAATATACCAGCGGGAATTTGTCCGGCGGCTCGATACCCAAAATTACGGCTGAACTCCGCGTTCCTTCAATCGTCGGGATGTATTCGGTGGCAATTCCTTCTTCATCCAGGAAATGTTTGATGAAATTCCCTACCTGGTCATTTCCGATACCGGTAAGGATTGCCGTGTTTAAACCAAGTCGTTGTGCGCCGGTTGCGATGTTCAGCGGACAACCGCCTACAAATGCATTGAAGGCACTTATTTTTTCAAACGGACTTCCAATATTTGCCGAATACAGGTCTATGGAAGAGCGCCCGATGGTTAAAAGATCGTGTTTAGGCATGGAAGAAAATGTTAGCCAGGTTACTTGATACTGGAATTAATTCGTTTTTCAGACGATATTTATTTTGCATTATTCATTTCCAACGTAACAATCGGAAGTCGTGGATCCTGACCTTTCCATGAGCCGTAAATCCAGTCATGATCCGGGTCGGAAGTGTTGGCGAGCGACTGATCGCTGCCAGCCAGAAAGTTCAGATAATAAACATTATAGCCATGCGCTGCCGCTACCGGGTGATATCCTTTTGGTACCAAAACTGCTTCATTATCGTGCACGCGCACAATTTCGTCCAGAGAACGATCATCTGTATAAACCTGCTGAATAGCGTAACCCTGAGGTTTGTCAATTTTGTAGAAATAAATCTCTTCCAGATTCGCTTCAATCAGCGTTCCGTCTGCATCTACCTTACGCTCGTCATGTTTATGCGCAGGAAAAGAAGACCAGTTTCCCGACGGCGTATATACTTCTACGCAAACAATTTTGTGGCAGTCAAATCCTGGCTGCAATAAGCTGTTAATCTGGCGGTTTGCATTATCTCCGCCACGGAATTCAATGGCTGCTTCTTCCGGCCGTTTCATGTAAGGTGGATGATCTTCATCGGTAGCAACCCAGCAGATTGCGATGTCTGTTTTGTCTGTTTGAGCCGTTAAAGTAAATTTCGTATTTCTGGATAAATACATCGCATGACCGATTCCGCTGAAAACATCTTTACGCCCGTTTCCCGTTTCCCAAACTCCCTGATCGGTTTCTACTTTGAAATTTCCACCCAATAACGCGATGCAATATTCGTAATCTCCCGTGTTCAGTGTATATTGTTCGTTCAGGTCAAGAACTTTGGCTTCGAAGTTTAAATAAGTCCAGCCGGCTTGTTCACTTGTGAGGGAATGATAGGTTTTTTGATCGGTTTTTGGTTTTACCAGTAGGTCGCTCATTGTTGCTTTTCTATTACATTTGCACAATGATAGCGTGGTATAAATTAAATACAAAGTGTAAATATGTTTATATCGAATGCAAACGTTTGAAAAAATTTTAAATATTTAATTGTAATTATCCTACTCATGAATTCCTCTCGCCCGGTTACTATAAAAGACATTGCCCGTCGCTTTCGTTGTTCTCCATCGACAGTGTCCAGAGCGCTCAATGATCATCCGGCAATCAATGAAGACACCAGAAAAAATATTCAGGAATACGCAAAAGAGGTTGGATATCAGCGTAACGAAGTGTCTTTGAGTTTGTTGAACAAGAAAACAGCGACGCTGGGTGTAGTGGTACCAACGATAGGAAATTATTACGAAACTGCTGTAATTGAGGGACTTCACACCGTTTTGCAGCCGTTAGGGTATACACTCAATATTTGTGTAACAAACGAAAATTATCTGCTCGAAAAAGAATATTTATCAAAATTACTATCCAACCGCACCGAAGGAATTTTTCTTTCCGTTTCTCAGGAAACCTATGACGCCGGTTATTATGAACACCTTGAAAATGTAATACAAAGAAAAACCCCGCTGATTTTTATCGACCGGGAATATGAAGATTTTGAAACTAGCCGGGCGACAGTTGACGATTACCACGGAGCCTTTGCAGCCGTCGAGCATCTGCTCACGATTGGCTATAAAAACATTGCGCACCTGAAAGGTCCAAACGGTCTGACAGTTTCCGAGCAACGTTTCAAAGGATACCGGGATTGTCTGAAAAAGTATGGCGTTTCAATTCGTGAAGAACTGATTATCAATACAAACTTCCAGGTTGAAAGTGCGATTGTACCCACAAAAAGATTACTGGATCTGGATTCTCCGCCCGATGCGATTTTTGGTGTCAATGACCAGGTTGCGATAGGAGCGATGCGTGTTATTCTGGACCGTGGACTAAAAATCCCGGGAGATATTGGTATCGTTGGTTTTGATAATTCTCCGATTTCAGCTTATACTTATCCATCCCTTACTACAATTCACCGTCCGGGAAGAAAGATTGGAATGGAAGCCTCCCGGTTGTTTTTGAATCAGTTGAATGGGTCAGGAGATTTTGTGCATGAGAATATTGTGTTGCCTACGGAGTTGATTATAAGGGAGTCTTCTTTGAGGATTTCGTGATGGGGTTTCACGGTGATGTTGTTTTAGAGGAGCAGTTCATAGAGTTTTCTGTTTACAGCTGTTACATAGATTATTGTGATTGAAATGAGCAATTATACAAAAGAAGAAATTTACCTTACCGTAGGGAGAGAAGACAAAACCGCATCGCTAACTTTTAAGTTTGATAGTGATTCATTTAATATTTACGGATCAATGATTACGGTCGTATTTATTTATACGCAATACGAAAGGGAGGATATGGACAAAAGTGTCTTGAAGAATCCTTATACTCAATCAGGCCTACTAAAAGCCAAATATCTGGGAAATGAACTGTCTGAAGAACTCCAAGAAAAATTATTGAACGAAGGCGTAAATTCTGATGATATTATCAATATCATGTTTTATTCTGCCCCGGAGAAAAACACATTCCATTCTTTTGAGAAGCGACAAATTAAAAAGTTGACTATTGAGACTAGTACAATGGAAAAAGGTGCCGACTACGACTGGATGTATGGATTTACAAAAAAGTTGGTAAATGAAAATGTCGGTCTTTCTCCGAAAGAAAGACAATTCTATTTAGCAGGAAAGTATTACTTTGAAAGTGATAAGATTACTGAGGAGGAGCAAAATGAAGTTTTTGCATCTAATGACGAATTGGATGAAGAAGTTGAATTTGAATTTTTGAAAATAAAACATAGAAGAGAAGAAATTAATGAAATAGAGTTAACAAGATTGGGTGAGTTAATACATAAAATGACCCGAGCCAATTTATCGATTTTAGACAAATACTTAAGGCAGACCGGAAGCAGTTTAAAGAAGTGGTATTTTGAAAATATCGATTTCGCGACTGATTTATTTATGAAAGTGGAAAGATTTATAGAAAGGCGGTTAAATGTAAGAGGGAAAATTGCAGTATATGTGGATATTGATTGCTACTTACATGTCTACATGCGACATGTAGAGGAGATGAAGGTCAACAATCATTTTGAGAAAAAGGATAATTTTCAGTGGAAAGAAGAAGATGTCTTCATGGTAATGAGCAATGTAATTAAATCAATTGACAAGGAAATTCAAGAGTATTTTTTGGAAAATCCAGGGAAAAGATTTAGTAAGTATGGAAGACAAAGCATTTATTTTCAAGGAGACTATTATACCACACATATTGAGTCAAACGGCCGAATCGGTACCTTTTATAAAAATAGTAAGCAACACGAAAGGGAGGCCTAGGTAATTGACAAAATAAATTATTTAAATTTTATTTAATATTTATGTCGTTATTAAAACCGAATATATTCTCACACGCCACCAAAGAGCTTTCTCAAGACGCATTTTTTGCATGGTTATTAGAATGGGCAGATAGTAGCAACCAGCAATTCGATAACGAGCTAAATGAAGTTGCAAAAGATTTTGTGCGTTTGCTACTTAACAAAAAAGAAGATTATGTAATTCACAACGTTGTGGTTCGCAAGCAATGGCAAAATATTGATATTTCTGCCGAAGTCAATGATGAATACTGCATTGTTATTGAAGATAAGACAAATACTAAAGAACATTCAGGTCAGCTAAAAAGGTATGCGGATATTGCGAAGTTATACTACAAAGAAACAAACTTCGAATGTGTTTTTATTTATTTAAAAACAGGCAATGAGAGTTCGTCGACACTTCAGTATGTTAAAAAACAAGATTTCATACCTTTGGATCGAAGTAGTATACTTAAAGCTCTCAGTAGAAATGGAGTAAATGTTAAAAATTCTATTTTTACAGATTTTGTGGAGTATCTGGTACTCCTTGAATATAGTACAAACTCATTTAAAACTTTAAAACATATTACCGCTGATTGGAAAGCTGCCGAAGGATTTTATATGTCGCTTGAAAGTGAAATTTCTAACGCCGGATGGGGTTATGTTTCCAATCAATCCGGTGGTTTCCTAGCATTATGGTTTCAAGGGATTAAAACAAGAGATTGTAATATTTATATCCAAATTGAAAACACGGTTAACAAGACACTTAATATTGAAGATAGAATTAGAGTTGTTTTAAAAATTTCTGAGTGGGAAAAGAGTGTTTCGAAGCTTTATTCTACTTTCGAAGAACTGAAAATAATAGGTCAAGTGAAAGGAATAGACTTAGTTAAGCCAAATAAATTTAGAGTCGGATCTGCATCTACCCTAGCCGTTACACAAAATGTTTTTTCAAAAAATGAAGACGAATTTTTTAAGGTCGATGATTTTGTCAATACCTTGAAACGTCTGGAAGAAACTTTGCAAGTATTTCTAAATAAACATCCGCCGGATGTACAGGATGAAATGAAAAACATAATAGAATAAGAGGCTATCAAAATGACACTAAACATAACCCAAACCTACAAAATCGGCCACGATACCTTCATCCACAGCTTTTCCCCAACCCAAAATTTCGGTGTAGCTTTTGAGGATGATATGACAACAGGCTTTTTCTACGCAATCAATAAATCAGAACAGCCGGAGGTTTTGGATGGGCTGCATATTTACAATGTTGCGGATATTACTGAAAAAACATTGCCCACAGAACTGCAAATCGGTTGGAGTGAAGATGGCTGGATTGCCTTTCTGATTATCAACAAGCACTACCACGCCATCTTTGATTTTGGCCTGAGAGCCGGATATTGCAGAGACGGTTTTCCGGAAAATACTGGTGACTGGGCTTTGGTTAATGAACGGAAGCTTACGGAAGAAGTGATGGCGAAGTATTTGGTACCTGATCCAACCCGGTGATTAAATCGGCCTGATTCTTCTGGTTCAATTTTTATCTGATACCTATTTTTCATCAACAGAAACCAGACTAAAAATGCGAATCATAACACTTGAAGAACATGTTACTTTTCCTGAAATGGTCAGACTCATTCCTGAAAAGATTCTCGCTAACCAAAGTGTGGATCAATCTGCAAAATTAGGAAAACTCGCTCCGAAACTAGCGGATGTCAACGGCGAAAGACTGGCTTCGATGGATGAAACTGGCATTAGCTTGCAGGTTTTATCGGTTGCAGGGGCCGGTGCAGATTTACTTGATCCTGAAAACGGTACTGCTTTTGCCCGTCAATATAATGATACACTGGCACAAAAAGTCGCCGTAAATCCGGACCGTTTTGCTGCTTTTGCACATTTGCCTATGACTGCCCCCGAAGAGGCGGCGGAAGAATTAGAGCGAACGGTTAAAACCTTAAATTTTAAAGGAGCACTGATTAATGGGATGACTCAGGGGAGGTTTCTGGATCACCCAATTTTTGCACCTGTGTTGGAAAGAGCAGAAAAGCTGGATGTACCTGTTTATCTTCATCCGGGATTGCCCCCAAAAGCTGTCGTGGCTGCTTATTACAGCGGTTTGCCGAATGACGGCGGAACGGCATTGTCGGTAGCAGGTTGGGGCTGGCATTCTGAAACGGCGATTCATGTTTTACGGTTGATCATTTCCGGAACTTTGGATCGTTATCCAAAACTGAAAATCATTATTGGTCATATGGGAGAAATGTTGCCTGTCATGATGGCTCGTTGTGATGAAAGATTCGGGGTGAATGATGCCGGAATTAATAAGCGTATCATCAGCCAGACTTTAAAAGAACAGGTTTACATAACCACAAGTGGAATTTTCACGCTTCCACCATTAATGGCGGCGCTGGAAACTTTTGGAATTGATAATATTTTATTTTCTGTTGATTATCCTTTCAGTAAAAATGAAGATGGTTTGCGATTCCTTAAAAGTATTCCGTTGCCGGAAGATCAGATTGAAAAGATTGCACATTTGAATGCGGAAAAATTGTTGAAGCTTGACTGACCTGATTGACATGTCAAACTTTTCAACGCAATATAAATGTTTCAAAACGCCATTTTTACACCAAAGGATAAATTGACTATATCGGAAATTTTCAAATATTCACGATTCTGTACATAACTAATCATTAGCAGGTCGTAGCTTCCGAGTTCGTAAAATAGTTCAAATTGCTTCCTTCGATTATTAACTATTAAATCTCGTCCTACTTTTCCTCCAATGTAGATACCTGGGCGGAAGGATGTTGCCCACCAGTAATATCCGGAAGGATAGTATGAAGGCCATTTGGTATCAAACTGAGGTCCGAAAGTGTAGCTTAAATAGGCGCCAATGGAGAATGGACGAATGTAATATGTATTTTTCAGTGGAATACGCCATGGCGAATAAGTGGTTTTTGCCGTAATTGTAACCAAGGCATCTCCGCCAAATTTTTCCGGAAGAAATCCAAATAACAGATCGGTTTCGAGGGTTTTATTTTTTGATACGTAGCCAGGGCCACCAGACAGAAATCCGATATTCCCTGCAAACTGCAACTTCAAATGATCCGGAATAAACCATTTGCGGCTATGTAAACCCGGTTGGTCATCTTGTGCGAGAGCGATAAAATTAATCGCCAGGAAAAATAGTAATAATATTTTTTTCATAGCCATTAAAATTCAACACGTTCCACTTTATATCCACCTCTCCAACTAGTAAGTACAAGATATCCACGTCCACCCATACTTGTTGTCAGGTAGTAATGGACACCATCATTATAAAACTCACCTTCTTTAAAAGCGTGCTGATGGCCATAAAGTGTAAACTTTAAGTTTGGATCTGCTGCCAGAGTTGCGGTATAATCCTTTTCCAGTTTTTTGTCGAAGTCGGCGTCGAAAGGAGGAACATGTCCTATGACAATGGTCTGTTTTTTATCCGGGTTGGTGGCTAGCTGGGCTTTTAACCAGGGTACGTCGGGCGTGCTGCCATCCAATCCATATTCAAGAGAATTTGTGTTGATGAATATAAATTTGTAATCACCGTACACAAAGGAATAATTTAAAGGGCCAAACATCCGGACATAAGCATCAGAGCCATTGGCTACAATATCATGATTCCCAATCACGGTCAGATATGGATACCTGAGTTTTTGCATAATGTCATTGATCCATTCCAGCTCTTTTGTTATTCCAAAATCTGAAATATCTCCGGCGTGCAGAACAAAGTCGATATCACGTTGTTTATTTGCGCTTTCTACGAATTTTAAAGTTTCATCATACCAGCGCTGGGTATCGCCCATAAGTATAAAGCGCAATGTATCTTTGACAGGAAGACGTTTGATTTTTTCAATATTTTCTATATTCAAATTCTTTTCATCGTCTTCTAAAAGAATCTGATTTGGATTATACTGAAAAAGTCCGTCGCAGGAAAAGAGCAATATTCCCAAAAGGAATATTGTCAGTCGCGAAAAAGTTTTCAAAGTTTTCTGGGTTAAATTGAGTAATCATCTAGTGAGTTGGTTACTTAATTAACCTTTATAGAGCAGCTATAATTCCTATAAAAATTATTAATCCAATTTTATTCACAATTTAAAATGTGGTCTTATTTTGTATTTATTTAACATTCAGTTCTCTAAAATTACAATTCGTAGTATTTCGCTTTACATTTATTTACTCTTAATTGAAATCTGACGGATGCTATTTCTATTTTTAAAAACAAAAAGGATATGCTCAAATACATTAATACAATAAGGGTGCTTGGATATTTCCAAGAGTTCGATGTAATAGGAGATTTATACATTTACAATAAAACCGATGTTTTATACATCAGTTGATCGCTAATATTCACGGATTGTATGAGCGGTAGGAAAGGTATTTCATGACAATACAGGATAAATCTTCAAGTAAGTCCTTTTATTATCAAGCGCAACGAAATTCAGGATTAGTAAGTATAATTTGTAATATGACCATAAGTTACATTCGTTCAAAGTTATAATTTGGAATCTACTAGTGTTAATCCGGCCTGCTTATATTTACAGACTCAAACCAAGAAAATATGATGACCAAACTATTCCCCTGGATAGACAAACTTTTTCGTGACACAGACAGAGAGCATATTAGAAGAACAAGAAATATCCGGTTGATTCCTGATTTCAAAAACAGAAGAGGAGGGAAGTTGTCATACGCGGAATGGGCACATGTAATTGGGATTTTTCAAACCATAATTTATCAAAACCTCAAACAAAAAGCGGGTAACAAAATTCTGGATATCGGTTGCGGAACCGGTTTGCTGGGTATATCTTCTGAACCTTTTGTTTCAGAAAATGGACAATATACGGGCATTGACATCATGACGGATGACGTTAATTTTTGTAAAGAACACTATAAATCAATCAATTATAAATTCATACATCTTGATGTAGCCAATCCTACTTATGCAAGTGATCAGTCGGTAATACTGAAATCATGGCCAGTAAAGGATGAGTCACAGGATCTTGTAACGGCACTTTCTGTTTGGACGCACATGAGTGAAAAAGACGCCGTTTTCTATTTCGGTGAGATTTATAGAGTGCTTAAAAAAGGAGGAAAGGCAATGATCACTTTTTTTCTGCTGGATGAAGAATATGAGAATTCACTGGGAAAGAGAAGCGACGAAAACGGAAGATTCCACTTTACAAGTCAAAATGGCTGGATTTTCGATTTGTCGGCCTATGAATCGGAGAACTGGTTTACTTTAAAAACCGCCAAACATCCCGAAGATGCCATTGCTATAACAAAAGAAGGTCTTCGTATTCTTCAGGAAAAATCTGGTTTGAAATTGGTAAATTATTACCCCGGCAACTGGAAAGAAATTCCAGGTGTTTTCTTTCAGGATATCTTAATTTTTGAGAAGTAAGCGTGTTACCTAAATACTTTTTGGATACAATTGTCAGAGATCCGGATACTTTTTCATTAAAGATTTCATGCAATTTTGTAGACATCAAAGACGCAACTGAATCATGAAGATGCAGCCTCCGTATAACATGTTTTCTATCCAGGAACTTCACCGCACGCTTGAACTCCCCAAGCCTGAGCATCCTTTGGTAAGCGTGATTAATTTTGAAGATATAAAATGTTATTCGGAAGATTATCTGAGAAGTGTTTCATATAATTTTTATTGTATTTCAATCAAGCGAAATTTCAAAGGCAAAATGAAATACGGGCAAAATTATTATGACTACGATGACGGTATTATGACTTTTTTTGCCCCGGGACAAGTCGTTTCCACGGACATAGCACCGGAATTAGAGCTGAGCGGCTGGTGGCTCGTTTTTCATTCCGATTTTATTCAACGATATCCACTAGCAAAAACAATCCGGGAATATGGCTATTTCTCTTATGCGGTCAATGAAGCTTTACATCTTTCGGAGAAGGAAGAGGCGATGGTTACCGGCATTATGAAAAATATCCGGGATGAATATCATTCCAGGATTGATGCTTACAGTCAGAATGTTATCATTTCTCATATTGAATTATTACTTAATTATTGTGACCGGTTTTATAACAGGCAGTTTATTACCCGAAAGAATATAAATCACGATTTGCTGACAAGATTGGAGTTATTGTTGTCCGATTATTTCGTCAATCAAAATGTTCGGGAAAATGGAGTGCCAACGGTTCAGTTCGTTTCAGAACAACTAAATGTATCTCCCAATTATTTGAGCGACATGCTCCGGTCACTGACAGGACAAACTACGCAGCAGCACATTCATGACAAACTGATTGAAAAGGCGAAGGAGATATTGACAACCACATCTTTGTCTGTTGGCGAAATTGCCTACCAGCTTGGATTTGAATATCCGCAATCATTCAATAAGTTATTTAAAAACAAAGCAGGAGTTTCGCCTTTGGAATTTCGGCAGTCGTTTAATTAATTTGGATTGTTGTCAAACTTGTTTAAAAAGAATAATATTGTCGGGACCTTCAATTTATAACTTCATGTTCCAGGTTAAAATCCGCCCCGCAACAACTTCCGACCTCCCAACGTTACTACGCTTCGAGCAAGGCGTAATCAATGCTGAGCGTCCTTTCGACCAGTTAATAAAACCTGATCCTGTTCATTATTATGATATTAAAGAAATGATACGGGCCTCCCATATTGAGCTTCTGGTTGCCGAGATTGATGGTCAGGTTGTAGGTTCAGGTTATGCCCGAATTGAAAAGGCAAAACATTTTTTGAAACATCCGTTGCACGCTTATCTGGGATTTATGTATGTTGATCCGTTATTTAGAGGAAAAGGAATCAACAGCAAAATAATCCAACGGCTGAAAGAGTGGGCAATCTCTCAAAATATTTCGGAATTAAGGCTGGATGTTTATGAGGGTAATGAACCTGCAATCAAAGCTTATGAAAAAGTTGGATTTTGTAAGCAACTGATTAATATGCATATGGAAGTTGGCAAAGGCTAATACTATTTTCATTTGCTTTAAATAGAAATAATTCGATTTATTTCAAATTAAAACCTGCCCATTTTTTTGATGTATCGTCAATCACCAGCACCCAGTCCGCACTAGGGCCCTGAGCATAAGGGCTGAATGTCTGCGTTCCCGAATTTTTAAAACTACCAATTTTTATAGAAGTACAATCTCTTGGGTTAAACCAGTACGCAATCAAATTGCTCGCTTTCATTTTGGCAAGGTCAATATTTAGCGGACGTCCGTAGGGAGTGTAGGCCATCAGGAAATCTTTATTGGAAGACAAAGCGGCGATTTGATAACCTGGATCCTGGGGATTTTCGTTTTTGATTAAATCATTATCCGGCTGCAATTCCCACCAGGGATGCGATCCGAGCAATTTTTTCAAATACCCCATCTGATTTGCGCCGGGTAAATCCATGGCAATCTGCCAGGTTGTTCTCGCAAAAGCCATAGGCGCATGTTGAGCCGGATCATACATTTGCCACACATCATGACAGCCATAGGTATGCCCGCATGCGCCGGAAAATACAGACCAGTAAGCAGCTTGTCTTACGTCAAAATCATTAAAATAACCCAGTTCTGATTTCCAGTTTATCGGGTGGTCTTCATAACGTGGCTCGGCGTCAAAAGTTGGTTTTACCGGTAATTTATCATAATCATTTTTAAGCATCAGATAATTTTTCCGGTCGCGCAAATCGTGCCCGCTTTGGAACATATTCACATGCAGCCAATCAGAATTATGGAAAAATTTCGATGAATGACTAAGTCCCTGGGGATGATAAGTAATTAATTGACTGTTGCCTGAAACCCTGCGAATAGCAGCTGCCATTGCATTAATGATTGAAAGCTGGGTCTCGGTATCCGGATTGCGATCTCCGCCTAAAATCCAGATGACATTTTTATTTTTACACCTTTTCGCCAGAAATTCTGCGTAAAACGACGCGTTGTCAGTTGTGAAAATTTCAGGTCCGGGATCCGACTTTTTATTGAATTTATCTCCCCAGGCGGGTAGCAATGCTATATAAATTCCCAATTTTTCAGCAATCGCAATAACCTTGTCAACATGTTGGAAATATTTTTCATTTGGTTTGGAAGGATCATTATTAAATAAGGGCTGATCACCGTTTTGATTCGGTTTTTTCAATCCATCAAAATCGGCGAAAGCCACAGTTTGGATAACATTATATCCTTGTTTGGCTCTTGTTTTTAAATATGTTTCAGCTTCTTGCAAAGTCAATCGGTGCATCAACTCCCACGCCGTATCACCAAGCCAGAAAAACGGTTTATTATTAGTCTGTTCAATATATCTTTTTCCCTTTTCAACTTTTAATCCAGGCAAAGATTGCGATAATGAAGGATTTGCAAATGCTAGTAATATGAGAAGAAAAATTCTAAAATAAACAGATTTCATATGTATAACAGCCGGTTCGGTTTTCAATAAAAGTATCTGAAATCCAAAGATTACTTATGAAAATAATTACTCTATCCTTATAGTTTTATGGTGCATCCGAAAAAATATGAGTCTGATAATGATTTCGTTGCGATGATAAACTTATCAAAAGTCGAATAGTTTTGCTCCGTTGGTATATAGCACAAGCTTTCTCTGATTTCTGTCACCCAAAATAAAATCCTAGCGGCAACTAAGAGAATATGCTGCAAAAGCTGGGAGTTTTAAAAGACAGAATCAAAAACTTTATAGATATGACCTAAGCCGTAAGTAGTAGAAAGACGAAGCAGGTGCGGAGGAAGCGGTGATTACTAAGGAGGAAACTAGATTAATAAAATACATTAAGCTGCGGTCTGAACTAAGATCATCTTAAATGCTTAAAGGCACCATTTCGTAGTTAATTGACGAAATATCGACAGTTTAACAAGAATAAACTGTGGTATTTACTTCAATTTAATTTTTTAAAATCATAAATCTCCAAAGGAAATCAACCCATTTTATTGAATTAAAGAAGATTTAATTGTACTTATTTTCTTATTCATAGTATAAAATAAATTTTTTTTTCGAAATGTATCTTTCTGGCATAATCTTAGTCATAAAAATGTAACCGAATTAATTAAACATAAGTTAACTGGTTCTTTATCAACTGAATTACGGTTAGCGATAAAAAAATAAGTTATTATGATACACGAGAAAACATTTGTCCTGGCCGTAGATAGAGAAGCCAAAATCATTGTCAAAGGAAATGTTGCAAACAACAGCAAGCAAATCAATATTGATTTTGAATTTTTAATTAAAGAAAAACACGATAAATTTTTCAGAGCACCAATCGGAGTAAATCATCCAAAATATTGGAAATTGCAAAGCCTTACACCAGGTAAAGCACAGTTGATGCAATTGGTTTACAGCGGCGTTTCAAAGAAACAACTTGATATGGCAATCAAAGAATTTAAACAGTTTTTCGGCCCGGGTTATGTTTTTAGCAACGATATCAAAATAGAAGAGAGATTGAAAACATTAAAAGGAATCAGACTAACAGATATCAACAGAAGACTATTGATGTCAGCATAGTGGTTCCAACAAAAAACAAATTCATTTCATCAACTGAATAGAGATAAGTCCATCAACAAGCAATCGCTTTTGATGGACTTATTCATTTATAATCTAATCACGATCAATCTGCTCTGATTTCTGACAAGTTATATTAAATCTATTATTCGAAAAGTTTCGATATGGCTTTTTGGCATAATAAAAACTTTAAAATAGACACATTGGCACAAAATAAAGGCTGGATAAATTTTTGATATTCCTGTTTGTATAAAAGTTTACAGACATGGATACATTTTCGAGTATGATCATTGGGGCTGTGGATAAAACGAAAAACGCAGTCGTAAAAATAGATGTTTTTAAAACCGATAAAGGAAAACTTCGTCCTGCCGGCTCAGGTTCAGGATTCATTTTTTCCTCAGACGGTTTGATCTTCACCAATTGCCATGTGGTGGATGGTGCAGAGAAGATAATGGTAAGCTTGCTGAATAATAACGAGATAGAAGCCGAGTTGATCGGGAAAGATCCGGATACTGATATTGCTATTCTTAAAATTTACACGCAAGGATACTCCGTTGCCAAACTTGGCGATGCCAGTCAGTTGCAAATTGGACAGTTTGTGATTGCGATAGGAAATCCTTACGGTTACCAGCATACCGTGACAACAGGTGTAGTGAGTGCTTTGGGCAGATCGTTACAAACGCAATCGGGGAGATTTGTTGATAATGTAATCCAGTCGGATGCAGCGCTGAACCCGGGAAATTCGGGTGGGCCTATGATTAATACAGACGGGGAAGTGGTTGGCGTTAACACGGCTGTGATTCAGGGAGCGCAGGGACTTAGCTTTTCGGTTGACATTAATACGGCCAAGGAAATTGCCAGACAGCTTATTAAAGATGGTAAAGTTTTCAAAGCGTATCTTGGATTGCAGTTGCAGGATGTTCAGATCAATGAGAAAATCCGCCAGCATTACAAACTTTCAAATCATAAAGGAATCTTTGTTACACACATCGAAGCCAATTCACCAGCATCACGCTCGCAGTTATTGGAAGGCGATATCATTGTTTCTTTTAATAAGAAACCGGTAAGCAGCAGCAACGAACTTTTCAAAGAGCTGACACACCGTGAAGTGCTTTCCATGGTAGATATCTCCGTAATACGCCACACCGAACTACTAAATTTCATGATCGTCCCAACAGAGAAAAAATAATGATGTTTCAACGCAGAGGTAGGTGAGTTTTACGCAGAGTTAAAAGAGTTTAATTTCTCGGTAAAAAACTCCCCCAACTCTGCGTTTAACTAGTTATTTTTTAACTATTGGCAATATCAATTTGGATGGATACTGGGCGTTATGCAGGATTTTGTTATGGGCGATGATGCCTTTTGTTTCGTCAAAATTATTTCCGCCTGTATTCATATTTCTGTCAAAACGCGGGAAATTGCTGCTTGAAATTTCTACTCGTACGCTATGTCCCGGTTCGAAGAAATTGCTGGTTGACATCGGACTTAAAGTCAGCTTGTAAATTTTTCCGTTTTCCATCATTACCTCCTTATCAAAACCTTCACGGTAACGTGCGCGCAAAATGGTTTCATCCAGATTGAAAGCGCGACCGTCAGGATAAACGTCAATCAGCTTCACAGTAAAATCCGTATCCTTCACATCTGAGGAAACGTAAAGCGTTGTTTCGATTGATCCTGTCAATTCTACGCCATCTTTAAAAGGCTCAGTAGTGTAAACCAGAATATCCTGACGCGTTTCCATCTGGTGCTGATCCCATGAGCCGCCCTGAATAGCCGTTCCGGTACAGCAAACATTTCCACCGTATGACGGGACCGGGAATGCCGGATCGTAGGCAAATGCATCTGGTTTCTCATCTTTTCCAACCGGTTTCGCTATTAACTTTCCATCTCCGTATAAACTGTTTGCGCTTCCTTTGCTTGAAAAATAATAAGTTGTAGGCTCTACATTTGCCGGTGGCCAGGTTTCAGAATGCTGCCATTTGTTTGAACCCATGGTGAAGTATTGAACACGCGGCGTTTTTTTGAGCATATTATTTTCCTCGCCTTTCAGCCAGTAATCAAACCAGCCATAGATCAATCCATCATAATCCAGTCTCGCATCACCCATACTGCGCTCGCCTACAACGGTGTTTTCAGTTGCACGTTTGTATGCACAATGAAGCGTAGGAGCAATTACTAAGAATTGCCCGTCCTTAACTTGTTGATCAACCCCGTTTTTTCTAACATGATTAAAAAGCGCCAGATTTGGTCCGGTTGACACATCATACCAGGAAACAAACCAGTAACTCGGCACGCCAAAAGGCATATTGTCGTGATATAATCCGCCACTATACCACTCCGGATCGTTCGGTTTTCTCACGATCATTTTCTCATACGTACCTTTTGGACCATTCACGTTTTGGATAATATCCTGTACCGGCAAATGTTTCAAACCTTGCGCCCAATCCACTTTGGGCATTTCCGGAGCAAGATCATAAAAACGTGAAATCCTTGTCAGATCTTCACTGGTGGCTGTTTTGGGGAATAATGGACGAGCCATATTGTCCGTTTCAGTTCCATATAGCCATGTTGTAAAAAGCATTTGCTGCGCACCACCGCGATACCAGTTTCCCTGCTCCACAAATGGCCCAACTTTACCAACTCCCGCACCAAAACCCATAGGGACCATTGCGGCATGTGAAGGATGATCCAGCGCAGCTACGGCCATTTGCCATTCTGCTGTTGAAGAACAGCCAAGCGTACCGATTTTTCCATTGGACCATGGCTGAGCAGTCATCCACGAAAATGCATCATATCCATCTGTTGTTGGCGGGCCAAGTATTTCCCAGTTTCCTTCGGAAAAGAATTTTCCTCTTTCATTTTGTACAACATATGCATAACCACGTTTCACTGCATCCAGCGCGTCCTGATAGGTGCGTGGCTTTAATTCTCCGTCACCCCAGGAATTGAAATTGTAAGGGGTTTTTGAAAAAATGATTGGTACTTTTTTATCCGTTTTTGGGCGGTACACATCCGTGGCAAGCCTCACGCCATCGCGCATCGGCATCATTATTTTTTGCTCAATGATTGCGATTTCCTGTAATTTTTTCAGAACATCGTCCTGCGCAAAAAGTGAAGTGGAAAAAATGAAAAATGTTAAAACAAAACTTAATAATGAAGTAATCTTATTTTTCATAGGAAGACAGATAAGTAATGGGAAGTGATCTTCAAGCTAGTAAGTTTTTGTGAAAAAGGAAATGCTGGTATGGCAGATTTTTACATCAACCTGAAAAACAAAAAAGCAGATTCGCGAAAATCTGCTTTTTTGCAAAACCGAATTTTTAAATTTATTTCTTCTGCTGAGAAAGAAAAGTAATCAGCGAAGCGAATTCTTCATAGGATAATGCGCTGGCAAGTCCGGTCGGCATCATCGAATCTTCCAATTCTTTACGGGAAACTATGTCAGAAGTTTTGATCGTGTAAAGCTGCCCTGTAATATCTCTCATGACCACTTTCGCAGCGGATTCCTGCGTAATGAAACCCATATAAGATTTTCCGCCTTTTGCTTCAATAACCACCGAAGCAAATCCTTGCGAGATCGACGCGTTTGGTTTCAGGATAGATTCAGCAATCTGTTCACGGTTCATGATCGATCCAATTTGTCCCATAAAAGGTCCTTTCATCGTTTCACCTTTTGTCAAACTGTGGCAGGCAACACAACCTTGTCTTGTAAATAAAGTTTTACCCAATGCCGGGTCTCCGTTTATTTTTGCCATCGCCAACATTACATCTTCAATCGAAGATTCGCCAACCTGGCCTTTTTTATTTCTGATTTTGTCAAGGTCAACTTTTACTTCTTCTTTGGCAGCTACCACTTCTTCACCGCCAAATTCTGTAATTTCCATACGGTTTCTGGCATTCAAATCAGCATAAAACTGCTTTCCTGCCGCGTCTGCTTTGTTCCATTCTTCCGTCAGGATATTTTTAATTTCAGGAGAAGACTCCCAGGTAACCGCTTTATAATAAGGTCCATGTGAATCCGGACGGGTGCTCCACCACCATGAACCGTCGTAGTCAGCTTCTTTTTTGTATAATCTTGCCAAAGTCACAAGAATCTGTTTCTTCAACTCCGGATCGCTTGATTTTTTGTAAGCAGCAATAAGTCCGTCAACCGCTTTTGGATCATGCATATAACGCAATGCCCAAAGTGCAATGGTTGAATTTTCTGTTCCGATAGCTTTTACCGATGCGTCCACTGCATTTAATTTTACAAGCGAGCGAACGGCAATGTGCGGCAAAATAATAGGGGAATTAGGTGTTGCATGCGGGCCTTCCACATCTTTTGCAGGCGGAACAAACGAAGCAGGAACTTTTACAGCAAGCAAAGCCTGAGCTGCTTCAAGACGTCCCAAACGGCCAAGTCCGATCTCCGCGGCAAGCTGAACACGTGGATTTGCATCTTTCATTGCAGAAAGAAATAATTCAGTCGGGACGTTTTTAAGATTTCCCTTACGATCTGTCAAGGCGCGTAAAACGTATTCTTTTACATCATTTTCAGAAGCAAGTTTTACAAGATTAGCCACGCCAGCTTCACCAGTGATTTGCTCATAAGCATAAATTCCTGCAACACGCGTATAAAGCGGCAACGTTTTGTCAGAAGCCAGTTTCCATGCAGCTTCCGTCGCCTGTTTGGCCGGACGTGTTATCAATTCCTGCTGTGCATCCAGACGCGCCGTTGCACTTCCTGATTTCAAAATGGTTACCAATTCCTTAATTGATAAATTCTTAACCTCAGGAAAAGCTTTGTATTTCCAGTTTTTAGGTACCGCGCGAACGACAAATCCTTTGGAAGCACTTCCTGAATAACCCGCGCCATCCCAGGCAGCAAGGTAAAGACGACCGGAAGCATCCACATCTAAATCCGTGATCTGTGATAATTTTATAAAATCCTCTTCCTTTTGCGTGTAAGTAGCTCCGTCTGGCGTTACGCGGTGAATATACGCCTGACTTCTTCCCCAGTCGGCCATCATCGGTACGTGATTGTATTTTGCAGGCCAGGTATCTTCATCCATATATAAAGAACCAGTTCCTGAACCACCGCCAAGATCAATCAGTGCAGGAATAATTTCGTCCGTATGATGTTGAAAAAGAACAGGATATCCATATTCGCCGGATTGGATCTGATTGCTGAAACGAATATTCCATCCACCACCGTCATTGGTATTGTCACGGGTAAAAATGTTCATAAATGGGTCAATTGCGACGTCATATATGTTACGCATACCGTGCGTGTAAATTTCCATTTCGGTACCATCAGGACGAACGCGGACGATTCCACCACCAAGCATTGTCATTTTTTTGCCTGAACGGTCAATGGCATCATGGAAACCGAAATCTCCAACAGCAATATAAATCCACCCGTCAATACCCATCCGAATTCCGTTCGTAGCGTGGTCAGTACCACGGCTTTGCAGGAATTTTGGATTACTGATATGTTCGATCAGTGGCTTTGATGGCCCATCCGCAACGCCATCCTTATTTTTATCTTCAAAAACAACAAGATCCATTCCTGTTGCCAGCCCATTTTCTTTTGAAAAAACAGTATGAAGTACATAAACTTTGTCACCCATCGCAATAATTCCGCGCGGATCATCGGCCATGGCGAAAACGGTATGTTTGTCCACTTTACCGTCATTGTCACTATCAACCAGTTTAACAATACTTCCTTTTCCAGGATCTTTTCCTAATGATCCGATCATATCAACCCCAACGAAAACTTCACCTGTTGAAGCAACAGCAAGACAAGCAGGACTTGGAGTCAAATCAGGTCCTGTGAAATTGGTAAGAACCAGCTCACTTGGCCAGCTGGATGCGTTTGGTAATGAATCGATACGCGTTTGCGGAGCTTTCCGGGGTTCATCATTCTCATGCAGCGGATTATACCAGGCAAACATAAGAAAAGCGGAAAACAGACTCAAAGTAATTTTTAACATAATGAAACAGGGTATCCGGGAATAGTATGAACAGAAAAATTAAATGCTAATGTAAAAAGCAGTAACAAACTTTTATTACTTATCGAATCAGCAAAGTTGTGTCTTTAAAACACATTTTACCAAAAACGTTAAATTTTTGGCCGAAATTAGAAAAGAAATAACTCCTATTCAACGCAATTTCTGTTTGCAGTCAAAACAGGATTTAAAATTCTTGTCCATTGATATTATGCAGAATCTAAAAGTGTCAATATTTTTTAATTTTTAAATGACCCGATTACAGCGCTGAATATTTGGCGTAATCAATAACTTAGCTTTTTGGTTTTCGGACTGGGAATATGTTAAAGAGTCATTTATTAGAAAATAATTGCATATGTGTGCCAGAATACTTGTCATAGGAAGTTCCAATACAGATATGGTTATAAAAACCGGGGAGTTTCCCAAACCAGGTCAAACCGTTTTGGGTCAAACTTTCTTAATGAATCCGGGTGGAAAAGGCGCTAATCAGGCAGTCGCTGCCGCGCGACTTGGCGCGGATGTAAGATTCGTCGCAAAAGTCGGCAAGGATATTTTTGGGAAAGAGGCTCTTGAAGAATTTCAAAAGGAAGGTTTGGATACAAAATATATCCTGCAAACTGAGGATTTTCCATCGGGCGTCGCTTCCATTATTGTTAATGAAAATGGTGAAAATCAGATCGTGGTAGCCTCTGGTGCTAATATGGATTTAAAACCATCTGATCTGGGAGATAATATTTTTGATCAAATTGATCTTGTATTACTTCAACTAGAAATCCCGCTTGAAACAATTCAATATATAGTTGCAAAATGTAACGAGTTGAAAATTAAAGTAGTTCTCAATCCGGCTCCGGCAGTGGAATTGCCTGACAGTCTGCTGAGCGGCATTTATCTGATTACTCCAAACGAAACGGAAACGCATCTTTTGACCGGAATTCTTCCTGATTCTCCGGAGGCAATGAAAAAAGCGGCTTTATTTTTCCAGAATAAAGGAATTGAAAATGTCATAATTACTTTGGGGAAAAACGGTATCTATCTTTTCAACGAACAGTTTTCAGAAATTATTCCGGCTGTTCAGGTCCTTGCGGTTGACACGACTGCGGCTGGTGATATTTTTAATGGAGCTGTTGTAAGCGCTTTGGCAGAAGGCAAAAACTGGATTGACGCTTGCCAGTTTGCCTGCAAAGCTTCCGCCATTTCTGTCACCCGGATGGGTGCGCAAAGTTCTGCTCCTTATCAACATGAAATTAATTAAAATGAAAAAAATACCTGTAATTATAGATTGCGATCCTGGCCTTGATGACGCGCTGATGTTAATGCTCGCTTTTGGAAGCGGACGGTTTGATGTAAAAGCAATAACAACTTCGGCAGGAAACCAGACGCAGGACAAAACGCTTTTTAATGCATTGAGATTGATTTCTCTAATGGAAGTGAAAGTGCCGGTTTACCGTGGATGTGAAAAACCACTGCTCAGAGAATTACTGGTTTCAGATCATGTGCACGGAGAAAGTGGCCTGGATGGTGCTGTCTTTCCGGCACCTGTTTCAGAAGCCGAAAGTATTTTGGCGGTTGAAGGAATTGCCAATATTTTGAGAGAAAGTGAAGAAAAAATCACAATTGTTCCTACCGGACCTCTTACCAATATTGCAGCTTTCCTTTTGGCATTTCCAAATTTGAAAAACAAGATCGAAAGGATTTCGCTGATGGGAGGAGGCATTTTCCGCGGCAACATGACACCGCTTGCTGAGTTCAATATTTATGCTGATCCGGAAGCGGCAGCAATTGTTTATGATTCGGGTATACCAATTACCATGTGTGGTTTGGATGTGACCCATAAAGCGGTTGTATTTCAAAAAGATATCGAAACTTTCAGATCCATTGGAAATAAGACAGGTTTGGCTGCCGCAGGTTTGCTGGAATTCTTCTCCATTTTTTACAGAGAAAACCGTATTGAATTGGAAGGCGGCGCGGCCCTACATGATCCCTGCGCAATCGCCTGGCTTCTGAACCCGGATATGTTTAAATCAAAACCATGTTATGTGGCCGTAGAAACTAACGGGAAACTTACTTCGGGAGCCACCGTTGTTGATTATTTCACTGTTCTGCAAAAAGAACCAAATGTGGAAGTTGTATATGATATTGATCGTGAACAATACATTGAAATGCTGGCTGCCGCAATAAAAAATCTTCCCTGACAGTCCGTTTGGCTAAGTATTTGGTAGATTATTAGTAAAACAATGAATCATTAACAGGTATTCGGAGTAAAGTGTGATACTTTTGCGCAATCAAAAAGATTAAAAGAGTTGTTTAAAAGATTTTCTGATCAAAGAAGGCCGGTATAAATGGCTTATTGAGATGTGAATTGAAATTTAATTATGAAGGAGCAATTAAGAAAAGAACAGGCATTGGATTATCATGCCAAAGGAAGACCGGGGAAAATTGAAGTAATTCCTACAAAAGATGCGAAAACCCAGCGGGATTTGTCTCTTGCGTATTCTCCCGGCGTGGCAGAGCCTTGCAAGGAAATTTTCAGAGATGTTGAGGAAGTATATAAATACACCGCCAAAGGTAACCTGGTTGGCGTAATTACAAACGGAACTGCGGTTCTTGGTTTGGGTAATATTGGTCCGGAAGCCAGTAAACCGGTTATGGAAGGTAAGGGCGTTTTGTTCAAGATTTTCTCTGATATCGATGTTTTTGATATTGAAATAAATGAAACAGATCCCGACAAATTTATCCAGATCGTTTTGGCTCTGGAACCGACTTTCGGCGGTATCAATCTGGAAGATATCAAAGCGCCTGAATGTTTTTATATTGAAAAACAATTAAGGCAAAAAATGAAAATTCCGGTCATGCATGATGACCAGCATGGTACTGCGATCATCAGCAGCGCTGCTTTGTTGAACGCCCTGGAATTACAGAAAAAGGAAATTGAAACTGCGAAATTCGTAATTAGTGGGGCAGGAGCAGCCGCAATGTCCTGTGTGCTTTTATATACCTCGCTGGGAGCAAAGCCTGAAAATTTTATTTTGTTTGACAAAGACGGAGTACTTCATGCTTCCCGGACAGACCTTGGCGAAGACAGAATTCCATATACGATTTCTGCAACGCCTGAAATGACACTGGCCTCGGCAATGAAAAATGCGGATGTGTTTTTAGGACTAAGCGTAGGAAATGTGGTGACGCCCGATATGATCAAAAGTATGGCGGACAATCCAATTGTTTTCGCGATGGCAAATCCTGATCCGGAAATTTCTTATGAAGCCGCAACCGGTGCTAGAAGTGACGTAATTATGGCAACGGGAAGAAGTGATTATCCAAATCAGGTTAATAATGTACTTGGATTCCCGTTTATTTTTCGTGGTGCGCTTGATGTAAGGGCAACTCGGATTAATGAAGCAATGAAACTGGCAGCCGTAAAAGCACTGGCTGATTTGGCTAAAAGTGCTGTGCCGGACATCGTGAACCTAGCTTATAACGAAAAGACGATTTCTTTCGGAAAAAACTATATCATTCCAAAACCGCTTGATCCAAGATTATTATCAACCGTTGCACCGGCAGTAGCACTTGCTGCTATGGAAAGTGGCGTGGCTAAAAAACATATTCTGGATTGGGAAGCGTATAAGGAGGAACTGAATCACAGACTTGGCCTTGATAATCAGCTGCTTCGTGTGATCGGAAACAAAGCGCGTCTGGATCCGCGCAGATTGGTATTCGCTGATGCGGACAACTGGAAAGTGTTAAAAGCAGCGCAATTGGTTTTTGATGAAAAAGCAGCATTCCCGATTCTTTTAGGAGAAGAAAACAAGATTAAATCTTTGGCTATCGCAAATGGAATTGATCTGGAAGGAATGGTGATTATTGATCCAAGAAGTGATTCGCAGGCGGAAAACCGGAAGCGGTATTCTAAACTTTATTTTGATAAACGTCAGCGTAAAGGTATCAATGAGTACGAGGCAGAAAAAGCCATGACAGACAGGAATTATTTCGGTTGTATGATGGTGGAAACCGGCGATGCTGATGCAATGATTTCGGGTCTTACCAAAAATTATCCTGACACGATTCGCCCCGCACTTCAAATCATAGGAACAGAAGATGGTGTGAAAAAAATTGCGGGGATGTACCTTTTGATAACTAAAAAAGGTCCGTTATTCCTGGCAGATACAACCGTGAATTTCAATCCGACCGCAGAAGAAGTTGCAGATATTACAGCACTAGCCGCAAGAGAAGTTCAAAATTTCAACCTGACACCGCGTATTGCACTGTTAAGTTATTCCAATTTTGGAAGCAGTAATTCTCCTGAGGCCAAAATTATGTCGGACGCCAGAAAGCTTATCAAAAAGCGAATGCCGTCTTTAATTGTGGACGGTGAAATGCAGGCAAGTGTGGCGCTCAATCCAAAAAACTTGCAGGACAGTTATCCTTTTAGCGAGCTCGTAAATCAGGATGTCAACACCTTAATATTCCCAAATTTGGCTGCTGGCAATATTGCATATAACTTAATGAAGGAAGTTGGGAATGCTGACGCCATTGGCCCGATTTTATTGGGCCTGAAAAAGCCTGTTCATGTTCTTCAGCTAGGGAGTTCGGTCCGTAGTATTTATAACATGGCACTTGTAGCAGTTATTGATGCTCAAATGAAGAGTAAATCAAAAGATATCGAAATTCCCGGGAAGATTTAAGAGATATAAATTAGATCCTGTCCCGATCTGTCCCGGACAGGATTATTTTTATAATCGGGTTATATTTAGCCTGCGCAACAAATCAGCAGTGATATCCGTAATTATATAAAAGGCATAAGTACCCTCATCCGCTTAATAGTTTTTTATTGATCGCCACAACGTTTTTTATATACTTTGTGTCGTAGTAATTGCACAGTGACTCTATTGATTTTTGCACACTTCATGAAATACTTTAAAAATTCTTTAAACTCCTTTATAGAAAAAATTCGCTTTGGGACTTTTTGCAAAGCTGGGATTTTATTCATTTTTCTACCTTTTTATTTGCGGGCACAGGTCACCGTGACGGCTCCTTTGGAACGAGCCGTTTATCAGCGGGATTTAGATAAATCAGCAAATGTTACAATCAGTGGTAGTTATTCCATTTCTGTCGACAAAATTGAAGTGCATGTAGTACCTGTCAATCCCGCGCAGGGAACAGAAATTCCATGGAAAACATTGTTAACCAATCCGACCGGAGGCGTTTTCAGTGGCACTGTCCGAATTGCCGGCGGCTGGTACAGTATTGAGGTCAGAGGTTCAAAAAATGGCGTGATCATTGGAGATCCTGCCAAGATTTCGCGGGTTGGTGTAGGAGAAGTGTTTATCATTTCGGGCCAGTCGAATGCTCAGGGCATCAATTACACAAGCCCGGTAGCAACCGATGAGCGAGTCAATTACATCGATCATAATAATGAAATTACCAATTCACTTGATAATCTGCCGCCACCTTTATTTACCCAGCTCAACAATAGTAACATAACCATGGGGCTTAGAGGACATGGCACCTGGTGTTGGGGAATTCTTGGCGATCTGCTAACAGTCAAATTAAATGTTCCTGTACTTTTCGTCAATACAGCCTGGGAAGGTACAGCCATGCTCAACTGGAATAAAAGCAGTCGCAATGAAGCTACATGGGACGTTGCCAGTGGTTTAATCCAATTTGCACCCCAGATGCCGTATGCGAATGTGCGTCTTTCCATGCAGCATTATGTCAAACAATATGGCGCCAGGGCAATTCTCTGGATGCAGGGAGAATCAGACACTTATCCTTTGAATACCAATTTCAACGATTATAAAAACGGTCTTCAGGACCTGATCAACAAGTTGAGCAGCGATATTAATTTTAAAATACCGTGGGTAATTGCCAGGACTTCCAGAGTTGCAAATCAAAATAAGGTTTCAGTTACAAGTCCATCAATTATTGCAGCTCAAAATGCTGTAATTCAGGATCTTGCTGGTGTTGCTTATGCTGGCCCGGAAACGGATAATCTTTATGTAAGTCGTGGAGGAGATGGAACACATTTTCAGGGAGTTGAGGGAACAACAATTCTTGCCAACGCATGGAATGACGTTTTAAACGATACTTTTTTCTCAACTGTCAATCCTGTTTCAGTTTCAGATGAACCAAAAATTACCAGTACCTGCGCAGCAAATAATACTTCCGTTACGCTCACTTTACCGGATGGCTATCTGAATTATTTCTGGTATACAGTTGTAAACGGAAACTTAAATAGTATTGGCGGTGGTAGAACGATTAATATTTCAAATACCGGAACCTACATAGCCCGGGTTAAGGATGCTTACGGAAACACACTTCTCAGCCAGAAGATGGTGATCAGTTCATCCATCAAACCTGCCACACCAACGATTGTCCAGTCGGGATCCCAACAGGTATGTGCTGATTCTTCTTTTACTTTTTCAATCAATGCAGGAAATGATCAATATACCTGGTACAAACAAGGTTCCAATGATCCTTTAATCAGCGGAAACTCCATTACGGTGTCCGAAAGTGGAAATTATTTTGTCAGAAGCCAGAGCGTTTTTGGTTGTCTTTCGGATAATTCCAACGTTTCATCACTTATCGTTCGTCCTGTAATTCCCACGCCGGTTATTGCAAAATCAGGACCTTTCACAGCAACTGCAACGATCAATGAAACTGGCCTGAATGAATCATATGACTGGAAACGGGACGAACAGATTCTGACGACATCCACAACCAGCAGTGTCCGGACAAATGTAACGGGTACATATTCCGCCCGAGCCAGAGAAACTTTTGCCATTGGTACAAACTTGCTGACATGTTATTCTCCTTTTTCAAATGAACTGGAAGTAATTACAGAAGGTGAATCTGATATTGTCGTTTTCCCAAATCCGGGGTCAAGAGATAATATTTATGTAGAATCCCGTGACGATATCAGCAGCGCCGAAATCACAGTTTATGATCTTTTGGGAAGAGTTATGACTTTCCAGAAGCAGGATATGAAAAGCCGGGTTAAAATTCCGGTTAGAAATCTTTCTTCCGGAAAATATATTGTGCGGATAAAAGGTCCTGGCATTGATGTAACAAGACAGATTGTGGTATTATAAGATGACCTCCGTTAACGGTGGAAGTTCTTTCATTTGACTGATTGATATTGTCAAACATATTATCGTTCAAAATCTTTCAGGAATGCTTACAGTTGCTTCGTTTTTTAAACAAAGGCTAAGATCTACGCAATTTCCAATATTTCAGTACTGGATAAAATCGGTTAAAAACTTATTAATTACCAAGGAGAAAATTCAGGGGTTTAATTCTAAATTTGGCAATCTGAACCAGGCTGGCTGATGTTCAGAATTGACTTTTTGGAATAAAAGAAAAACTTAAATTTCCTGTAAAAAGCTGTATGGAATCAGACCCGCAATCATTAAAGCGAAGACTTGGCATTACAAAATTCATGTTGTCTGCCTTCCTTTTATCTTCATTATTATTTACAGGATGTAAAAGTTCGAATTCCGAAGAGAAAGATGTCGAAGCCGATAAGGTTTTTGAAAAGTATTCAGAATCTTTTATTGAAGCATTGTGGAAACAAAATCCGGATTGGGCAACAACCGCTGGTTTTCATAAATATGATAGTGTGTTGGTAATTCCGGATCAGAAATCTATTGAATCTGCAAATATTTTTGCCAAAAACCACCTGGATTCTCTTTCTGGAATCAATCCCAAACAGCTGTCCGCTGCAAATCAAACCGACTTTTATCTGATTCAAAATTTGTTAAAAGAAAGTCAGTGGAATACCGATACACTAAAATCATATCAATGGGATCCTTCCTCGTATAACGTAAGCAGAACTTTTGCATTTATTTTGAATGAAAATTACGCACCGCTGGAAGAAAGATTGAATAGTATAAAAGGGCGATTGGTCAATGTACCTGAATACTATAAAGCTGCGAAAACTACCATCTCCAACCCTGTACCCGAGTTATTAGGTTTGGCAGTAGATCAGAATTTGGGCGGATTATCTATATTCGAAAATGATCTTCTGGACTCGTTAAAGAAATCAAAACTTGATGCTGCCGATAAGAAACAGATTATTGAAAGATCAGGAAAGGCTGTTGCTGCCATAAAAGATTATGCAAAGTGGCTTAAAGAATTAAAAAGCGATAAACCGAGAAGTTTCAGATTAGGAAAAGATCTGTACGGCAGAAAATTCGCTCATAATATTCAGTCGGCATACACAGCAGAGCAGATTTATGATTCAGCCGTTGCCAGGAAAGAGGAAGTGCAGTCAAAAATGGCCGTAATAAGCAGACAATTGTGGCCAAAATATTTTGGTAATAAGCCAATGCCAAAAGATTCACTTGAACTGATTGGGAAAATGATCGATACGCTTTCGGTCAATCACGCTAAACAGCAGGATTTTCAGACAGCAATTTCCGACATCATTCCCGGCCTGATTAAATTTATCAATGAAAAGAAACTGATAACCCTTGATCCGACAAAACCTCTTATTGTCAGGAAAGAGCCTGCATATATGGCTGGTGTTGCAGGAGCTTCAATCAGCGCGCCGGGACCGTATGATAAAGGTGGAAATACATATTATAATGTGGGAAGTATTGCAAACTGGCCAAAAGAAAAAGCGGAAAGTTATCTACGGGAATACAATCGTTATATAATGCAGATTCTGGATATCCATGAAGCAATTCCGGGGCATTATACCCAGCTTGTTTATGCTAATCAATCGCCGAGTCTGATAAAATCGCTTTTAGGAAATGGAGCGATGATTGAAGGCTGGGCTGTTTATACCGAGCAAATGATGCTTGAAAATGGTTTTGGAAATAATCAGCCTGAAATGTGGCTGATGTGGTATAAATGGCATTTACGAACTGTTTGTAATACAATTCTGGATTACAGCGTGCATGCTGGAAATATGACAAAGGAAGAAGCATTACATCTTTTAATCAAGGAAGCGTTTCAGCAGCAGGCTGAGGCGGAAGGTAAATGGAAAAGAGTAAGTGTAAGTAATGTGCAGCTGACAAGTTACTATACTGGATACAAAGAAATCATAGACTTGCGCCGGGATTATAAAACGAAACTAGGAGATAAGTTTGATCTGAAATCTTTTCATGAAAAATTCCTTAGTTATGGCAGTGCCCCTGTTAAGTACATTAAGGAATTGATGCTGGAAAAGTAAAATGGAATAACTTGAACAATAACTAATTTAATAGAAAAGGGAAATGTTTAATATTGCTATATATAAGGAAAGAAGAAATGAATTAAAAAAGGCTGTTGGTAACGGACTTATTTTATTCTTAGGGAATGAAGAAGTGGGCATGAATTATAAGGACAACACATATTATTTCCGCCAGGACAGCTCTTTTCTTTATTTTTTTGGTTTGGACAAGCCTGGTTTGGCTGCAATAATTAATGTTGATGAGGATGTTGAAATACTGATAGGTAACGAGCCGACGATTGATGACATTGTTTGGATGGGAACACAACCTTCGTTGACTGATATCGCGGCCCAAACCGGAATCAATAAAGTGGCTGAATCTGCTTCACTTAAAACTTTGATTAAAAAATCGTTATCGTCAGGACAAACCATTCATTATCTGCCACCTTACAGATCTGATGCAGTTATCAAACTTAGTGATATTTTAGAAATTCCTAATGCTGCGGTGCAAGAAAGAGCTTCTATAACATTTATAAAAGCTGTAATTGCTCAG